>JAUMCZ010000055.1:0-27398 GCA_032122215.1 Caulobacter sp.
GACGCTGGAAAGACTGGCCAGCTGCTGGTCGAGATAGGCGCGCAGGCGCGTCAGTTCCTCGGGATCGCAGAGGTCCTCGGCCGGCTCGATCTCGTCGTGGGCGCTGGTGAAGATCTTGTAGGCCGGTTCGGGGCGGCCGCTGTCCTTCGGGTCCGGACGCGCCGGCTTGGCGCCGTCGCCCATCTCCGGGGCCTCGTCGCTCATCTCGGCGTCGGGATCGTCCTCGCTCTCGACCGCCTGTTCCTCGCCGTCGTCCTGGTCGCTGTCGGTGGTCTCGGTCTCCTGCATCGAGGAGCCTTCCGGCGACTGTCCCTCGCCGTCGCCGTCGGTGTCTTCCGACTGCTCCTGCTGTTCCTCGCCCTGCTCGTCCTCTTCGCCCTCGGTCGGGTCGGCGCCCTCGTCGCCCATGTCGAGGTCGCGCAGGATGGCCTTGGTGACCCTGGCGAAGGCGGCCTGGTCGTCGATGCTGCTCAGCAGCCTGTCGAGGTCTGGACCGGCCTTGGCCTCGATCTCGGCCCGGAACATGTCGACCAGCGGCCGCACCGGCTCGGGCGGTTGCTGGCCGGTCAGCCGCTCGCGGACCATCAGGCTGACGATGTCGGCCAGCGGCGCGTTGGCCCGGTCCTGGATGCGGGCCAGGCCCTTGCGCTCAAGGCTGAGCTCCAGAACCGTCGTCAGGTTCTTGCGCACGCCGCCCAGGTTGTTGGAGCCGATGGCCTCGATCCGCGCCTGCTCGACGGCCTCGAACACCGCCTGGCCCTGCGGCGAGGCCGGGCGGCCGCGCGAATGGGCGACGGCGTCATGGTGCGCCAGGCGCAGGGCCATCTGGTCGGCCAGCCCGCGAATCCGCGAGGCCTCGGCCATGGTCAGGTCGCGCGGCGGATGCGGCAGCACCGCCCGATTGCCCGACAGCTGCGGCCCGTCGCCGGAGAACACGACCTCCAGGTCCGGCATCTCGGCCAGAGATCGCGCGGCATGGGCCAGCGCGCGCTTGAAGGGTTCGGTCGGGCTTTCGGTCTTGCCGCTCATACAGGTGTTTTAAGCACCGGCGCACGGCGGGGGAAAGACCGCGATACGGATTTACCCTGTTTGGACGCAAGGACTTAACCGCGCCTCGATATCTTCAGCCCATGCAGGCGATCAACTCAGCCACCGCCGGCCTCATGGCCGCCACCCAACGCCTCGACGCCAGCGCCCGCCGCACCGCGTCCTGGGGCATGGATTCGAATGTCGATCTGGCGAAAGAGGCGGTCGAGCAGATCGAGGCCAAGGTCGCCTTCAAGGCCAACGCCGAGGTGATCCGCACGGCCGACAAGATGACCGGCGTGCTGCTGGATATGCTGGCCTAGGGGCAGGCCGAGAGCCTGGCCCTGGGCTAGTGCCTTGCCAGTTCGGACAGTTGCTGCTCCGGCAGCACCACCTGCATGTGCGGGAAGGGAATCTCGATGCCGGCCTTGTCGAAGGCCAGCTTGATCCGGCGGTTGTACTCACGGCCGACGGCCCATTGCTGGATCGGCAGGGTCTTGATGCGGGCCTTCAGCATCACCCCACTGTCGGCGAGGTTGTCGACGCCGACGACTTCGATCGGCTCGAGGATCTTCGCGCCGAACTCCGGTTCGGCCTGCATGTCGGCGCCGACCCGCGTCATGATCGCCAGCGCCTCATCGATGTCGGAGCCGTAGGACACCTGCAGGTCGAAGACATAGTAGGAGAAGGTCTTGGTCAGGTTATGCACGATCTGCGCCTCGCTGTAGGGGAGAACGTGCAGGGTGCCGTCGAAATCCCGCAGCCGGATGGTTCGCAAGGTCATCCCCTAAACCAGGCCTCCGGAGTGGCCGATCCGCACGATGTCTCCAACCGAGACAATATCCTCGACGATCAGGAACATGCCGGTGAGGAAGTCCTTCACCAACGTCTGGGCCCCGAACCCCAGGGCGATACCGACGACGCCGGCCCCGGCCAGCAGCGGCCCGATCTTCACACCGATCTCGCTCAGCGCCATCAGAGTGACGACGATCAGGATGGCGGTCTGGGCGATACCCTGCAGCAGGGGGCCCAGAGTCCTCAGTTGGGCCTGGCGCCGGGGATCGTGCGCCCGGTCGACGACCCCGCCGATGATGCGGCCGATCATCAGGCCCGCCAGCTCAAAGGCTGCGACGGCGACGACGAACATGGCCGCCAACCGCAGCGCCCCGCCGACAACGGCCTCGCCATAGCCGCGTGACGCCCAGGCGATCACGTCCAGGCCCCAGACGTTGGCGATCAGGGCGGCGATCACAACGACCGCCACCAGCCTGAGCGTCCACATCATCACGCGCGTGACCCGCGCCGTCCGCACAGTCCGCTCGGCTGTGTGCGGTCCGGGCACGCGCCGGGCTGCGGCGCGCAACAGCAGGCGGCCGGCCCAGCCCGACAGAAGCCCGGCTAGCACCAGGCCGACGGTCAGGGCCAGATTGAGCGAGACCTGCAGGAGGCTCATCGAGGACAGGTGCGCGAGGGCGGCGCGTCCGGCCACAAGTAGATGTTCGCTGGCAGTCACCAGTTTCCTTTCAGATATGGTCTCGCTCCCGCAGCACAGATGGCGGGTCGACCAGACCAGATTGTGTGTTTCAGCCCTTTTTCGACCGCCCGGCGACGCATCGCTCCGGCATTGGGCTATTTGTCGTTCTGGAAGCGCGGCCCGCGCCCTCAGAAATTCGATCGTAGGCAACGGGGTGCTGGCGATCCGGCCTTGATATCTACAAGACCGTTATGGGTTGGCCTTCAGTCGCCGTCCCGGCCGAACACCCGACGCAGCCGTTCGAGCTGTTCGCCCTCGACGGCCCAATGGGTGACAGTCTCGCCTGTTGACAGCGTACCGTCCCGCCAGATCAGGGAGCGCACGCCCCAGTTGGACATCAACTCCTCGGCCAGCTGGCTGGCGGATCGTTCGCCTGTCAGGTCGCCGGCGACCAGGGCCAGGGTCGGGGGAGTTTGGGCCGTCAGCGCCAGAGCGGTGGCGGCGCGTGGAGTTGGGCCAACAACGCCAAAACCGGCCGAATGAAGCTTGTCCAGAATATCTGTCGAAACAGATTCATCGTTACAAACGAACAATACAGTATCCATGCCCCCGTCGTACATACGCGGTCACTCCATGTCTTGTTGTGAATTTCGAAGCCCTGATCATATCGCCTTCATTAAAGGACATGGGTCATATGTTCTGACAATCATGTGACCGACCTCGGTTCAAGCCTTCAGAGCGGGAAAAATATTGGGATGACTGCAACGCCGACGAGCGAGGTCAGAAGGTTCAGCGGCATGCCGATGCGGACAAAGTTCACATAGCTGTAGCGCCCCGACGGAAAGACCAGAACATTGGTCTGGCGCCCGAAGGTTGTCGCGAACGCGGCGCTTGCGGACACCATGACCGGGATCAGGAAACGCCGGAGACTGATCGCATTCGAGACCGCCTTCGACCAGTCTCTGACCGGGTGGAAAGGGTACGTCCGAACCTTCTCCGGGCCTGCGCCCGCGTCGACGGCTCAACGGCTATGGGGTTCTTTTCGCCAGGTTTCGCCTTGCGCCTTCACCATGGCGATCAGGTCGCCCATGCCGATGTTCATATCGAGCGTGTGCAGGCCCCACAGCGGGTCGTTGTTGTTCTGATCGCCGCCGATGCTGTCGGTGCGCGGATCGGCCGGGTCGGCGTTGGTGGTCACCTTCAGATAGCTGTGCGCGCCTTCGCGGACGCACTCGGTGGTCAGCAGGCCGGGGACGGAGACGTAACCCGTCTCGATGGTCTTGCCCTTTGCCCAGGGCTGCTTGCCCGCGCCGCTGCGGGTCCGCAGATAGCTGTGCGCCTGCGCCTTGCCGCCATCCCCATTGCCCGCGGCCAGCGCCGCCGGGTTCACGCAGGCGGCATGCAGGCCGGCCCCCTGCACCCGTCCAAACAGGGTCGCCGGGACTGGGCCAAGGGTGTCGCGGAAGCTGACGTAGGAGACCAGACAGCCGGTCTGGCCGAGTTTCGAACAGCTGAGGATGGTCCCGAACCGCCCCTTGTCATCGACCGGCACGCTCCAGCCGATCGGCATGGTCCCGACCAGCTGCTTTTGTAGCGGCTTGCCGTCGAAGTAGTCGCGGGTCAGCCGCTGGACGATCCCGGCCCCCTGGCTGTGGCCGATCAGGACGATGCCCCGGCCCTTGTTCTCGTTGGCCAGGTACCAGTCGAAGGCCGCCTTCACGTCCTTGTAGGGCTGTTCCATGTCGGCCCCCGAGGGCTGGCCACTCATGGTCTTGCCCAGCGCCGCCAGCGTCACCTGGCGATACAGGGGGCTGAAGGTGCGGCAGACACTGCCGAAGCGGGCGAAATGCACCGCCGCCACCCGGGGCTCGTCGTCCGGGGTCATGTCGCTGTTGGGCGTCTTGTCGGTCGAGATGGTCGGATAGACGTAGAAGCAGTCGATGCCCGGATCAGCCGCGCGCGCGAAGGGCTCCACCGTCACCCCCCCGTCGGCGGCGATCACCGAGGTTGTCAGGTCCTGCGTCGAACAGGGATCCGACCGGCCGGGCAGACACAGCCAGGTCTCCGGCTTGCCGTAGTCGTTGGCGGCGAAGCTGGCCGGGTTCTGGGCCTGGGCACAGCCCGCGCCGCCCGCCAGCAGGAGGGCCGCGCCGAATGCGATGAGGGGAGTCTTCACGGCGCGGGTTTCCTTTTGAGGCCTAGTGGCTCTTCTTCCAGGCCACGGCCTGCTGGTGAACGATATCAACCAGGTCGCCCATGGCCACGTTCATGTCGACCAGGTGCAGGCCCCAGTTGGCGTCGACCTTGCCGAAGACGACGATGTCGCCGGGGACGGTGTCGGTGCGGGCATCGGCCGGGTCGGCGTTGGTTGTCACCTTCAGATAGCTGAACTCGCCGCTGCGCACGCATTCGGTGGTCAACAGGCCGGGGGTGGTGACGTAGGGCGTATCCACCGACAGGTCCGTGGCCCAGGCAACCGGCGGGGCGCTCCCCGTCAAGGGACGGTTCCAGTGGTAGGAGACCGGCTCGCCCTTGCCGCCACCCAGCGCCGCCGGGTTGACGCAGGCCGCATGCAGGCCGGCCCCCTCGACCTTGCCGAAACGGCTGGTCGGCGCCGGCGGGACGGTGTCGCGGAAGCTGACATAGGAGATCAGGCAGCCGGTCTGTCCCCTGGCCGAACAGCTGGGGATGGAGCCGAACATGCCCTTCTCGTCGACCGGCACATTGGCTCCGATCGGCATCATCCCGACGATCTGCTTCTGGATCGGCTTGCCGTCGATCTCGCGCTTGACCAGTTCGGCGATGACGCCCGAGCCCTGGCTGTGGCCGATCAGCACGACGCCGCGGCCCTTGTTCTCGTTGGCCAGATACCAGTCCCAGGCGGCCTTGACGTCGTTGTAGGCCAGCTCGCGGCTCGCCCCCGGGTTCTGGCCGGTCATGTACTGGCGCAGGGCCGACAGGGTGACCTGCCGGTACATCGGGGCGAAGGGCCGGCAGACGTTCCGGAACCGCGCGAACTGAACCGCCACCACCCGGCGCTCGGCCTCGTCGATGGTCATGTCGCTGTTGGGCGTCGGGTCGGTCGAGACCGTCGGATAAACGTAGAAGCAGTCGATGGCCGCCGGGGCCGGCGTGCCCTCCAGGGTGATCTTGTCGCTCTTGCCGTCCGTCTCGACGACCGTCGCGGAGAGGTCGACACCACAGGCGTCGCTGGCCCGGCCCGGCAGGCAGAGCCAGGTCTCGGCCTTCGAATAGTCGTTAGCGGCCGGGGGGGCGGCCGGGGGTGTCTGGGCGGCGGCGAGGCCGGAAAGCCCCAGGCTGCCAAACATCGCCAGGGCTGTGATCTGGAACTTCATGGGTGGCCTCCCGCCATACCGGCTTTTCAAATTTGGCCTAGAATGCCGACGCCTGCCCATTCAGCCAATAGAGAATCCCGAAAGTCCCGCCGCCCAGAACCAGGCCGACGAGCAGCCGCCACAGCGGGGCCATGACAGGCGCGTCCACGCCCTCCGCCAAGGCGCCCTTGCCGGTGATCATCGGTCCGACCAGATTCTTCTTCCGCGCCGCGTAGTAGCCGACGGCCAGCAGGTGCAGGACGATCAGCCCGAGCAGGATGTTGAACATCGTTTCATGCCAGCCGGCGATCGCCAGGCCGGTGTCGTAGTCGACGTATTTGGTCAGCGGTCCGCCTTCGAAGTCCTCGTTGATGGCGAACAGCCCGAGCCCGACCTGGGCGATCAGCACCAGCAGCATGGCCGCCACGCTCCAGCCGCCCAGCGGATTGTGCCCCGGCGCCCCGGCCGCGCCGCCCTTGAGATAGGCGGCGATCCCCGCCGGGCCTTTCAGGAACCCGGCGAACCGCGCCGTCGAACTGCCGGCGATGCCCCACCACAGGCGGAAGACCAGCAGACCGGCGATGGCGAACCCGCTGAGCCGGTGCCAGTCGAGGTGGCCCTCATGGCTCCACCAGGAGAAGGCGACCAGGGCCGCCAGCAGCCAGTGGAACAGCCGGGTCGGCAGGTCCCAGATCAGCGCGGGCACGACTATTTGGCCTGGTACTTGTCGTGACAGCTCTTGCAGGTCCCGCGCGTGGCGGCGAAGGCGGCCTGCACCTTCTCGGCGTCGCCGCTCTGGGCGGCCGCGTTCAGCCTGGCGGCTTGGGCGGCGAAGTCGGCGGCGGACGCCTTGAAGCCGGCCGGGTCGGTCCAGACCTCCGCCTTGGCCTTGGTCTTCTCGCCGCTGGACGGGCCGGTGCCGGCCGGGAACCAGCCGGGAAGCTTCTTGGCCAGACCGTCGATGTTGGCGGCATAGCTCTTGATTTTTGTCGGGTCCTTGTCGCCGCTGAGTGTGTCGTAGAGCCCCTTCATGTTGCCCCCGATCTGCTTCATGCCGGCCTGCCGGTCCTTGATCTGCGAGGCGGCGTCGTAGGCGAGGGCGCCCCCGGCGGTGAAGGCGATAGCGAGACCGACGATAAGGGCGCGTTTCATGAGGAGGCTCCGACTGGCGTTGGACGGAGAGTAGACGGGATTTTGCGACGCTGGAAAGACCACCCTTGACCCGGCCCCAGGGGCTGGCCCGACTGATGCGACGACCAGCAGCCCGCGAGGTGAGTCGTGACCGTATCGAATCGCTACCTCAGTGCCGCTGAAGCCGCTGCCCGCCTCGGCGTCTCCGCCAAGGCCCTGCGCCTCTACGAACAGCGGGGTCTTGTCACCCCGGTCCGCACCGAGGCCGGCTGGCGCGCCTATGGCCCCGAACAGATGACCCGGGCCGGCGAGATCGCTGCGTTGCGAGCCCTGGGCTTCAGCCTGGCCCAGGTCGAGCGTGTCCTCAACGGTGAGGCCGAGGGACTTGAGCCCGCGCTCGCCGCCCACCAGTCCAGCCTTGAGGCCGCCCTGCGGGCCATCGCCGCCCGCACGGATCAGGTCCGGGCTCTGCGCGCCCGGCTGGCCAGGGGCGACGCTCCCGGCCTCGCCGAACTTCTTCGCCTCTCCCGGGCGCCGGGCGATCTCGCCGTTGCCTTCGACCTGCCATGGCCGTGGGGCGGTGAGCGGTTCGAACTGCGCGATATCAAGCCCCTGACCTGGCTCGTCGGGCCGCTCGGCAGCGGCAAAACGCGGCTGGCCGTGCGGCTGGCCGACGAGCTGCCCCGTGCGACCTTTCTGGCTCTGGATCGCGCGCCGTCCCCGCTGGGCGCCCGAGCGGAAGTGGCCATGGCCTGGCTCATAGAGGACGGCGCGACCCCCTCAGCGGCGCTCGACGCACTGCTTCCACCGCTGGAGTCAGAGGGCGCCGGCGCAATCGTTGTCGATCTTGTCGAACAAGGCCTCGACCAACCCACCCAGGAAGCGCTCGCCAGCCGCTTGCGCCAGCGCGGTCCCGCCGACCGGCCCCTGATCCTGATGACCCGCTCGAGCGCCATGCTGGATCTTGCCGCGGTCGGACCGGATGAAGCGATCCTGTTCTGCCCGGCCAACCACAGTCCGCCCATAATCGTCACGCCTGGCGCGCCGGGGTATGAGGCGATGGCAAGTTGCCTGGCGTCCCCCGAAGTGAGGGTGCGAACTGAGGGGATGCGCGCGGTGGCAGCCGCGTAGTGCTTCTCCCGAAGAGCGGGGGAAGGGAGGGGTCTACTCCGCCGCGACCAGCGCCTCTGCCTGCAGCAGATCGACGCTGACCAGCTGGCTGATCCCCCGCTCGGGCATGGTCACCCCGAACAGCCTGTCCATCCGGCTCATCGTCACCGCGTTGTGGGTGATGGCGATGAAGCGGGTCTGGGTGCGCAGGCGCATTTCGTTGAGCATGTTGCAGTAGCGGTCGACGTTGGCGTCATCGAGCGGTGCGTCGACCTCGTCGAGCACACAGATCGGGGCCGGGTTGGCCAGGAAGACGCCGAAGATCAGGGCGCTGGCGGTCAGGGCCTGCTCGCCGCCGCTCATCAGGCTCATGGTCGACAGCCGCTTGCCGGGCGGGCAGGCGTAGATTTCCAGCCCGGCTTCCAGCGGATCGTCGCTCTCGATCAACCGAAGTTCCGCCTCGCCACCGCCGAACAGGGCCTGGAAGAGGGTCTTGAAGTGGCCGTTGATGACCTCGAAGGCGGCCAGCAGGCGGGTGCGGCCCTCGGCGTTCAGCTCCTCGATGCCGGCCCGCAGTTTGCCGATGGCGCCGGTCAGGTCGGCGCGTTCGGTCTTCATCTGCTGGACGCGGGCGGTCTGTTCGACGCTCTCTTCCTCGGCCCGCAGGTTGACCGCGCCGATGGCCTCGCGCTCCCGCTCCAGCTGGAACAGGTGGGCCTCGATGCCCTCGGCGTCCTTGGGGACGGCGACGGCCTCCTCGGCGATGCGGCGGCCCAGTTCCTCGGGCTCCATCTTGGCGGCGTCGCGGATATTGCCGGCGATCTCGCCGAAGCGGTCGCGGGCGGCGTCGAGGCGGGCGGTGAGGGTGGCGCGGGCTTCGCGGGCCTCGCTGGCGGCGGCCTCGGCGGCGCGCAGGGCTCGCTCGGCGGCGGCGCGGTCGGTCTCGGCCTGGTCCAGGGCGTCGCCGGCCTTGTCGCGGCGGGCTTCGGCGACGCTGAACTCGTCCATCAACCGGGCCCGGCGTTCCTCGATCAGGCTCGGCGCATCCTTGGCCTGGGCCATGGCCGCCTGGACCTTGAGGCGATCCTGATCCAGCGCCTCGATCCGCCTGGCGGCGGCGGCCGACCGGCGGGTCCAGTCCTCCAGGTCGCGGGTCAGGCCTTCCAGCCGGCGGGCCCGGCCGTCGCGCTCGCGGCGTTCGGCGTCGAGGGCGGAGCGGGTCAGGGCGGCGGCTTCGCGGGCGGCGCCGGCGGCGGCGCGGGCCGCTTCCAGCATCGGTGACAGGCTGTCACCGCCGTCGCCGTCGATGCCGGCCTCGGCGGTCTCGAACCCGGCCTGGGCCTCGACACGTTCAGCCTCGAAGCGGGCGATGGTCTCGTCCAGCGACTGGGCGCGGGCGTCGCGGCGCGCCGCTTCCCGGTCGAGCCGTTCAACGGTGTCCCTGGCGGCGGCCAGGGTGCGCTCGATCTCGCGCGGGGCGGACCGCACCGTCCCGAGATTGGCTTCCGCGGCTTTGAAGGCGGCCTGGGTCTCACGGGCCTTCGTCGCCGCCGCCTCATGCAAAGGCGTCAGCCTTTCGATCTCCGCCTCCGCCTCGGCCAGACGGTTGCGCTGCTCCAGCCGGATCGCCGCCGGCTTGGGCGCCTCGGCCCGGGCCACGAAACCGTCCCAACGCCAGAGATCGCCCTCCTTGCTGACCAGCCGGCAGCCCGGCTCCAGCGAGGCTTGCAACTTCGGCCCATCGGCGCGGGCGACCAGCGCCGTGAAAGCCAGGCGCGTCGCCAGCTCCTTCGGTGCGTCGACCAGCGGAGCCAACGGCTCGGCACCGGCCGGCCATGTCGGAGCCGCCAGGTCGCGCGTGCCCCAGTAGGCGGCGGCGCGGGCGTCAAGCGCGGCGTCCAGGTCCTCGCCCAGGGCGGCGGCCAGCGCGGCCTCATAGCCCTTGCCCGGCTTCACGGAGTCCAGTGCCGGCGCGTAAGAACTCTTGGCCGGCCGGGCCGACAGCTGGGCCAGACCCCGGGCCTCGGTCTTCAGCCGGCCCAACTGGTCCTCCAGCTTGCGCATCTCGTCACGCGCCGACTGTTCGGCCCGGGCGGCGTCGCCCCGGGCGGTCTCGGCGGTCTCCACAGCGGCGCGGGCCTCCGCCAGCCGGCCTTCGGCTTCGCTGAGTTTCGCCTTGGCGGCCTGTACCTCGGGATCGTTGGCAGGAGCGATGGCGGCCCGTTCGGACCTGGCCTGGTCGAGCGCCCGAACCGTGCGGTTCAGGCGCGATCGGGCGTCGTCCAGCCGCGCCTCGGCGGCCCGGCGGCGGGCCTCGTCGGCGGCGACGGATGCGGCCAGCCGCTCGACCTCGCCGTCGGCCTTGGCGCGGGCTTCCTCGGCAGCCTTGGCCTCGGCTTCCAGCTCGGGCATCCGCGAAGGCGCTGCGGCGATCTCGGCCTCGACGGCCGCGATGTCGGCGCCCAGCCGTTCCAGCGCCGCTCCGGCGTCCTCGACGATGTGCGCCTCGCGGGCGTTGTCGGCGTCGATCCGGGCGAGCTCGGCGCTCAGGCGGGCGACCTCGGCCTGCGCGCCTTCGGCTTCCCGCTCGACGCGGTCGCGTTCAATGGCCAGGCGACCGAGGATGGCGGCGGCCACCGTCGCCTCCTCGCGCAGCGGCTTGATCGCCTCATCGGCGGCGATGGCGGCTGTGCTGGCGGCGGCGGCTTCGCGGGCCGTGGTCTCGACCAAGGCGCCGGCCGTCTGGGTCTCGCCCTCGACGCGCTGCAGGGTGTCACGCGCCTCAGCCCAGCGGCTGAACAGCACCGCCGACTGCAGGGCGCGGATCTCCGCCGACAGCCGCTTGTACTTCTCGGCCGCCCGCGCCTCGCGCTTCAGCCGGCCGAGATTGCTGTCCAGCTCGCGGATGATGTCGTCGAGCCGGTTGAGGTTGGTCTCCGCCGCCTTCAGCCGCAGCTCCGCCTCATGCCGCCGGGTGTGCAGGCCCGAGACGCCGCCGGCCTCTTCCAGGATACGGCGGCGGTTCTGCGGTTTGGCGGCGATCAGCTCGCTGATCTGTCCCTGGCGCACCAGGGCGGGGCTGTTGGCGCCGGTCGAGGCGTCGGCGAACAGCAGCTGCACATCGCGGGCCCGCACCTCGCGGCCGTTGATGCGATAGGTCGAGCCCTCGCCGCGATCGATGCGTCGGACGACCTCGATGACCGGATGCTGGTTGAAGGCCGCCGGCGCCGTCAGATCGCTGTTGTCGATGGTCAGGGCGACTTCGGCGTGGCTGCGCTGCGGTCGCGCTCCGGCCCCGTTGAAGATGACGTCGTCCATGCCGCCGGCCCGCATGGCCTTGGCGGAATTGGCGCCCATCACCCAGCGCAGCGCTTCCAGCAGGTTGGACTTGCCGCAGCCGTTGGGTCCGACCACGCCCGTGAGTCCCGGCTCGATCCGAAACTCTGTCGGTTCGACGAAGGACTTGAAGCCCGTAAGACGAAGCTTCTGGAACTGCACGGTCGGACCCTAGACCCTTCCAGATTTTGACGAAGTCAAAATCTGACAAGAGGGGTCTAGTCTCAAGAGTGGAGAGCATGCCCGGGCGCCCGAACCGCTCGCACTTCGGCCTGGCATGCTCTCGGGTCTCCCTTACTTGCCGCCGGCCTTGGCGTAGGCCTTGTCGATCTCGGCCATGGGCAGTTCGCTTTCGAACTTCTGGTCACCGATGAAGAAGGTCGGGGTGGCGGTGACCTCCTTGGCCTTGGGTTCGTTCAGGCGCTTGTCGAGGGCGACCAGGGCCTTGCTGTCGCTGAGGCAGGCGCGGACGGCGTCTTCCGACATCCCGGCCTGGGCGCCGACGCTGAACAGCACGGCCTTGGCCCCGCCGGCGGTGCTGAAGGCTTCCTGCTGGCTGTGGAACAGGGCGTCGATGACGCCGAAATACTTGTCCTTGCCGGCGCAGCGGCCGAGCAGGTCGCCGGCGGCGGTGTAGCTGTCCTGCGGGCCCAGCTTGAAGGGCCGGAAGGTGTAGTGGATCTTGCCGGTGTCGATGTACTTGGTCTTGAAGGCCGGGAAGACGTCCTTGGCCCAGTTGGCGCAGTGGATGCAGCTGAGCGAGCCGTACTCGATCATCTTCACCTTGGCGGCGGGATCGCCCAGCGACATGTCGCCGTCGATCGAGCCGCCGGCGCCCTTGCCGCCACAGGCGGCCAGCGCCAGAGCGGCGGTTGCGAGAACGGCGCCGATGGCGGCGCGGCGGTTGAACAGACCCATGGGCTCTCGAAGCTCCCCGAAATGCAGTTGATCAGTAGAACGCGATTCTGCAGACCGTATGAAGGCGGCAATAGGAAGGCGCGATGCGGCGCCGGACGCCGGGAGTCAACGCTCCCGCAGCACTTCGCGGCCGAGACGCAACAGCGCAGCCTTCAAAGGACCATCCGGCGCCTCCGAAAGCCCCTGCGCCAGCTCCGCTTCCGTTGCGGCGTCGAGCGGGCCCTTGGGCCGCTTGCGGACCTGCTGCTTGGCCCCCGGCGCCGGCTTCACCGGGCCCTGCACGATACGCAGTTTCGTCACTGAAGGATCGCCCAGCATCATGCCGACGCGGGCCAGAATGTCAGGAGCCTGGTGCTGCACGATGGCGGCGGCCGGCCCGGCGACGCGGATCTCCAGGATCGAGGCTTGTCCCGCCCGTCCCTTCACCACCCGCACCGGTTCGGTGTGTCGCGCCAGGGTCTCGCCGACGATCTCGCGCCAGCGGGCGGCCAGCCCGGCGCTGCCCTTGCCGAAGCGCTCGTCCAGCGCCTTGAGCATCGGGGCCAGGGACCGTCCGAGCGGCGGCGGCGGTCGTCGCTGCGGCTTGGTGCGCCGCCGCGCCAGGATCTGCGCGGTTTCTTCAGCGGTGGGCAGGGGGCGGCGGGGCGGCATGGGCATGACCATACCGCCGGCGCGCTTCGAAGGGGAGGGCTAGTGGCCCGGCATCGGCTCGCCGGTCGGCTTGCCTTGCGTGAACTCGGTCTCGATGATGACCTCGACCTCGTCGCTGACCCCCATCTTGCTGCCCGGAGCCGGAATGCCGTAGCTGATCCCGAAGTCGGACCGCTTGAAGCGGCTCGTCGCGGAGAAGCCGATGCGGGCGCCGTCCATGGCGTTGGGCTTGTAGCCGTCGTTGAACTTCGCCATCAGAACGACGGGCTTCGTCACGCCCTTGAGGGTGAAATCGCCGGTGATGTCGGCGGTGTCGGGCCCGGTCATGGTCACCTTGGTCGACTTGAAGGTGATCTTGGGATGCGCGCCGGCGTCCAGCCAGTCGGGGCCGGTCAGGGCCTTGTCGAAGGCGAGGGCGGCACTGGTCTTGCTGTCCAGCGAGGCGACATCGATTTCCGCCGTCACCGTCGAGGCGTCGGGGCGCTTGGGGTCAAGCAACAGGCTGGCGTCGAAGGTGCGGAACTGGGCGGTCCACTTCGACATGCCGACATGGTCGACGCGGAACAGGATCGTCGTGTGCTCGGGATCGATCCGGTAGGTCCCGGCCAGCAGGTCCGGCGCCTTGAACGGCGCCGAAGCCGTTTGCGCCTGGACGGTGTCGACCGGCCCCGCAAACGTCTGACCCGTGGCCAGCAGGATCAGGACGGGCAGGGCGATGAGGGTGCGGCGCATGGGGTTTCCTAAGCTTGTCTTCTCTTCGCCACTGAGGACGGGCCTGCCAACCCGGTTCCGACACCGCCCCTCGAAAAACCTCCGCCGCGTGCTAGGTCCCGGTCGGTGAACACCCCCGACCTCCGCGCTCGCCTTCTGGCCTGGTATGACGAGAACGCCCGCGACCTGCCCTGGCGTGTACGGCCGCATGACCATGCTGCCGGCTTCCGCGCTGATCCCTACCGGGTCTGGCTGTCGGAGGTGATGCTGCAACAGACAACCGTGCCGCACGCCACCCCCTATTTCCTGAACTTCACCCGGCGCTGGCCGACCGTCACCCACCTGGCCGATGCCGCGGACGGCGATCTGATGGCTGCCTGGGCCGGCCTTGGCTACTACGCCCGGGCCCGCAACCTGCTGGCCTGCGCCCGCGCCGTGGCCCGCGACCACGACGGCGTCTTCCCGGACACCGAGGAGGGTCTGCGCGCCCTGCCGGGCGTCGGCGCCTATACCGCCGCCGCCGTCGCCGCCATCGCCTTCGACCGCGCCGCCAATGTCGTCGACGGCAATGTCGAGCGGGTGATGAGCCGCCTGTTTGCGGTCGAGGAACCGATGCCGGCCAGCAAGCCGCGCCTGAAGGATCTGGCGGGAAGCCTTGTCGACGCTCACCGTCCCGGCGCCGATAGACCAGGGGATTGGGCCCAGGCCCTGATGGATCTGGGGGCCACCGTCTGCAAGCCGAAGTCGCCGCTCTGCGACCGCTGCCCGGTGTCGATTCACTGCGCCGCCTTCGCGCGCGGCGACCAGGACAGCTTTCCCCGAAAGACGAAGAAGGCGGCCCGGCCCCGGCGGTTCGGCATCGCCTATGTGTTGACGAAGAGCGATGCGCTCGCTCTGGTCCGGCGACCGGACAAGGGCCTGCTGGGCGGTATGCTCGGCCTGCCCACCAGCGACTGGACCGCCGCCCCGCCGACAGACCTGCAAGGCGCGCCGGCCGACGCCGCCTGGCGCGAGGCCGGCGAGATCGAGCACGTCTTCACCCATTTCTCCCTGACCCTGCGGGTGCTGCTGGCCGAGGGCGAGGCGGCAGGCGTCGTCTGGACCCCGCGCTCCGGGCTCGGCGCCCTGCCCAGCGTCTTCCTGAAGGCGGCCCGGCTGGCCCTGGTCACGCCTCGACTGCTCTGAAGCCGCAACGGGGGATTTTGTTCTTCACAAAACGCGCTACCGTAGAGTCCTTGAAACGGGCGAGGGAGCTTGAAGAACATGACCATGGTGCTGTTGCCTGCCGCCAGCGGCGGCGAGCTGTGTCTCAACCCGGACACGGCGTCCTGGATCCTGCCGCTTGATCCGGGCTCGTCCTGTCAGGTGCTGATGGCCAACGGGACCAGCTATGACATCGCGCTCGGCGTGCGGTCGATGCAGGAGATTTTCGCGGACCGGTTCATCGAGCTGATGCTGGCCCAGCCGATGCCGTCGAAGCCGGATTTCGTGCTGGTCAATCCGCTTCAGACGTCGAGCATCGAGGCCAACGACGCGCAGACCAGCTACGTCGTCGCCCCCGGCAGCAAGCAGCTGGTCGTCGGTTCGGTGACGACCGTGTCCGCCGCCTTCAACAACACCAAGGTCGTTTAGGCCGCCATCCCGGCGCGGACCTTGCTGCGCAGCACGTCGATGGGGGCCAGGCCCGCGTCGGTCTTGAAGCGCCAGTAGGTCCAGCCGTTGCAGGCCGGGGCGTTTTCCATCATCGCGCCCATCTTGTGGATCGAGCCGGTCAGGTCGCCGACCGCCAGGCTGCCGTCGGCCCGCACCCGCGCGGCCTTCAGGCCCTTGGGGCACCAGAGTTCGTCGCCGGGCTGCAGCAGGCCGGCCTCGACAAGCTGGCCGAACGGCACCCGCGGCTCGGACCGCTTGGACCCCATGACTTCGAGGTCCTGCGGCGCCACCGGCTGCACCTTGGCGATGCGCTCCTTGGCGACGGCGATGTACTCGGCCTCGCGCTCGATGCCGATGAACCGCCGGCCCAGCCGCTTGGCCGCAGCCCCGGTCGAGCCCGAGCCGAAGAAGGGATCGAGGATCAGGTCGCCCGGCTTGCTGGTCGCCAGCAGCACGCGGTGCAGCAGGGCTTCCGGCTTCTGGGTCGGGTGGGCCTTGGACCCGTCCGACTTCTTGACCCGCTCGTCGCCGGTGCACAGCGGGATGGTCCAGTCGGAGCGCATCTGGGTGTCGTCGTTGAACACCTTCAGGGCGTCGTAGTTGAAGGTGTAGCGCTTGCCGCCCTTGGATTTGGACGCCCAGATCAGCGTCTCATGGGCGTTGGTGAACCGGGTGCCCTTGAAGTTCGGCATCGGGTTGGACTTGCGCCAGACCACGTCGTTGAGGATCCAGAACCCCAGGTCCTGCAGCGCCACCCCGACGCGGAAGATGTTGTGATAGCTGCCGATCACCCACAGGGCGCCGTCGTCCTTCAGGACGCGCTGGCACTCCTTCATCCACTCGCGGGTGAATTTGTCATAGGCGGCGAAGCTCTCGAACTGGTCCCAGTGGTCGTCGACCGCATCGACCTTGGAATTGTCGGGCCGCAACAGGTCGCCGCCCAGCTGCAGGTTATAGGGCGGGTCGGCGAAAACCAGGTCGACGGAGCGGTCGGGCAGGGCCCGCAGCTGCTCGATGCAGTCGCCTTGGATGATAGTCTCGGACCCGAACGCCATTGGTAACCCCGTCAAATGAGTCCGACCATTCTCGGGAGTCGTGGTGAAGGCCGGGTTACGGGACGTGGTTAGCGAAAGGTTACTCGTCAGAGGGCGGAGCGGATGTCGGTGTGGGTGAAGTGGTCGCCAATGAACAGGAGGGGCGCGTTCAGATGCTTTGCCAGCGCGTAAGAAAAACTGTCTCCGAAGTTCAACTGCGCCGGATGGCCAAAACCCTTGCCGAACCGAATGCGGGCGTCGAGCGCCATCTTGGTCAACGCCTCATCAACGGTGAAAAGCGAAATGCTGGCTGACCGCAGAAACATGTCGAGCAGCACGGACGCCCGTTTCGGGTCAGGGTGCTTTCCGGCCAGCACTGTACCGGCCTCGACATAGTTTGGTGTGGCCATGAAACGCTGATTGGACGCCGTCATCTCAAGGCGCTGCGCGACGGACCTGGCATAGGGTTCGTTGCGCAGGAAAGCGATGACGGCGGAAGTGTCGACGACCAGCACCTAGTCCTCGTCCCCCGATGCCCGGTCCCACTCTTCCTTGGTGATGGGCTTGGGATCAAACTCGGGACCAACCTCTTCGGCAAACGCCATCAGTCGGTCTGCCAGGCCCGGTTCACGGGACGCGCGTTCTCTCGCCAATCGCTCCCGCAAGGCAATCGTGACCGCCTGCGTCATACTCTCGCCGGTCACTCTCGCAAGCTCCCGCGCCAGGGTATCGGCTTCCTTGGTCTTGATGCTGAGGGCCATGACAGTTCTTTCTAGAAGCCTTGTCTAGATAGCATTGACACCCCCTGAATTGAACCCTCGACTTCCGTGCGGGGAAAGCGTGGATGCTATCGCAAACACTCCGCCAGAGAGGCCCCGGGAGAAACCATGCCTGCCCTCGACCACCTTTACCAATCGCGCCTCAGCCCCTTCTACCAGGACCACCACCGCGCCTGGGGCGACACCCTGCGCAAGTGGGTCGAGAAGGAGATCATGCCCTTCGCCGACCAGTGGGACGAGGCCGGCGAATTCCCCCGCGAGCTTTATGAAAAGGCATCCGAGATCGGCCTGCTTCGGCTCGGCTGGCCGGAGGAGTACGGCGGCATCCCCACCGACCCCTTCATGTCCATCGTCACCTCGACCGAGATGGCCCGCCATGGCGCCGGCGGCATCAACGCCAGCCTGATGAGCCACGGCATCGGCCTGCCGCCGATCCGCACTCTCGGGACCCAGGAGATGAAGGACCGCATCATCCCGCAGGTGCTGTCGGGTGAGAAGATCAGCGCCCTGGCCATCACCGAACCCACCGGCGGTTCCGACGTCGCCAACCTCAAGACCACGGCCCGCCGCGAGGGCGACGAGTACGTCGTCAACGGCTCCAAGATGTTCATCACCTCAGGGATGCGGGCCGACTACTACACCGTCGCCGTCCGCACGGGCGGGGAGGGGGCTGGGGGCGTGTCGCTGCTGCTGATCGAACGCGACCGCGAAGGCTTCACCCGCACCCCGCTGAAAAAGCAGGGCTGGTGGGCTTCCGACACCGCCGCCCTGTTTTTTGACGATGTCCGAGTGCCGGTCGAAAACCTCATCGGGGCCGAGAATCAGGGCTTCGCCGGCATCATGAACAACTTCAACAGCGAGCGGATCGGCATGACCGCCGGGGCCATCGGCTTCTCCAAGGTCTGCCTGGAAGACGCCCTGGCCTGGGCCCAGGAGCGCAAGACCTTCGGCAAGCGGCTCGCTGACCACCAGGTCATCCGACACAAGCTGGCCGACATGTACAAGCGCATCAACGCCACCCAGTCCTGGTTGGAAACCCTGGCCTGGCGGGTGCAGCAGGGCGAGAAGCCGATCGCCGAGATCGCCCTTCTCAAGGTCCAGGCCACCGAGACCATGGAGTACTGCGCCCGCGAGGCCATGCAGGTGATGGGCGGCAACGGCTACATGCGGGGCGGTAGGGTCGAGCGCATCTATCGCGAGGTGCGGGTCTACGCGATCGGCGGCGGCAGCGAGGAGATCATGCGTGATCTGGCGGCGCGGCAGATGGGGATCTGAGGCAGTTCAAGATCCTTCTCCCCCAAGGGGAGAAGGGCTCTAGAGCGGCAACTCCGGAACCAGCGGCGGCAGTCCGCACACCTCGCGCACCGCCCCCCAGCTCAACCGGTGTTGCGGACACGGCCCCAGTTCTCGCAACGCCGCGAAGTGCGCCTTGGCGCTGTAGCCCTTGTGACTGGCAAAGCCATACCCCGGATGCTCGGCGTCCAGCGCCACCATGACCCGGTCGCGCGCCACCTTGGCCAGGATCGACGCCGCCGCGATTGAGGCCGAAATCCCGTCCCCACCGACCACCGTCTTCACCTCACAGGGCAGCTTGAACCGGTAGTTGCCATCGACCAGCGCGAACACGGGCGTCACCGACAGCGCCTCGATCGCCCGGCACATGGCCAGCCCCGCCGCATGCAGGATGTTCAGCTCGGCGATCTCCTCGACCGACGCGAAGCCCACCCCGAACGCCACCGCCCGCAACTTGATTTCGAACTCCAGCTCTTCACGCTGCTTGTGGGTCAGCTTCTTGGAGTCGTTCAGCCCCTTGGGCAGCCGCTTGCCGGGATCGAAGATCACGGCCCCGGCGCTGACCGGCCCGGCCAGCGGCCCCCGCCCGGCCTCGTCCACCCCGCAGACAGGTCCGGGGCAGGCCTTCTCGAGCAACAGATCGGGGCGGCGGACCTTGGTCATCTTTGACCGAAATAGCCTGAGCCGCCCCGGTTGGCCATCGCTGGACGGCCGCTGCGACACCGTAACCAATCCTTGGGGTTGCACCGGCTAAGCCTGACTGGCGGAGGTCGAATGCCCGAAAATCAGAGTGCGAGTTTTGGCCGGCGCAGGTCTTCAGCGCCGAGCCCTGCGACCCCGTCGTCCTGGAGCTGGGTCTGGACGCCCTCGCCGCGGTCGGGCGAGTTTCCGGCCTGGCCTTTCGCCGTCGGCGCTCTGCTCGTCGTCGAAGGGCTGCAGCGGTTTCCGCCAACCGGCGTGGTGCTGATGATGATGGCCGCTCCGCTATGGCCTATCGTCCTGTTCAATCTCCTGCTGCTCACGATGGTGGCGGACGTCCTGCGTGGCGCGGCGCCGCGCTGGCTGATCGTGGTCCCGGCCGTGGTTTACGGTCTCAACCTGATCGCAAGCGCGGCTAGCTTCATCGCCTACCTGCTGCTGTCGCTGAACATCAGCTCGGCCAATGCCCAGGCGGCAATTCCCTTCGACCCGGCCCGGAACGCCGTTGTCAGCGAGCGGGCCCAGAGCCTGGTCGAGGGCTATCAGCTTCCCGTGGCCTACGCCCCGCCCGAGCGCGGGGCCACGGACCAGATCATGGCCTTCCGGGTGCTTCCTGAGGAGACTTGCGAATCCCTTCCGCGCACGGACATGACCTCGCCGGTCCGAAAGAGCTTCATCAGCCGGGGCCGGGCCAGCGTCTCCAACGCCTGCACCTTGCGGACGCCGGAAACGCCTCGCCTGCCGATCCTGACCGTCAGCCAGTCGGATGCGGCTCTGAGCGGCCTGCTCGAAGGCCGGACCTCGACCATCACCCTGGCCCCGGCCGGCGGTAAAGCCATCGCGGTGCGCCAGGCGGACGTCCGCGTCCTGCCGCCCATTCCCATGCTGGTGTCCGGCTGCGCGCTCAATTCCGGTCATCTGGAATGGCAATGCCACACCGGTCTGTTGCGCCTGCCGATGCGCATTGCCCGGGACAAGCACGCCGATCCCTCCGCCCTGGTGGCCAGGGCCCTGGGCCTCAGCCCCCGCACCGTTCGGGAGGCGCCCCGCGAAAACTATCAGGCCCGCCAGGCTTTCGACGATGCCGAAACCCGCGCTCTGGCCAGCGATGCGGACGCCGCTGGCAGCCTGCAGGAGGCCCGCGTGACCGCCGCCGCCGAGGTCAATGAGCAACTGGCCGCTCTGGACGCCTGGTTGAAGCCTGGTGGCGGCCCCGATCTGCGCATCGATCTACGTCTGCTGCAGACCAACGCCGACCAGCTGGCCCCCCGCGCCGACGCCATCATGGCCCGCATCGAACGCCCGGCGGCGAGCGATCAGGCCATCCGCCAGCGCAGCATGCTGTTGGAACTTGCCGCCAGTCTGCCGCCGGCGGAGTTCAGCCGCATCGGCGGCCGGTTCTATCGCGCCGTGGCGACGGGCGAGGAGCCTGTCGACGGCGCCTTGATCATCGTGCGGTTGGGCGATGTGGGGCCTGCCGCCTGGTCCTATCTGGAGGATCGGATGGCCGAGGATCGGTTCTCCGGCATGGCGGCAGTGACCGCCCTCTGTCGGGCCGGCCACTCGTCGCTTGCGCCGGCCATGGCAAACAACAGGCCGCAGGCCCGCGACACAGGCTTCGCCTACGCCCGGCAGGAAGTTCAGGTCGTCGCCCTTGCGCGGATGGGACGGGCGGACCTCGCCCGCCCCCTGTTGGAGGCCATGACCGGGCCCCGGCGCGCTTGGGCGGAACGGCAGCTGAGGGAGGTCACCCCCGCTAGCCCGGCGACCCGCTGTCGGTCGATCCGCGAGCGCCTGTTCCTGCCGCCGCTGCCCTGGCTGAAGGCCGCGGGCTGATCAGCCGTGGTTGCCGCCGCATTGGGCGTGCCGAAAGCAGCCGACTTCATGGTCGTTGACCATCCCGACCGCCTGCATGAAGGCATAGACGATCACCGGCCCGGTAAACTTGAAGCCCTTCTGTTTCAAGGCCTTGGCCATCGCCTCGGCCTGCGGCGTCTTGACCGGCGCCTCCCGGAACGACCCCCATTGGTTCTGCACCGGCGCCCCGTCCACGAAATCCCACAGGAAGGCGCTGAAATCCTCGCCCCGCTCCCGCATGTCCAGCCACAGGCGGGCCCCGTTGATGGCCATGTCGATCTTGGCGTTGGAGCGCACGATCCCCGCATCCGCCATCAGCCGGGCGCGATCGGCATCGCCGTAGCGGGCGACCTTCTCCGGGTCGAAGTCGTCGAAGGCCAGGCGGAAGGCCTCACGCTTCTTCAGGATGGTGATCCACGACAGTCCGGCCTGGAACCCGTCCAGCACCAGCTTTTCCCACAGCGCTCGGGCGTCCCACTCGGGCACGCCCCATTCGGTGTCGTGGTAGTCGATATAGATCTGGTCCTTCACGCCGGGCCAGGGGCAGCGAATCAAACCTTCGGTCATGGCGGTGTTCCTAGCATGTTCCGCTTCGATCATCCGCCCCGATCACCCCGCAACAGGGGATGACCAGCGGGCTGACCCTCGCCTATTCTCCAGCCCGAGGGTTGCGGGGCGCGCCATGAAACGACTGATCGCACTGTTGGGGGCGCTGGCCCTGTCGCTGGCGCCAATGGCGACTGCCGCCGCCAGTCTGCCGGGTGTCATGGCCGCCGCCGAAAGGGGTGACGCGGCCGCCTTGCTGCGCGACTGGAAGGATCCGGCGGTGGCCGCCTCGCTGAAGGCCATCGGGCCGGACGCCCTGATCGACTACTACACCGCCGTCGGCAAGGCCTTCGACCGGATGGGCAGGCGCAGGACCGCCGCGGAAGCCTACGTCGAGGCTCTCGACCTGGCCCGGAAGACGCGGGGCCGTCGCCATGTCTCGCTGGTCGAGCTGCATCGCCTGGTGGCCGCCGCCCAGTATGCCGATGGTCAGTACGCCGACGCCATCTGGAACCTCGACGAGGCTTCATCCATCGCCACCGGCGCGCTTGGCCCCAACGACCCCCTCGTTGCCGCCCTCGACAAGACCAGCGCCGATTACGCCAGGGTGGCGACCGCCAGGGGTGTCGATCTGGGCGGCAACGGCGACATCCCGCTTCCCTCGCCGCCGCCGCCTCCGCCGCCACCGCCTCCGCCTCCGCCGCCGGTCACCGCCTCGCCGCCGATGACCTCCGCTCCACCGCCCCGACCGCCGTCGCCGCCGGAAACCTCCGCTCCGCCGCCGTCGGCCTCATCGGTGCGCCCGGTCGACAACCGCAAGCCCTTCCAGAAGGTGACCGTCTTCTACGCCACCGAACGGCGCCCGACCGGCTCGACCCTGCCGGCCGGCTTCTACGGCGGCAAGCGCGGGCCGATGGTCTACGGCAAGGCGGTGGTCAGCGTGCCCAGCCGCCGGCAGGTGGGCGAAATCCCGACCCCGTCGGTCTTCACCCTGACCCTGCGCGCCGACCCCGAGAAGCATTTCATCCTGACCAGCGTCGACCCGATCGGCACGCGGGACGGCTTTCTGGGCGCGGTCTCCAGCGCCGTCGGACAGTCCCGCCAGAAGGAAGCCTTTGTCTTCGTCCACGGCTTCAATTCCAGCTTCGAGAACGGGGCCCTGCGCACCGCCCAGTTGGCAGCCGACCTGAAATTTGACGGCGCCCCGATCCTCTACAGCTGGCCCTCGCGCGGTGATGTCTTCGGCTATGCCGACGATGCCAGGGAGGCCGAGAGCGAGCGGGAAGCCGAAGCCCTCGCCGCCTTCCTGCAGGACGTGGCCACGAAGACCGGGGCCGAGCGCATCACCCTCATCGCCCACTCGATGGGCAACCGGCCGCTCCTGAACGCCCTGCAGAAGATCGCCCCGCCGGCGGCCGGATCGCCGCCGCTGTTCGATGAGGTGGTGCTGGCCGCCCCGGATGTCGGCGTCGATGATTTCGATCAGGCATGGCCGCGCGTGCGCCAGGCCGGCGGGCGCTTCACCCTCTATGCCTCAAGCCGCGACAAGGCGCTGCTGTTCTCGGCCCAGATCAATGGCATGCGGCGGGTCGGCGACGCCAACCAGCTGGTGCTCGTCGACGGGCTGGAGAGCATCGACACCACCGCCGCCAGCAACGGCCTCATCGGCCACGACGATTTTGCCGGCACCGCGCTGGACGACTTCCGGGCCGTGGTCTGGCTAAGCCTCGCCCCTGAGCGTCGATGCGTGCTGCAGCAGGGACAGGGCGACCGGCGCTGGTGGGCCTTCGGCGGCGCCTGCCCGGTGACCGACTTCCGGGCCGCCACCCTGGCCGCCCGCGCGGCCGGCGGCACGGCGGCGGCGCTGCAGCAGGTCGATCAGCAGATTCCCCGCGCCAGCGGTACGGCGCGAGAGGCCATGGACCGCATGCGCCAGATGCTCAATGCGTTCGAGGCCCGCTAAAGCGCGTTCCGATAAGTGGAAGCCGGTTATCGGGTCAAACGCGCGATCACTTCAGAAAGACACCGTGGCGGCCAGATACAACCGCCCGTCGAAGTTCTCGCCCCGTTCGTGCCTATCGGTGTCGTACCAGCGCAGGTCGAGGGCAAGTGTCTCGGTGGCATTCCAGGTGACCCCGGCGTTCCAGGCGCGGTAGTCGGCCCCACCGTCCTGCTCGCGAAGTCCATAAGCGGCGGAAACCTTCCAGTCATCGGTCAGCTTGCGGCTGGCCTGGGCTTCTACCCACCAGGCGGCCTCCGTGGCCGCATAGTTGTCGGGGCTGTATTCGACGCGCAGGCGCAGGTCATTGCCGGCCACGGGCATGCTCGCCTCTGCCCGCAGTTCCAGCCATTCGCTCTGCACGCCATCGGCGGTGCCCGGCATGGTCTTGGCCATGGCGCGCAGGTCGAACTTCATATCGCCGGCCACCAGCTTGGCGCCAACGAAGGCGTGCAATTCGGAATCGCCGCCTTGCGAGGTGTCGGCATTGCTGCCCCATGCGCCGATGTAGACCGGGTCGAAGTCGTAGGACGCCTCGACCTGGAAGGCCGGGTCGCCTGCGCTCTTGCCTGTGCCCTTGGACACATACTCGCTGGCCAGCGTCCCCTTCACCGCCCACGGGTTCTCCTGCGCCAGAGCGGCGCCGGGCAGGGCGGCAAGCAGGCAGGCGCCCGCAACTGTCGGCAGCGTTCGGATCATCCGGGTGCGGATAAAGGCAAGACGAAAAAAAGCGACTAAATTCGTCGTTACAATTCGTCCGTGGACGTCAGATCACCCTGAACAGCTTCAGTCCCTGATACAGGCAGAGCGCCAGCACCAGGAAGCCGACAAGCCAGGTGAAAATCTTCACCGGGACGATCTTGACCACCCAGCCGGCCAGGGGCGCGGCCAGCACCCCGCCGACGACCAGCCCGGCCACGGCGGCGGCGTGCTGCATCAGACCGCCGGTCTTTTCCCAGTGGCCGGTGAGCAGGGCGGTGAGAAAGGCCACCGAGATGGCGACGGTGACGAAGAACTCGGCGGTGTTGACGGTGCCGATCGAATAGCGCGGCTCGGTGCCGGTGCCGACCAGGGCGCTGGTCACCGTCGGGCCCCAGCCGCCGCCGCCCGTGGCGTCGCAGAAGCCGCCGACCAGGCCGAGCGGGGCGATCAGCTTGGGCGAGGTCGGGGTGCGGCTCGGGCCCTTCCAGGCCCGCCAGAGGATGACCAGGCCCATGATCCCCAGGTAGCCGACGATGAACGGCTTGATGGTGTTCCCGTCGATGCTGGTCAGCACATAGGCGCCCAGCACGCCGCCGACGACACCGGCGATGGCCAGGGGAAAGAACATCTTCCAGTTGACGTTCCTGTGGGCCACGTGGCTGGCGGCGGATGTCGCGGTGGTGAACACCTCCGCCGCATGCACGCTGGCCGAGGCCGCCGCCGGCGGCACGCCGAAGGCCAGAAGCACCGTCGAACTGACCACCCCATAGGCCATGCCCAGGGCGCCATCGACGATCTGGGCGCCGAAACCGACAAAAAAGAACAGCAGGAAGTCTTCCATGGGCGCTCCGAGACTGGTCTTCGCAGTACCGTCTCAAAGCCGACTTACTGAATAGGAATAAATCTATCGTCCTCGATAGCCGCGCTTCACCGCTTTGGAAACGCGCCTCCAGGCATTAAGTTAGGTCCAATGGCACAAGACCACACTCTCCTCCGCCCGTGGCGTCACATCGACCGCCGCAAGTCCCGCCAGATCATGGTCGGCAAGGTGCCGGTCGGCGGCGACGCGCCCATCGCCGTGCAGTCGATGACCAACACCCTCACCGCCGACGCGGCGGCGACCATCGACCAGGTCCGCCAGCTGGAAGAGGCCGGGGCCGATATCGTCCGGATCAGCTGCCCCGACGTCGAGTCCACCGCCGCCCTGCCGACCATCGTGCGCGAGTCCAAGGTCCCGATCGTCGCCGACATCCACTTCCACTACAAACGCGGCATCGAGGCCGCCAGGGCCGGCGCCGCCTGCCTGCGCATCAACCCGGGCAACATCGGCAGCCCGGACCGCGTCCGCGAGGTCATCCAGGCCGCCCGCGACCACGGCTGTTCCATGCGCATCGGCGTCAACGCCGGCTCGCTGGAGCGCGAGCTCCTCGAAAAGTACGGCGAGCCCTGTCCTGACGCGATGGTCGAGAGCGCGCTCAGCCACGCCCGCATCCTGCAGGACCACGACTTCCACGACTTCAAGATCTCGGTGAAGGCCAGCGACATCTTCATGACCGTCGCCGCCTACCAGCAGCTCTCCGAGGCCATCGATTGCCCGCTGCATCTGGGCATCACCGAGGCCGGCGCCCTGCGCACCGGCACGGTGAAGTCCTCCATCGGCATCGGCAACCTGCTGTGGGCCGGCATCGGCGACACCATCCGCGTCAGCCTGGCCGCCGATCCGGTCGAGGAGATCAAGGTCGGCTTCGATATCCTGAAGTCGATGGGTCTGCGCCACCGCGGCGTCAACATCATCGCCTGCCCCAGCTGCGCCCGGCAGGGCTTCAACGTCATCAAGACGGTGGAAGCGCTGGAAGAGCGCCTGGCCCATGTCTCCACCCCGCTGTCGCTCAGCATCATCGGCTGCGTCGTCAACGGCCCGGGCGAGGCGCTGATGACCGATCTGGGCTTCACTGGCGGCGGGGCCGGGCACGGCATGGTCTACATGGCCGGCAAGCCCGACCACAAGCAGTCCAACGAGACCATGGTCGACCACATCGTAGAGCTGGTCGAGAAAAAGGCCGCCGAGCTCGAGGCGGCGAAAGCGGCGGCGGAGCTGCAGGCGGCTGAATAGTCGCACCCATAATTGATTTTCGTCACTCAAAGTGAGCAACCCGCTGGTTTCGGGGTCTGCCGAGTCGGCTAGACTACATAACGGTTTGACGACAGCGGGTCTGGGGGCAGTCCCCGCTGTTTGCGATCCGCATACCCAGTCGAATTCAGGCGTAGAGTTCGGGCGCGTAAAATCGCGTTCGTCCCTTTCAACCCAATGTGGACGGCCCGTGGGCCGCCCAGCCAGGGGGTCGACCATGCGGTCGCGAGACGAATTACGAAAGACCCAGGCCCGCGCGGTAGCGCGGATCGGTGGCGACTACACCCTCCGCACCATGATCGGCATGGCCGCCCACCTTGATCACGACTATGCGCTGGCTGTTGTCTACGTCGCCATTCTGCAGGCCAACATCGCCCCGCTGATGGAAGACCCGGCCCTCTCCGCCCGGTACGCCGCCATCGACACCATCGCGCCGGAAGACCTGCGCCGGCCGATCAGCGTTCACGCCCTGGCCGGCTCCCTGCACATGCCCTACGAGACCACCCGCCGCTGCGTCGGCCGGCTGATCGACAAGGGCTTCGTCAAGCGGGTCAGCCGCAGCGGCATCCTCACCTGCTCCGCCAAGATCGCCGAGCCATCCATGAAGCGACTGGCCGAGCAGATCTATCAGGACACCCTGCGCCTCGTCGGCCAGCTGCGCCGCAGCGGCGTGGAACTGGACGGAGCCTAGACGCCGCCGCTGCCGCAGACGATCAGGCCGCCTCAGCCCGCGCCGCCCACCGTCACGTCGAGATCCAGCCGCAGGCCTTCCGGCTCGTAGCGTGCTATCGCCCGGCCGCCCAGTTCGTGACTGGCGGTGCGCTCGATCAGCCGTGATCCAAAGCCCCGGCGCGTCGGCGTCGTCGCCGCCGGTCCGCCGCGCTCCGTCCACGACAGCGTCAGCCGCGTCCCGTCGAGCGCCCAGCGCACCGCCAGCCGTCCCTCGGCCGTCGACAGGGCGCCATACTTGGCCGCATTGGTCGCCAGTTCGTGGAACAGCATCGCCACGCTCA
>JAUMCZ010000056.1:0-11919 GCA_032122215.1 Caulobacter sp.
TGGGCGTGCGGCTCGTCGGGCTGACGGCGGCGCTGGACAATGTGCGCTCCGCCAAGGTCATCGAGGCGGCAGGGTTCACCTCGATGGGTGAGCGGCTCAGCCGGCTGCCGGACGGCGGCTCCAGACGCTCGCTCTATTGGGAAATGACGCGGGAGGATTGGCTGACGCGGCGGCGCCTGTTCAATCTGCCGCCAACGACATAACGCCAGGGAGACGACCATGCGGTTCGACGGCGACTACACCATGACCATCGGCGGCAAGGGCGTCGCCGGCGCCACCACCTTCAACGTGCTCAATCCGGCCAACGAACAGATCATCGGCCAGGCGCCCGACGCCAGCCGTGAGCAACTGGACGAGGCCGTCGCCGCCGCCCGCAAGGCCTTCCCGGCCTGGGCCGCCACCCCGATCGCCAAACGCAAGGAACTGCTCCTCGCCATGGCCGGCGCCATCGCCGCCAAGGGCGAGGACCTGAAGCGCCTGCTGACCAGCGAACAGGGCAAGCCGCACGGCGACGCCTTCGGCGACGTCATGGGCGGCGCCTACTGGCTGCAGGCCACCGCCAGCCTCGACCTGCCCGTTCATGTGGTGGAAGACACGGCCGAGCGCCGGGGCGAGACGCGCCATGTGCCGATCGGCGTGGTCGGCGCCATCGCGCCGTGGAACTTCCCGGTCATCCTGGCGATGTTCAAGCTGGCCCCGGCCCTGCTGGCCGGCAACACGGTGGTGCTGAAGCCCTCCCCCTTCACGCCGCTGACGACGCTGAAGATCGGTGAGATGATGCGCGATGTCCTGCCGCCCGGCGTGCTCAACATCGTCACCGGCGGCGACGATCTTGGCCCCTGGATGACCAGCCACCCCGGCATCGACAAGGTCAGCTTCACCGGCTCGACCCAGACCGGCCGCAAGGTCATGGAGAGCGCCGCCTCGACCCTCAAGCGGGTGACTCTCGAGCTGGGCGGCAATGACGCCGCCATCGTCATGCCCGACGTCGACGTCGCCGCCGTGGCCGAGCAGCTGTTCTGGGCCGCCTTCCGCAACACCGGCCAGATCTGCATCGCCACCAAGCGGATGTATGTCCACAAGGACATCTATGAGCCGCTGAAGGAGGCGCTGGTCGCCTACGCCGCCACGGTAAAGATGGGCGACGGGGCCGAGCAGGGCACCCAGATGGGCCCGATCCAGAACAAGCTGCAGTACGCCCGCGTCCTCGACCTGATCGCCGACGCCAAGGCCAAGGGCTACAGGTTCCTGGTCGGCGGCGAGACCAGCACCGCGCCCGGCTACTTCGTGCCGGTGACCATCATCGACAACCCGCCGGAAGATTCCCGCATCGTCCAGGAAGAGCAGTTCGGCCCGGTGCTGCCGCTCTTGAAGTTCGACGATCTGGACGAGGTCATCGGCCGCGCCAACGCTTCCGACTATGGCCTCGGCGGTTCGGTCTGGTCGGCGGACGAGGACAAGGCGCTGGAAATCGCCTCGCGCCTGGCCACCGGCACCGTCTGGATCAACGAAAGCCAGCACCTGTCGCCCCTGGCCGCCTTCGGCGGCCACAAGCAGTCGGGTGTCGGCGTCGAGGGGGCGTTGGAAGGCCTGCTGGAATACACCAACACCCAGACGGTGTTCGTGAAGAAGAAGGCGGTCGCGGCGGCCTAGTTGGCGACGCTCCAGATTACGGCGACGTTGGCCCGGCCATTGGCTCCGGGACCAAAGGTATTGATCTGCAGCTGGGCCTTCGGCGCCTTCCAGAACGTGGCCGTATAAGGCCGAACATCTGAATTGGTCACGGCCTTGGGCGCGCCGTTGGCCTTGAAGCCGTTCGCCTTGGCCCAGGTCGCCACCGCCGCCGGGGTCCCTTCTGCCAGGGCCGGGGCGCCATCGATGGCGATGGTGCAACTGCGGGCGAAGGGTGCGTCGGCAGTCGCGCTGATAGCGAAGATATCGACCCCGGGCGCGCGGCGGACCAGGGTTCCAAAGAAGTCGGTTATGCCGAGCTCGCCGGCTTTGGCCCTGTAACCTTCGTAATCGTCATTGCTCACATAGAGACGGCAGGCCTGGTCGAGCGCCTCGACCACGGCCGCCGGGCCCGGCGGCTCGGCGGCGACGGCTGGAACGGTCACAGCCAGGGTGGTCAGGCAGGCGATAAACAGGCGGCGCATGATGAGCTCTCCGGGACGTGTGGTCCTAAAGTCTGCTCACCACGTTGGACTGTCGTCCCCAAAACCGGGGGTCCGACAGCAAGAAGGGACCCATTGAAATCGGCGATTTCAATGGATCCCCGTTTTGTCGCGAGGTCGCGTCTAGAACTTCCGACCGACCTTGAAGCCGATGGTGCGCGGCTGGTTCGGGACGACATAGACCGCCCCGCCACAGACCGCCTCGGCGCACTGGGTGGTGCGGAACAGGCTGGCACGTTCGTCGAACGCATTGTTGAAGTAGACCTGCAGGTTCCAGTCGCCGGGCTTCAGGCCAACCACGAAATCGAAGGTCTGCCAGCTGTCCTGCTTGCCGAGAATGTCGCGCTCGACGAGGCGAAGGTCTGCGTAGCTGCTCGACTGTCCGGCCCAGGACCCCTGGGCGAAACCGTCCATGTCGGCCAAGACGAAGTCATAGCGGACCGTCAGGTTGCCCTTGAACCGCGGGGTGACCGGCAGCTGGGTGCCCGACGGCGACAGCGGGCTGGCGCAGTTGGTGACCGGATTGCCGCTGGCGTCGGTGAAACCGCAGTAGTTGTCGGCCAGTTCGGCGTTGGTGTAGGCGGCGCCGCCGGAGACGGTCCAGTCGCTGCTCAGCCGCCAGACGACGTCGGTCTCGACCCCGTAGATTTCAGCCTGGGCGGCGTTCTTGATCTCGGTCAGGCCGCTGGCCCCGAGGATGGAGAACTGGAAGTCTTCCCACTCCTCGAAGTAGGCGGCGCCGTTCCAGCGCAGGGCCCCGTCCAGCCAGGTGGTCTTCCAGCCGACCTCGTAGTTGGTCAGGAAGTCCGACTTGTAGGGCGGCAGGGTAGCGCGGCGGTTGATGCCGCCCGGCCGGTAACCGGTCGACCAGGTGCCGTAGATCATGTGGTCGTCGGTGATCTTCCAGGTCAGGTTCAGGCGGTGCGTGTTGCCGTCTTCCTTGGTCGACTTGATGACGTTGGTGCAGGGGGCCTGGGGCGTGATGGCCGGGCCGAAACAGGCCGCCTCGCCGGTGCTGCCGCTGTAGCCCGATCCGAAGCCGAAGAAGCCGCGCAGGCCGTTCTCCGCCTCGAAGAAGCGCAGGCCGCCGGTCAGGGTGAGGGCCGGGGTGATGTCCCAGCTGACCTCACCAAACACGGCCTTGTCGGTGTCGTCCCGTTGCTGGCTGGTCAGCCAGATGGTGCCGGGCTTGCCGGTGATCGAGAAATTCGAGCCCAGGCCGTCGATCTTGTAGTCCTGGAAGATGTCGTGGGTCTGGTCCTGGTAGAACAGGCCGGCGACGAAACGGATCGGCTGGTCCGACGGCGAGGAGACCCGGAGTTCGTGGGTCTGGCGCTTATAGTGGTCGGTGGCGTTGATGTACTGGGTCGGATCGACCGGGTTGCCGAGGTTGTCGGTCCAGTAGGCGCCGTAGCCGAACAGGGTGTCGTAGAAGAAGCTGTAGTCCGAATAGTCGCTGGCCGTCTCGACGTCGCGCTTCAGGTAGCTGCCGGCATAGACGACATCGAACATGCCGATCTTGCCCTCGACGGTGAGCGCCGCCTGGTACCATTCGTCGTTGCTGAACTCCGGCCGGTAACGGGTCTGGGCCAGGTCGCCGACCAACGGGTTGTAGGAGAAGTTGCCGCCCGCTTCCTGGCGCTGGGCCATCAGCTGCGGCGTGATGGTCCAGTTTTCACCGAGGTCGATCTTCAGCGAGGCGCGGGCCCCGATGGTGTCGACGTCGTTGTAGTTTTCCTCGGCGAAGTCGTCGTTGTTGATGGTCCCGCCCCAGGTCGGATAGGTGCGGGTGGCGGGAATGTTGTCGATGTAGCCGGCGTCATGCACGTACCAGCCGACGATGCGGGCGGCCATGTTGTCGGTCATCGGAATGTTGACGTAACCCTCGGCCGCATAGCCCTGGTCGCCGCCGGCGACGGTGTTGACCTCGGCGTCGAAGGCGCCTTCGAAAACACCGATCTTCGGCTTGTTGGTGATGATGCGGATGGTGCCGGCCTGGCTGCTGGCGCCGTAAAGGGTGCCCTGCGGGCCGGCCAGGGCCTCGACCCGGGCGATGTCGTAGACGTGGACGTCGAGCGCGCCCTGGATCGTCGTGATCGGCTGTTCGTCGAGATAGATGCCGACGCTGGGCAGGGAGCCGGAGTGGTTGCCGTCGCCGCCGCTGGCGACACCCCGCATGTAGACGCTGCCGAAGCCCGGGCCGGACGCCTGGGTCGAGACCGAAGGCAGGAACTTCACAAAATCGCCGAAGTCGCTGACCTGCAGCTCCTCCAGCTTCTGGCCGCCGAGCGCCTGGATGGAGACCGGCACGTCCTGCAGATTCTCTTCTCGCTTCTGGGCGGTGATGATCACCTCATCGACAGTTGCGGCGCCGGCCGGCTCCTGAGCGTAGGCGACGCTCGTCAGCATGGTTGTGCCCAGCAGGACCGAGGTCCAGATCGCCGTCGAAGTCTTGCGCGCCATAGTGCTCCCCTGTCGGCGTAACGCCGTCATCGAAGGGTCATAATGGGTCGCCGGTCCTGTCAAGGCGGACCTGCCCAAAGCGGGTTGTGTTCAAGGCGGTTGCTGAAAACTGTGGCGGCGGAAGCGCAGCCGTCAGGCCTGGTCCCAGGTTTCAAGCGCCGGGCCGAGGGCGCTCTTCAAGGGACTGAGCCAGGGCTCGAAGGCCCGCCACTGGTCGAGGCCCTCCGTGAAGATCGGCCGGCGGACCTGTTCGGAGCTGGCGGTGCGCACCGCGCGATCGTTCTCGTGGAACTTCATGACGGGCGGCTCGAAGTCGAGGCCGCAGTAGGCCAGCATTGATCGCACCTCTGCCTCCGGATCAGCGATCATCCGCTCGTACAGGGTGCGATGGACAGCGCCGGGCAGAACGGCGTCGAAATGGCCCATCAGGGCGACGTAGTCGGCGTAGTAGCGGCCCAGGTCGGTGAGGTCGTAACTGAAGCCCTGTCCGCGGGCGAAGTGCTGCTTGAAGGCCGAGAAGCAACAGCCCAGCGGGTGGCGGCGGGCGTCGATGATTTTCGCGTTCGGCAGGATCAGCCTGATCAGGCCGACATGGGCGAAGTTGTTGGGCATCTTGTCGATGAAGAAAGGCCGGTCCGTCTTGCGCTGCACCCGGGTGCGCTCGAGGTATTCTTCACCCAGGGCGCGGGCCTCATCGGCCGTGAGGCCGGCCACCATCTCGGGATAGGAGCCGTCGCTCTCGCGGCGGTGACGGCCGCCAAGGCGTCGGGCGATGGCGATGATGTCGGGCAGCTCCATGGTGCCCTCGACCAGGGAGTGGCTGGCCAGGATCTGCTCGATCAGGGTGGAGCCGGCGCGGGGCAGGCCGACGATGAAGATCGGATCAGGCGCCGGGCAGCCCCAACCCTGACGCTCCGCGAAGAACTCGGCTGTGAACACCGCCATCGAGCGGCGGGCGTGGGCGGCGGTATGCTCGGCCTCGTAGTCGATGCCGGCCCGCCGCAGCGTGGCGCCGGCGGCATATTGCTCGAAGGACGCGGCGGGCTGGCCGGCGTCCTCCAGCGCCTTGCCGAGCGCGTAGTGCAGGTGGAAGCGGTCTTCGTCGGTGATGTCCGCACGGGCCAACTGCAGGCGCATGGCGGCGATGTCGTCATCGCTGAACTTCACCGTCTTGAGGTTGGCCAGACTCCACCAGGCCTCGCCGAACTGGGGGGCGAGCTCCAGGGTCTTGCGGTAGGCGGCGACGCTGTCGGCCTGGCGACCGATGGTCTTGTAGCTGTGCCCCAGGCTCATCCAGCCCTTGGGCTGGTTGGGGTGCTCGGCCAGCACTCCCTCGTAGAGGTCGATGGCGCCGGCGTAGTCCCCCAGCCGTCCGAGCACGGCGGCCTTGAGGTTGCGATAGCCGGCATGGCGCGCATTGGCCGCCAGCAGGGGCTCAAGCGCGGCCAGCGCCTCCTCCGCCCGGGTCAGGCGGTAGAGGACAGTGGCATGGTTGTAGCGGGCCTCGGTGAAGCCCGGCGCCAGTTCCAGGCAACGGGCCAGCAGGGCTTCGGCATCCTCGTTGCGGCCGAGGCGCGCGGCGACCTCGGCCAGCATACGGATGGCGGCGACATGGGTCGGATGGCGGTTCAGATAGGGCTTGAGGATGCGCTCGGCGACCGGCAGGTCGCCCGCGATCAGCGCCGTCGCCGCCTGCATCAGGTCGGGGTCGGACACCGAGGCCTTGATCTGCTCGGCCCTGGCCCGCGCCGCGCCGGCCTCGTCGCCGGCCAGGAGCAGCTGGTCGGTCAATGCGTCCCAGGCCATGGACAGGCGCCCGTCGAGCGTCACGGCCCGGCTGAGGGCGGCCACTGCCGCGCGGCCGATCTGCAGGTCGACGAAAGCCAGTCCGGCTTCCAGGTGCACCATCGGCCAGCCCGGATGGGCCCGGATCACCGGCTCCAGCAACTCCAGCCCCTCCCCGGCCCGCCCCTGACGGCGCAGGGCGGCGGCCAGCAGCAGGATCGCCTCCGGATGGCCGGGCATGGCCAGCAGGATTTCCCGCGCCTGGGCTTCGGCCAGCGAAGGCTCCTGGGCGAGCAGGCGGCGGCCGTGGGTCAGGGCGGTGGCGAGGGTGCCGGTCGTGGCGGTGTCGTCGGTCATCGCCTGTAGCGGTGCACAGGTTTGGGCGGGTTGGCTAGCCCCAGCCGGATGTCGCTACCCGACCGCTGCTTCGTCCAGCACCGGCGGATTGAGCGCCGCCTCCAGGGCCGCGAACAGGCGACCCACCTCGATGGGCTTGGCGACGAAGCCGTCCATGCCCGCCTCGCGATACTCGGCCACCTGGTGCGACATGGCGTTGGCGGTCAGGGCGATGATGGGGGTGCGGGCCCGGCCCGTGACGGCCTCCAGACGGCGGATTTCCCGGGTGGCGGTGGGACCGTCCACTTCGGGCATCTGGACGTCCATCAGGATCACGTCCCAGGCGTCGGCCTTCCAGGCGGCGATGGCCTGGGCGCCGTCGGTGACGATCACCGGATCGATGCCGACCTGTTGCAGCAGGGTCTTGAGAACCAGCTGGTTGACGGCGTTGTCTTCGGCGGCCAGCACCTTGAGGGTATCGCCAGTCAGTTCGCTGTCCGGAGGGGTCGGGGGCGCCACGGGCAGGGCCTCCGCCCGGCTGTCGGCGATCCGCGCCAGCGGCAGGGTGACGGTGAAGGTGGCGCCCTTGCCGATCTCACTCTCGACACCGATCTCGCCGCCCATCAGCTCGGTCAGCTGACGGCAGATGGCCAGGCCAAGGCCGGTTCCGCCATATCGGCGAGAGGTCGAGGCGTCGGCCTGTTCGAAGCGACGGAACAGCTTGGTAAGCGGCTCCGGCGCGATGCCGATGCCGGTATCGGCGACCTGGAACTGAAGCTTGTTGTGCTGCCGGGCGACGGTGACCCGGATTTCGCCGGCCTCGGTGAACTTCAGGGCGTTGGAGATGAGGTTGTAGAGGATCTGCCGCACCCGGGTCGGATCGCCCCGATAGACACCCTCGGCTGACGGCTCGATCTTCAGATCGAACTCAAGGCCCTGTTTGTGGGCGAGCGCGGTAAAGGCCGCGTGGGCGCCCCGGGCCAGATCGTTCAGGTCGAACTCGGCCTCGTCGAGTTCGAACTTTCCCGCCTCGATCTTCGACAGATCGAGCACGTCGTTGAGCACAGCGAGCAGGCTCTCGCCCGATTGGCGGATCACCTCCAGCCGCTCGCGTTGCACGCCGGTGAGGTCGTCGGACGCCATGGCCTGGGCCATACCCAGCACGCCATTCAGCGGCGTGCGGATCTCATGACTCATGGTCGCCAGGAAGGTCGACTTGGCGGTGTTGGCGGTCTCGGCGTCGTTCTTGGCCTGAATGAGCTCGGCCTCGGCCGCCTTGCGGTCGGTCATGTTCTGAAGGGCCCCGACCAGGCGGATAGGTCGACCATCCTCGCCGGTGAACAGCCTGGCGCCGCCCTGGACCCAGACCTCCCGATTGTCGGAGCGACGGACCCGATAGATGGGGGCATAGCGTTCACCGGCGGTCACCTGGCGCTGCCAGGCAGCCTCGACCTCGGCGCGGTCACGGGGATCGACCCCGTTGTAGATATCGCGCCAGAGGTCTTCGTAGGTCTGCGGGGTTTCGAAGAAGGTTTCCTCGGCGCCGACCTTGATGAGCTCCCGGCTGGCGTAGTCCATCTCCCAGACGTGCAGGTCGCTGAGCTCCAGCGCCATCTGCATGCGCTGTTCTGAGCGTTCGGACTGCTCCAGGGCGCCGACCAGTTCGGAAACGTCGCTGGCGGTCAGAACGATACCGCCGATCTCGCCGTCCGGGGTCTTCCAGGTCTTCAGATCAGTCTGCAGCCAGACGGTCATGCCGATCGGCAGGGTGACCCTGCTGCGGGCGATGCTGCTGGGGGCGCCATCGAGGACCTCGGCGAAAGCCGTGCGGCTGGGCTCGTAGACCTCCGGGGCGATGTCGAACAGGGTCCGGCCCAGAACCTCGGCCCGGCGCACGCCAAGACTGCGGGCCCAAAGACTGCTGGCGGCGATGACCTTGAGATCCTTGTCGGTCATGACCAGCGAGGTCGGCATGGTGGCGACCAGGGCTTCCAGGGTGGTCTGGGTGGCCTGGAGCGCCTGCACGGCGAGAGCGCGCGCCCACTCGTCGGCAACGAACTCGGCCAGGACTGCCAGCCGTTCGGCCTGGACCGGGTCATGGGGCCGGGGCGTCGGGCTGACCACGACCAGCAGACCCGCAACCGAGCCGTCGGCCAGCTTGATCGGGGTGGCGATGTAGGCGCGCAGGTAGGGCGGGCCGGAGACGAGGGACAGGTCGGCGAAGCGCGGATCTTCGCGCGCGTCCTCGATCCAGAGGGGCTTGCCGGACACCATCACCTGCTCGGCGATGTTGTCGCGCCGATCGTAGGGGTCTTTGTCGCCCCAGCGGCTTCGCCAGGCGACGCCGTCCTTGACCAGAACGATGGTGCTCTGCGCATCCTCGAACAGGCTGCGGGCGAAACGGGTGGCGCGATCGAACACGGCCTGGCTGAGGTCAAGCCCAAACGGCGCGGTCGTCCGCTCGCGGTCGTTGCGGCCAGCCACTGTGTCGATGTCCCCAATCCTTTGTTGGCGGGACACTGGGGCATCGGGGTTAAGTCTGCGTTATGGCGGCCGCCTCAATGGATTCATGCGGCCGCAGCCCGCCCTTCAACAGGCAGGCCCAGATTCCTTCGGCGTCTTCCGCGAAGGAGAAGAGCTCCAGGTCTCCCGGAGCGATCAGGCCGTATTCGGCCAGGGCTTCGAACCCGATGGCCTTGCGCCAGAAGGCCTCGTCGAACAGCACCACCGGGATCGGCGGCGCCTTGCCGGTCTGGCGCAGGGTGAGGATCTCGAACAGCTCGTCGAAGGTGCCGAAGCCGCCGGGGAAGACCACCAAGGCGTTGGCCCGCATGGCCAGGTGCATCTTGCGCATGGCGAAATAGTGGAACCGGAAGGTCAGCGCCGGGGTCGTGTAGGGGTTGGGCAACTGCTCGAACGGAAGGGTGATGTTGAAGCCGATCGAGGGGGCGCCGGCCTCGAGCGCGCCGCGATTGGCCGCCTCCATGACGCCCGGCCCGCCGCCGGTGGCGATGACGTTGTCGCGAAAGGTTTGCCCCTCCAGCAGGGCGCCGCCGCGTTCGGAGGCCAGGCGGCCGAAAGCGCGGGCCTGGTCGTACCAGCGGTCATGCCCGTTACCGCCGCCCTCCCCGACCCGGGCGCTGCCGAAGACGACAATGGTCGAGCGCACGCCCCAGGCTCGCAGGGCTTCCTCGGCCTTGGCGTACTCCAGCTGGAAACGCAGGCCACGCATGGCGTCGCTGAGCAGGAAGTCCCGGTCGAGGGCGGCCAGGCGGTAGGAGGCTGACGCCAGTTGCGGATCGTTCGAGGGTCTGTCCATGACTGTCCTTTAGAGCATCCAGGCGAGCCGCGCGCGAAGAGCGCGCGCCGTCGCCACGCCCCAGACGGCCTTGGGCCCGTCCATAAGGCAAGGGGTCACCTGTCCAGGTGAGTGTCGAGAAACTCGAGGAAGGCGCGCCAGTCGGCGGTGGTGACACCGTGGCCAAGCGGCCTGCTCCACCAGACCACGCCGTCCTCGGGACGGTAGTCGCTCAGTCCGGTGGCGTTGAAGCCGGGCGAGCCGAGGAGGCGGTAGGCCGCATCGGCGCCCTGGGCCGCCTTGAAGGCGCCGGCCGGGTCGGACCAGCTGTCGCCCCGTCCCGTGCCGAGCAGCAACGGCCGGGGCGCGTTGAGGGCGATCAGCTGGTGCTGGTCGACGTCCGCGGGCACGCCCCGGGCGTAGCCGGGTGTGAACCAGAAGCCATAGGCGGTGGTAATCTGGGCCAGGCTCTCGCCGGCGATGGAGCGGGTCAGGCTGGCCCCGCCCCGGCCCGACTGGTGGGCGATGACGGCGGCGAAGCGCGGGTCGAGGGCGCCGGCCAGCAGGGACGCCTTGCCGTGGCGCGAATGTCCCCAGGCGACGATCTTCTTCGCATCGAAGCGCGGGTCGACCGACAGCACGTCGTAGGCCTTGGAGAACAGGTCGGCCCAGACGACGAGGGCCCCGGCGCGCCTGTCGGCCGGCACGCCCGGCGACAGGGCGGCGATAGCCGGAGGGGCGAGCGCCGGATCGTCCGGGACCACCTCGCCGGGATAAAAAAGGGCGACGGCGTAGCCGCGCTCGGCCAGTTGCCTGAAGTCCGGGCCGCTGATCCGCTTGCCCAGGATCACCGTCAGCACCGGATCGAGCTCGTGGCTGCGACAGGGTTCAGGCAGGGCGGCGACGTCCTCGAAGATGCTGCCAGGACGCCCCTTCACGGCGTTCCGGGTCGAGCAGAACAGCTCCATGATAATCAGTGGCGCGGCGGGCACGCCCTTGGGCGAGGCGACCAGCATGTGGAAGCGGCGACGGTTCGAGCCGTCCCCCAGTTTCACCGTCCACTGCTCTATGTCCATGCCGTCGACGTCCGGCAGGGTCAGCTTTTCGCGGGCCTCGACCACGGCCGCGCCAAGGTCAGGCGGATGACCGTAGACCGCATCGAGCAGGGCCTGGCGCAACAGCGGCGCGCGGCGGGTCCAGTCAGCGGCCGTCGCCACCGGCGGATCGCCGCGGAAGGCGGCCAGCACGGCCGGGGTCGCATCCGGCTGCCTGCGCAGGTTGGGCGGCGAGGCGCAGCCGGCCAGGGTCAGGGCCACAAGAGCCAGGATCGTTGCGCGAAGACTCATGCCTCCCCCATCATCTCAATCCGGCCAGTGGCTCCCAGGCCGGCCCGATGACCTGCCGGGCCAGCATTTTCAGCCGCTCGTCGGCGGCGGCCTGACGGGCCAGGCTGTCCGGGATGAAGCGCTTGTTCGGCGACTTGGCGTCGAGCGACGCCACGGCCGCCATCCGCGCCCGGTCGGCGGCGCCGATCTGCAGATTGAGGAAGGGCCGGTCAGGGTGGAGCACCGTTTCCGCGAGGCCCTCGTAGGCGACCGGCCGTGCGCCGGCCGCAACCGCCCTCGCCCCGGTGACGCAGAGCGCTGCCAACCAGCGGGCAACCTCTTCAGGCGGCGGCAGGCCGGGCTTTGGTTCGCTGCCGCCGGTCTGGGCGACGAGGATTTCCAGCGGATCGCGGTGCAGGACCGCGAACGGCGTCTGTGGCGAGGCCTGCCGGAGGCGGGCGTGGTCGAACAGGCTGTCGACGTCGAGCTTGATGACCAGGCGGCGCGTGCCGGCCGCACGGACGTAGGCGCCCAGCAC
>JAUMCZ010000057.1:0-5286 GCA_032122215.1 Caulobacter sp.
CCCTTCATCGGAATCTACGTTCTGGCGTTTGCCGCTAGGGCGCTCGCCCCCGAACCATGTTCATGACCAGCGAGACCACGAACAGAACGAGGAAAACGAAGAACAGGATCTTGGCGATCGAAGCCGATGTGCCGGCAATACCGCCAAACCCAAGAACTGCCGCGACCAACGCCACGACAAGGAAAATAAGCGCCCATCTGAGCATCTTGGAAACCTTCCTTTAAATCGAAACGCGAAGACGTCGCGTCGTCGATTGGAAGAACGGCTTTCCGTGAGAGCGGTTCCATCGAACCACAAAGCTACTTCGGCGGCGGATACTTGTAGCCTTCGCCGGACCCCTGGGCGGCCGCCAGTTGCGCCGCGGCGAAGTCCCAGTTCGCCAGCTTGTCGAACCAGGCGGTCAGGAAGCCCTTCCTGTCGTTCTGGTGGTCCAGGTAGTAGGCGTGTTCCCAGACATCGCAGACCAGCAGCGGGAAGCCAGCGCCGTTGGCCAGCGGATTGTCGGCATCGTGGCTGGGCGCAACGAGGATCTTGTCGTCCTTCCACAGCAGCCAGGCCCAGCCGGACCCGAACTGACCGACACCGGTCTCGACGAACTTTTCACCCAGGGCCTTGTGGCCGCCGAAGGCTTCGATGGCCTCGGCCAGGGCGCCTGACGGCTGGGCGGGCGAAGGGCTCATGCTTTCCCAGAAGAAGCCGTGGTTCCAGGCCTGGGCGGCATTGTTGAACAGCTTGCCGGGGCCCGCCGACTTCACGACCTCTTCCAGGCTGGCCGGGGCCTCGCCCTTCTCGTCGAGCAGCTTGTTCAGCGTCTCGACATAGGTCTTGTGGTGCTTGCCATGGTGGAAATCGAGCGTCTGGCCGGAAACGGTCGGCTCCAGCGCCTCGCGGGCATAGGGCAGGTCGGGAAGAATAAAGGGCATCGGACACAACTCCTCTCGCGCCGGCGAGGGGAGCCGCCGGCGTTATGATCGAACAACGCCTGAAGGCTGACTAAAGTTTAGTCCTGCCGTCCATGAAGCCCCGAACCACGGCGCTGATCAGGGCCGGATTGCGCAGGGCGTAGACCCCGACCGCAACCGCCGCCCCCGCCGACAGGAGGGGACGGTCCTTGATGACGTTCAGGATGATGTGGGCAACATCGGTGTGGCTGCCGCCGGGCGGACCGGCTGCGGCGGCCGCCTGATGGCGCGCCTTGTCGCCCTGCATCTTGCGGGCGGCGATCATGGCGATGATCGCGGCCAGAAGAGCTGCCGAGCCGGCCACAACCGCGCCCGCTCCCGGCCGGCCGATATGCGGCTCGACCAGGGCGAAGAGGGCGAAGAAGGCGGCAACGATGGCCACGGAAACGGCGGCGACAACCGCCGCCGCCGTGGCCAGGGCCGCAAGCGTGCGCTCTACGATCAACGGCGGTCGCCGCGACCGGCGAGCAGCAGGCCGAGCAGCAGGCCGACGCCGGCCGCTGCGAGGAGGGCCGTCTGCGGCTTTTCCTTCACCCGCTCGGTGACGTAGCGCTGGGCGACGTCGAGCTGATGGCCGGCGTTGTCGGCATAGGTGCGGCTCTGGGCGCGGAAGGTTTCGAGACCTTCCTTGATCGCCACTTCGGCGCGGGCGGCGGCCTCGGTTATGGAGGTCTTGGCGGCTTCGGCGGCTTCCGCGAAGCTCTTTTCGGCGTGATTGGCCGCGCTCTTGAGCGAGGTCTTGGCCTTGGCGGCCTCTGTTTCGGCGCCGGTGGGCAGGTTGGTCATGGGTATGCTCCGCTAGAGGCCCGCACCCGGGCGTTGGGTCGTCAGGCGTGACGGCCCGACAACGCCGGGATTGGGCGCTGGTTCCAAGATAGGGCGCCCAACGGGATACCGCCACTAGTCGCTTAACTCGCGAACTCGGTCTAAGGTGCCTGGATGAGTAAAATTGTCGCACCTGACGTCGAAATGGCCGAGGAGGACCGGCTGGCGGTCCTGCGCGGCCTCGGCGCTCTGGACAGCGATCCCGACCCCCACTTCGACCGGGTCGTCAGGCTGGCCGCCGCCCTGTTCAACGCGCCGCGCGCCGCCATCGTGCTCGTTGATCGCGACCGGCTCTGGCACAAGGCCATTCTGGGGCTGGAGCGGCGGGAATATCCGCGGGCCGGGTCTCTGGCCAATGTGATGATCGGCCGGGGCGAGGTGCTGATCAGCGGCGATGTGCGCACCGACAACCGCTTCGACGATATTCGCGACACCCTCACCCAGGTTGATGTGGGCTTCTACGCCTGCGCTCCGCTCGTCACGCCGGACGGAGCGGTGGTCGGGTTGCTGGCGGTGGGCGATCCCAAGCCGCATCCGCTGGATCAGGCGGCTCTGGCCCCGGCGCTGCAGGACCTGGCGGAGCTGGCCACCAACCACCTGATGGCCGACGCCCACCGGCTGGCGGTCGAGCGCGGCCGCAGGCTGGACCGCCAGCGCCGCGATCTGGCTCTCGAGGCCGGCGGGCTGGGCGAGTTCGAGTGGGACCTGGGCCAGGACCTGATGGTCATCAACGAGCAGATGAAGGCCATGACCGGCCTGACACGCGACTCGATCGGCGGCGAGCAAGGCGGCGTCTCGTTCAAATATGTGCATCACGATGATCGCGAGGCGCTGAAGGCCGAGGTCGACCGCTCCCTGAAGAGCACCGGCCGTTACCGGGCCGAGTACCGCATCGTGCGGCCGGACAACGGCGAGGTCCGCTGGATGATGGGGGCGGGCGCGGTGGTCTTCGGCAGCGAAGGCCAGCCCCGCAAGATCATCGGCGTCGTCCAGGACATCACCGATCGCAAGCGTGACGAGGAACAGCGCGAGACCCTGATGGCCGAGCTGGACCACCGGGTGAAGAACGTTCTGGCCGCCGTGCAGTCACTGGCCGCCCAGTCGGCGCGGCGGACAAGCTCGGTCGACGGCTTCATTGAAAGTTTCTCCGGCCGGCTGAAGGCCATGGCCCAGGCGCATGAGCTGCTGACCGCCACCCGCTGGCATGGGGCCAGCCTGGGCTCCATCGTCGAGGCCGAACTGGGGGGTCTGGGCCACGGCCAGGCCATCTGGTCGGGGCCGGAGCTGTTCCTGACGCCCCGCGCGGCCAACGCCCTGTCCCTGGCGCTGCATGAGCTGGCCACCAACGCCATCAAGTATGGCGCCCTTTCGGTGGAAGGCGGGAGGGTTCTGCTCGACTGGCGCAAGCGGGCCGATGGCGGCTTCGTGCTCGACTGGCAGGAAACGGGCGGCCCACCGGTCAGCCAGCCGACCCGCACCGGCTTCGGCGCCGTGCTGCTCGACCGGGTGACCGGGCGCGAACTCGGCGGGGTGGGCAAGGTCACCTACGAAAAAAGCGGGGTGAAGGTCCATCTGACCGCGACCCGCGCCGCCCTTGCAGACGACACGACCGCCCAGCCACCACCGGCGCCCAGCGGCGTCTCAACCGGCCCGGCGACCGGTCGCGGCGGTGTCGAGGGGCTTCGCCTGCTGATCGTCGAGGACGCCACCCTGCTGGCCCTCGAGCTTGAGGCGGGTCTGATCGAGGCCGGGGCCACCATCGTCGGCGCGGCCGGCGACGTCGACGAGGCCATGGCCCTTGCCGAGGCGCCGCTGGACGCGGCGGTGCTGGACGTCAACCTCGGCGGCCGGCTGGTCACCCCGGTGGCCGAACGGCTGCAGGCCCGCGGCATCCCCTTCGTCTTCGCGACCGGCTACGGCGAGCGCGGGGCGCCCGGCGGCTTCAACGCCCCCATCGTCCGCAAGCCCTACAATATCCACCAGATCGTTCGGGCGGTGGCCGAAGCGGTCGGTCGCTAGGTTTCATCCTGCCCGCAGACGCAGGCAATGGAGTCAGATCACCCCGCGCTCGCGCAGCGTCCTCAGATCCTCCGCCGACACCCCCGCCCGCTCGGCCAGCACCTCATCGGTATGCTGGCCCAGCGCCGGTCCAGGCCAGCGCACCCCGCCCGGCGTGTCGCTGAGCTTGGGGAAGGCATTCTGCATCTTCACGCTGCCGAATACCGGATGCGGGGTCTCGATGATGGCGTCGCGGGCCTCGAACTGGGGATCGGTCAGCATGTCCGGGGCGCGGTAGACCCGTCCGGCCGCCACGCCGCTCCTCTCCATCAGGGCCAGCAGATCCGCCGCCGTCAGGGTCGCCGTCCAGGCGCCGATCAGGGTGTCCAGCTCGGCCTGGTTCTCGCCGCGCGCCGCATGGCCGGCATAGCGCGGATCCTGGCTCAGTTCGGGCCGCCCCATGGCCTCGCAAAGTCGCCCGAACAGCGTGTCCTGGTTGGCGCCGATGACCACCAGGGCCCCGTCCGCAGTCGGATAGGCGTTTGACGGGGCGATGCCCGGCAGCACCGATCCTGACCGCTCCCGCACATAGCCGGTCAGCCCGTACTCGGTGATCAGGTTCTCCATCACCGACAGCACGCTCTCATAGATGGCGGCGTCGACGATCTGGCCCCTGCCGGTGCGCTCCCGGGCGTGCAGGGCCATCATCGTTCCCAGCGCCGCATGCAGGCCGGCCAGGCTGTCGCCCACCGAGATGCCGGCCCGGGCCGGTGCGCGGTCGGGCTCGCCGGTGATGTAGCGAAGGCCGCCCATGGCCTCGCCGATCAGGGCATAGCCGGCCCGCTGGGCATAGGGGCCGGTCTGGCCGAAGCCGGAGACCCGGGCCATGACCAGCTTCGGATTCTCGGCGCTGAGCGCCTCGTAGCCCAGACCCCACTTCTCCATCGCGCCCGGCCGGAAGTTCTCGATCAGGACGTCGGCCCCGGCGATCAGCTTTCTGGCGATCGACTGACCCTCGGGATCACGCAGGTTCAGGGTCACCGACCGCTTGTTGCGGCCGATCACTGGCCACCAGGGGCTGTGGCCCATCGGCAGGCTGCGGCCCCACTGGCGCATGGGATCGCCCTTGCCGGGGTCCTCAAGCTTGATCACCGTGGCCCCGAAGTCGCCGAGAATCTGGCCGCAGAACGGTCCCGCGATGAGGGTTCCCATCTCGATGACCACCAGCCCCTGAAGGGGACCTTCGGTCGGCGCATCGATATTGGAACGCATCACACCCTCGTGAGGTTTAACAGGCCAGCCCAAAGACCGCGCGTACCGAGCGGCCGCAGATGCTGTGCAGGAGACACCCCATGTATCGCAAGCTTCTCATTACCGGCGCCGCCTGCGCCGCCCTGGCGCTCGCCGCCTGCGGCAAGCCTGCCGAGGAGACCGCCGCCGCCATGCCGGACGCCAACCCGGCCGCCACCGTGCCGACGCCGGCCAATGAAGCGGGCGCCCC
>JAUMCZ010000058.1:0-9855 GCA_032122215.1 Caulobacter sp.
GGCAGAGCATGAGCGCCTTGTAGTATTCCTTCTCCATGATGTGCTTGGAGATATTAACACACTCCGACAACACGGCCGGATTGCGCACAACACTCATGAACTCGGTCAGGCGGCGCACGAACTCGTCATAGTAGCGGCCGGCGCCGGCCTCATCGAGGTACATCATCATGACGGGGAAGTAGACGTGGCGGGCCGGTGTGACGGCCTCTGCTTCCTGCATGATGTCCTTCTCGCGAAGGACTGACGCCTTGTTTTGCAGGATCAGAACGCCGCGCCGGTCGCCATTCTGGACGACCGCGCCATTGAGGACGAACTTCTCGCCCGGCTTGAGTGACAGCTTCAGCGGCACGTGCGCCTCCCCGATACAGGGGTCCAACATCGGTGATCATGGTTAACGCCGTATTGCCGCAGGGGGTCGAAAACGGCCGATCTTAAGGGCGGGGTAACCATGATCGGGCGATCACTTGGCTGATCTTGCAAAGACTGTGACCCGATGACGCGCCGCAAATCAGACGTTTCCGCCACCGCCCTTTCGGCCGGGGGCGACGTGACCCCCATCATCGGCCAGGCGGCGCGGGTGCAGGCCTTCGGCGGCATGGCCGGCCAGGCGGGTTCGGCGGCGTCGCTGAGCCGCATGCTGGAAGCCATGGCCGAAATGAAGGCGGCCAGCCTGGGCGGGGTGATCGACCAGGCGGTGGCGGCGCTGCAGAAGGACGATTTCGAGAACGGCGGGCGCCTGGCCATCCAGGCGCTGGAGATGGACGAGCGGTCGGGCTTCGCCTGGGACCTGCTGGCCATTGCGCGGGAGCGGGCCGGGGATTTCGCCAGTTCGGTGCGGGCCTATGAGAAGGCGCTGATGCTGATCCCGGCCCATGCGGAGGTGGCCAACGACATGGGCCGCCTCGCCTATCGCATGGGCATGAAGGAGACGGCCGAGAAGCTGTTCGCCCACTATGTTTCGGCCCATCCGGAGAACCCGGAAGGGGTCAACAACCTGGCCTGCGCGGTGCGCGACCAGGGGCGGTATGATGAGGCGGTGGAGGTTCTGCGCCCGGCGCTGATCGCCAATCCGCAGGCGGCGGTGCTGTGGAACACGCTGGGCACGGTGCTGGCCGAACAGGGCGATCCGGCCGGGTGCGTGACCTTCTTCGACGAGGCGCTGCGGCTGCAGCCGGACTTTCCCAAGGCGCAGTACAACCGGTCGACGGCGCGGCATGCGCTGGCTGACACGGCCGGGGCGCTGGAGGACTGCAACGCCGCCATGAAGGCGCCGATGCCGGCCGACGAGGTCCAGATGATGCGGCTGGCGCGGTCGACGATGCATCTGACCCTGGGCGAGATCGGCCAGGGCTGGGATGACTATGAGGCGCGGCGGGATCCGAACTTCGGGGACGTGACCCACTATCTGGTCGACCGGCCGGAATGGACGCCGGCCAGCGATCTGGGCGGCAAATCGATGCTGATCTTCGGCGAGCAGGGCCTGGGCGACGAGCTGCTGTTCGCCAACCTGTTGCCGGACGTGATCGCGGCGCTGGGGCCGTCGGGTCGGCTGACCCTGTCGGTGGAGCCTCGTCTGGTGGCGCTGTTCCAGCGCAGCTTCCCCGCGGTGCGGGTCGGGGCGCATGCAACGTTTGACGTCGACGGGCGGACGGTGCGGGTGGCGCCCTTCCTGGATGAGTCGGAGCTGGCGAAGATTGATCTTTGGGCGCCGTTGGGCTCGCTGCTGCGGGGGTTCCGGAACCGGGTCGAGGCCTATCCGTCGGAGGCGGGCTATCTGACCGCCGACCCGGTGCGGGTGGCGCACTGGCGCGAGGTGCTGAAGACCGCGCCGGCCGGGCCCATGGTCGGGCTCCTGTGGAAGAGCATGACGGCCAAGGGGGCGCGGCACCGCTGGTTCTCGCCGTTCGCCCTGTGGGAGCCGGTGTTGCGTACGCCGGGCATCTGCCTGGTCAATCTGCAGTACGGCGACTGCGAGGCGGAGCTGGCCTATGCGAAGTCGCAGGGCATCGACATCTGGGTTCCGCCGGGCATCGACCTGAAGCAGGACCTGGACGATGTGGCGGCGCTGACCTGCGCGCTGGATCTGACCGTCGGGTTTTCCAACGCCAGCCTGAACCTGGCCGGAGCCTGCGGAGCGCCGGTGTGGCTGGTGACGCCGCAGGCCTGCTGGACCCAACTGGGGACCGCTTCCTATCCCTGGTATCCGCAGGCGCGGGTCTTCACCCCGACCAGCTATGCCGACTGGGACGAGGTGATGGCGCAGATGGCCGGCGACCTTGAGGCCTGGGCCGCGTCCGGAACGTAAGGCCCGCGCAGGGGTTGAATCCGTCAGGCGGCAGTGACGCCGCCAGACCGGATGACAACGCCATGGCCGATTTCGACAACGAACCCGACGACCAGGATCGCGCCGAGGTCCTGGACGAGACCAACCTGACCGAAGACGGCGGCAACATCGCCAACTTCGACGACATTTCAGACGTCTATGACGCCACCGCGGCGGCAGACGATGCGGACATCGACGACCTCGATCCCGAGCGGGACGAGGCGGACTTCGAGGCCGCCGAATTCGAGGATGACAACATGACCGACGAACGGGACGACGCCGGCCTTCGCGCCGCGCCGGAAGACCGCAACTTTGCAGCCGATGAGGATCGCGTGACCACAGAAGACGAACGCAGCCGCAACTATGAAGCCTCCGGCGGGACCGGGGACAAGGCCGACAAGACCGGCGTCGAGGCCGACCCGGGCGAAGATGCGCCGGACGAGAAGGACGCGCATGTGGACCGCCAGCTCGACAAGGGGCTGAAGGAAACCTTCCCGGCCAGTGACCCGGTGTCGATCAACCCCGGGGCTGACTAGCGGATTTCCTTCTCCCGCTGGCCGGGAGAAGGTGGCAGCGATGCTGACGGATAAGGGCAGCGCCGGCCTGTGAAGGTCGGGCTGCCCTTCTTCGTGAAAGCTTCCCCAGCGTCAGCGCTGCCCTCATCCGACCCCCTTCGGGGGCCACCTTCTCCCGGCAAGCGGGAGAAGGACGCTACGGCGCCCAGCGGCTTTTTCGCGTCCTGCGATGAAAACGCTTCACAGCGCGGTTCCGGACGCTAGTGTCCCCATTGAAACGTTTGTTTGGAGCGACTGTTCGCTTCGAGGGGACCTGCATGACGACGCGCTTCGAAGGCACCAAGGACTATGTGGCGACTGACGACCTGAAGGTCGCGGTCAATGCCGCGATCGCGCTGGAGCGGCCGCTGCTGATCAAGGGCGAGCCCGGCACCGGCAAGACCGTGCTGGCCGAGGAGATCGCGCGGGCGCTGGGCGCGCCGCTCATCACCTGGCACATCAAGTCGACGACCAAGGCCCACCAGGGGCTGTACGAATATGACGCCGTCACCCGCCTGCGCGACAGCCAGCTGGGCGACGAGCGCGTCAAGGACGTCAAGAACTACATCAAGAAGGGCAAACTCTGGGAGGCCTTCGACGCCCCCGGCGCGCGTCCCGTGCTGCTGATCGACGAGATCGACAAGGCCGACATCGAGTTTCCGAACGACCTGTTGCAGGAACTCGATCGGATGGAGTTCTACGTCTACGAGACCGACGAGACCATCAAGGCCGTGGTTCGCCCGGTGGTGATCATCACCTCGAACAACGAGAAGGAACTGCCGGACGCCTTCCTGCGCCGCTGTTTCTTCCACTACATCAAGTTCCCGGAAGCGGAGACGATGAACGCCATCGTCGAAGTCCACTACCCCGGGATCAAGCAGAAGCTGGTCGCCGAGGCGCTGCGCATCTTCTACGACATGCGCAAGGTGCCGGGCCTGAAGAAGAAGCCGTCGACCAGCGAACTGCTCGACTGGCTGAAGCTGCTGATGGTCGAGGACATCAGCGAGGAGACGCTGAAGGAAAAGGATCCGACCAAGCTGATCCCGCCGCTGCACGGCGCCCTGCTGAAGAACGAGCAGGACGTCCACCTGTTCGAGCGCCTGGCCTTCCTGGCGCGGCGCGAAGGGGCGACGCGGCCGGGGCAGTAGGCGTCCGGCTTTCAGCGGCATCATTGAAACTCCCTCGGGGTCCCCCGGGGGAGTTTTTCTTTGGGGCCGGCGGTTACCGCGAATTCACTGGATTGCCCGGCACGGCGGGGCCACCCTCAACCTCGAGGTCGATAACGGACTACCCAAAGGGCTGAGACGACAATGAAAACCAAGCTGATGACCGCCGTGGGCTGTGGCGCCATCCTTCTGGTGCTGGGGGCCTGCGAAGGCAGGACCGAGTACCGGGCCCGCAAGGCCGAGCGTCAGGCGCTCAACGTGGTGAGCAAGCTCGATTGCCCTGAAGCGCAGGGCAATCTGAAGCGCACCGCCGTGGCCGCCGACGGAGCCAGCTGCACCTATGCCGGCGAGGGTTCGGAAGTGGTGCTGAGGCTGGTGGCGGTGAGCAACGATCCGGCCAAGGCCCTGGAGCCCATCGAGGCCGAGGTGAAGGGCCTGTTCCCCGCCCCGCCCGCCCCTACCCCGCCCACGCCGCCGGCCAAGCCCGGTGAAGAACCCGCCAAGAAGACTGAGGTGACCAAGGAGACGGTCTCCATGCCCGGCCTGCATGTCGAAACCGAGGAGGGCGGCGGCTCCGACAAGGCCAAGGTGCGGATGCCGGGCATCAGTGTCGACGCCGACGGTGACAAGGCGCGGGTCAAGATCCTGGGCGTCGAGATCAACGCCGACGAAAATGCCAGCGAAATCCGCATGACGCGGGACAGCTGGCGCACCGATGATGGCGATTTCGATATCGACCTGTCGGGCGGCAAGGCCAACATCCAGGGGGATGGCGGCTTCTCTATCGGCGGCAAGCGCAGGCAGGGCTATCGCACCACCTTCGTGAAGACCACCGACTCGAAGGACGCGCCCTGGACCGTCGCCGGCTATGAGGCGCAGGGCCCCAAGCGCGGCCCGCTCGTGGTGGCCGTGGTCAAGGCGAAGGCCCCCGCGAACGGCGACGGGGAAGGCAAGCACCTGTTCCGCGACGCGACGGCGCTGGTGAGATCGCAGTTCGCAGAGTGAACCGTACAGATGCTCCCCCCGCATGGCGGGGGGAGCGTCAGACTATTCTACCGGCTGAACGTCGGTGACCTTGTAGGCCAGCATGCGGCCATCCTCATCGGCGACCGACACATACTCGCCGACCGCGAAGCGATGCTGGCCGAGCTTGTGGACAGCTTCATCGTCAGCGTCATCGGTATCGTCGTAGTCGAAGTACCAGTTGTCGCGGCGGCGGGCCAAAAGGCCGGTCGTGGCGTCCTCTTCGGGGGCGAACCTCCGGACGGTGCAGTCGGCCTTGGCTTTGCCGAAGGCATCCAGGTCCAGCATGCCGTCGTCGGTGAGGGGCGCGGTCAGCGTGTAGCCTCGGTGATCGTCGCCATCGGCGAATTCGGTGCCCGGATTGCGGGCAAGGCGCATGATGATGCGGGACAGGGTCATGCCTGTTTCTCCGATGTTGAAAGCGTCAGTGGGAAAGGAAGAGCGACGGACCGTCGTTGTTCAGCAGGGTCCGGGTGGTGCCGCCGAAGATGTATTCCTGGAGGCGCGGGTGGCCGAAGGCGCCGGCGACAAGCAGGCCGGCTCCCAGGCGCTTGCAGGCGCCCAGCAGCAAGTGCGCGGCGTCACCGCTCTCGGTGATGACCTCGACCTCCGCCGTCACGCCGCGATCGGCGAAGAAGGCCTGGAGACGGCCGCCGTCGAAGTTGCGGGACGAGGCGGAAGGCGCGCAGAGGATGACCACGCGCGACGCCTTTTCCAGCAGCGGCTGGGCGGTGCGGGCGGCGCGGCTGGCTTCCTTGCCGCCATCCCAGGCGACGGCGACGACGCCGCCGGCGGTCAGGCCGGGGCGGGCGACGATGACGGGGCGTTGCTCGTCGGCGACGGTCTGCTGGAAGGCTTCGGCCAGGGGGCCACGGCCGCGGGCGGCCTCATCGGTGAAGACGACAACGTCGGAGAGGCGGCCCTCCATGGACAGGCCTGCCCAGACAGGGGTTTCCAGGCTGATCAGCCGGGTCCTGGCATAGCCGCAGGCGGCGACGGCGGCCTGGGCGGCGCGGGCGCCCTCGGCAGCGGCCTCTTTCAGGCTGTCCATGGCGGTGATCTGCACCCCGCCCATGAAGCCCTCGCCCATCCAGGGCATGAGGTCGGCGACGTCGGCGGGGGCGTGGACGGCGGCCAGCTCGGCATCGAACGGCGCGGCGATGGCGGCAGCCGCCGCCAGAACCTGTTCGTCACCTGCGCCGCCGGCCAGAGGCGCCATGATACGGGCCCAGCTCATGAGGGTATCTCCCTAAGCTTTTCGCAGTGAGAAAAGCGCGGTTATTGGTTGAGCGCAACCGGACGCCGAACCGGTGTCCACTTCAGCTGGTTGCGGTCTGTGAGTCCAACGAATGTGAGGGGCATGGCGTTCCTGTCGTTGATCTTTGTCAAGCGATGCTCCAGTTGGACGTTCCGGTAGATCAGTGAGGAACAGAAACGATGGCCAAGGCCCCGCGCGGCAAGCAACCACGCGCCTGGCAGCGGATGCTGTCGGGACGCCGCCTGGACCTGCTCGATCCTTCGCCGATGGATATCGAGATCGAGGACATCGCCCACGGCCTGGCCCGGGTCGCGCGCTGGAACGGCCAGACGATCGGCGAGCACGGCTTCTCGGTGGCCCAGCATTCCCTCGTCGTCGAGGAGATCGCCGCCCACATCCAGCCGGATCTGGCGCCGCGCTGGCGGCTGGCGGCGCTTCTGCACGACGCCTCCGAGTATGTGATCGGCGACATGATCAGCCCGTTCAAGGCGGCGCTGGGGGTGAGCTACAAGGAATTCGAGGAGAGGCTGGAGCACGCCATTCACGCCCGCTTCGGCCTGCCGGCGAAGACGCCGCAGAACATCAAGAAGCTGCTCAAGACCGCCGACCGGGCCTGCGCCTATTTCGAGGCGACGCAGCTGGCCGGGTTCACGGTCGAGGAGAGCCTGCAGATTTTCGGGACGCCGCCGGCCGGCTATAATCTGGTGATCCACCCGCAGCCGCCGGCCGAGGCGCAGGAGCGCTATGTGGCGCGGTTCCATACCCTGTCGGAAGCGGCGGGCTATGAGCGGACGCCGCAGGCCTTCAGCACCGAATGAGTCTTCGCCGATGACGCTTATCGTCAGCCCGCTGCGCGATGCGCCGACGGTCATCAAGTGGAAGAAGCCGTCGCACGTCATCACCCTGCTGGAAGAGGGCCTGATGAGCCAGGCGCCGCGGGCGCTGTATCCGGACCGGCACCTGAAGCTGGCCGTTCACGACATCTGGGAACAGGTGGCGGGAGAGACCATCCCGGACGAGGGGCTGGTGCGGAAGCTGCTGGATTTCTCGCGGACCTGGGACGGGCGCGACCCGATGCTGGTGCATTGCTGGGCGGGGGTCAGCCGCTCGACAGCGAGCGCGTTTATCGTGGCCTGTGACCGCAACCCGGACGCCGACGAAAGCGCGATCGCGGCGGCATTGCGAAAGGCCGGGCCGGGCGCGACGCCGAACCCGTTGATCGTGCGGCTGGCCGACGATGTCATGGGGCGCGGCGGACGGATGGTCGATGCCGTGCAGGGGATCGGCAAGGGCGTGTACGTCTATCCGGGCGCGCCGTTCGAGATGCCGTCGCGGTATTAGAGGCGCCGCGTATCACGACGCATCCCCGCCCCCGGGGCGGGGTGGCCATGGCGAGCGCTGCAAGCGAGCCATGCCGGGGCGGGCACGAACGACCTGGCCAGGTCAGCACCTCATTCTGCGAACATCTCAGGCACGGCGCCGGCCGTCCCGTCACCCGCTACGCACCCGCCCCCTGTTTCTCGCTAACGCTCGAAACGGTCCCCCTCCCGCAAGCGGGAGGGGGCAGACCGGGCCCGCGCGGCGATGGCTTTAGCCGCGTCTAAAAATCCTCTACGACCGCTCCCATGAACCCGTCCGTCGTCATCGGCCTGTCCGCCGTCATCGTCGCCATCCGCGACGGCGAGGCCGTGGTGCTGACCGTGCGGCCGGAGGCGGCGGCGGGGTTGCCGTTCGGGCCGTTCAAGCCGGACAGCGACCGGACGTTTGAGCTGGCGCTGCGGGAATTCGTGGCCAGTCAGACGGGATTCGAGCTTGGCTATGTCGAGCAGCTCTACACCTTCGGCGACCGGGGCCGCGATGCGCCGCGGGCCGAGGTCGGGGCCGGGGCGGCGCGGGTGGTGTCGGTGGGCTATCTGGCACTGACGCCGTCGGCCAGCGGCAGCCTGTCGGCCGACACGGTCTGGGCGCCGTGGTCACGGTTCTTTCCATGGGAGGACTGGCGCAAGGGGCGGCCGGACCTGATCGACGAGGGAATCAAACCGGCGCTGATGGCCTGGGCCGGCAAGGACGTGGGACGGATGGCGCGGGCCCGGCTGGCCTTTGCGCTGGACGGGGCGCCCTGGAACGAAGAGCGGATGCTGGAGCGCTACGAGCTGCTCTATGAGGCCGGCCTGGCTCCCGAGGCGGCGCGCGACGCGGCCCGGGCCGACGGGCGCGATCCGGCCGAGCCGGCGGCGATCTCGGCGGCGCTGGGCGAGCCGATGATCAGCGACCACCGGCGCATTCTGGCGACGGGCCTCGGGCGGCTGCGCGGAAAGCTGAAGTACCGGCCTGTGGTGTTCGAGCTGATGGCCGGGGAGTTCACTCTTTCGGCCCTGCAGAAGACGGTCGAGGCCATCGCCGGCATCCCGCTGCACAAGCAGAACTTCCGGCGGGTGGTCGAGCGGACGGGCCTGGTCGAGGGCCTGGGGCGCATGGATGTGGAGACTGGCGGCCGGCCGGCGGAGCTGTTCCGGTTCCGCCGCGAGGAACTTCAGGCGCGGCCGGCGTTGGGGCTCAGTTTGCCGGGCGTTCGCGACTAGCCCCCCTACTCCGCCGCCATCGGCTGCGCCGGTTCCGACCCGGCTTGCGCCTTCTGCCGCTCCAGCCATCTGGCCTTCAGCGTCTTTGATGTTTCCCGCGAACCATCAGGGCTCCAGCCCGGCGGGCCGAACAGGTAGCCCAGCACCTCGCGGATCGAGCGGGAGCCGGCGAGGTCCTTGCCGATGCCGATCCACTCATGAAAGGCTACGCGCAGGATATTGAAATCGCCCAGGTTCTTGACCAGACCATAACGCGGAGGTTCAGCGTCAGTCTCGGGGATATAGGTGCCGAACAGGCGGTCCCAGATGATCAGGATGCCGGCGTAGTTGGCGTCGAGGTAGCGGGGATTGCGGGCGTGGTGGACGCGGTGGTGCGACGGGGTGTTGAACACCGCCTCGAACCAGCGGGGCATCCGGTGGATGGCCTCGGTGTGGATCCAGTACTGGTAGACCAGGCTGATCCCCTTCTGGATGGCGATCATGGCCGGCGGAAAGCCGATCAGGGCCAGGGGCAGCCACAGCAGCCAGGTTCCGGCGACGCCGCCGGTCCAGGTCTGACGCAGGGCGGTGGCCAGGTTGTAGTGCTGGCTGGAGTGGTGGTTGACGTGGCTGGCCCACCAGAACCGCCGCTCGTGGCTGAGGCGGTGGAACCAGTAGTAGGTGAAATCCTCGAGGAAGAAGATGGCGACCCAGGCCCACCAGGCGGTCATCGGAATGTCGAAGATACGGTGCTGCCAGACCCAGATGACTACCGCGACAATGGCCGCGCCGGTCAGCAGGCCGGCGATATTGCTGCCCAGGCCCATCATCAGGGAGGTGGCGGTATCCCGCGCCTCGTAGCTGGCCTTCACCTTGCGAAAGCGACGCAGCAGAATTTCGCCGACGATGGTCAGGACGAACAGGGGAATGGCCAGGGTGACCGGGTCGAAGGCCGGCTTGATGGGATCGA
>JAUMCZ010000059.1:0-63590 GCA_032122215.1 Caulobacter sp.
TCGCCCCCAACTACGCCAAGGCCCGTTCGGACCTGGCCAAGCAGATGGGCCTGGGCCAGGGCGGCCGTCAGGCCAAGAAGCGCCGCTAAAGACTCCAGTTCGACCCAGGTCGACTCGGGGACGCCCGTCGGAGATTCCGGCGGGCGTTTTCGTTGACTCGCCGGGCGCCTCTAAAGACCGCTGTTCTCTTTTCGATTGACTCAAAAATAGAATCTTCGCCCGTGCGGCGAAAAAACCCTTGCCCCCGATTCGTCGGTTAAGCGATAGTGAATCACAGGTGATTCAAAGGGTTGTTAAGGATTCTGTAGATGGTCGCGCAACTGGGCGCCTCGGCTCTAGCAGCCCGCGCTCACGAAGAGCTCCTGCGATACTGGGCCTCTCAGCGCCAGTCGGGTCGTCTTCCGTCCCGCGCGGACATCTGCCCGGAAGCCTTCAAGCGCCTGCTTCCCACCGTCAGCCTGATCGACGTCATCCGCCAGGAAGACGGCACGATCGACTACCGCCAGCGGCTGGCCGGCACCGGGCTCTATTCGGTCTATGGCCGCGAGATCACCGGCATGAAGCTGACCGACCTCTACAACAGCACCGCCGCCGACTACTGGAAGGCCGAGCTGAACGCCGTGGTCGCCGAGCGCAAGCCGCGGGTCGGGTCGCACAGCATGGCCTGGCGCGGCGCGTCGCATGTTTCGACCCTGTGGCTGCGCCTGCCGCTGGCCACCGACGGCCGGGAGGTCGACATGATCCTGGGCTATGACGCGGTCATCGGCCTGAAGTCCGAGCGGACGGCCTATCTGTCGGGTATCCGCGCGGCCTAAAGCGCGCCGGCGGCATCCCGGCGGATCCGTTCCACCATCGAGGCCAGCCCGTTCGACCGCTGCGTCGACAGTGTGCCTTCCAGGCCCAGGCGCTTGAAGCCGGCCTTGGCGTCGAAGGCCAGGATGTCGGCGGCGGTGTTGCCCGAGTACAGCTTCAGCAGGATGGCGATCAGGCCGCGCACGATGTGGGCGTCGGAGTCGCCCCGGAAATTCAGCACTCCGCCGTCCTGCTCTGTCACCAGCCATACCTGACTGGCGCAGCCGCGCACCTTGTTGGCGTCGGCGTGCTCGGCCTCGCTCAGGGGGCTCAGGACCTTGCCCAGGTCGATGACGTAGCTGATCTGTTCTTCCCAGTCGCCGATCAGGTCGAAGTCCTCGGCGAGGGCGGCGAGTTCGGCGTCGATGGGGGAGGTCATGCGGCGGGCCATAGCCCTCCGTTAGGCGGCGGGCAAGCTCAGGCGCGCTGTCAGGCCTTTACCTTTGGCGGACAGGATCTCCAGCCTGCCGCCCATGGCGCCGCTGAGCGCCTCGACAATCGGCAGGCCAAGACCCGCCCCGTTGGACTTTCGGGTGAGGGCGCATTGGCCCTGTTCGAAAGGCTTCAGCAGCCGCGGAATGTCGGCCGGATCCACGCCAGGGCCGGCGTCGGCGATGACGATGTCGATCATGCCGGCGCGGCTTGCCGCCGAAACATGGACCACGCCGCCTGGCGGCGACCAGGTCACCGCGTTCTGCAGCAGGTTAAACAGCATGGTGCGAAGGCCGCGGCCGTCGGCCATGACGCTGGGCAGGGCGGTATCGTCGCCGATGTCGATCACCACACCGGTTTCACGCAGATCGACGCTCAGCTGTTCGAGCGTGTCCTCCAGCGCATGGTCCAGCGCCTCGGGCTCCAGCTGCATGTCGGCGGCGTGGCTTTCCAGTCGGGCGATTTCCAACACCTGATTGACGATGGTGAGCAGCTTGTGGCCGCTGGCCAGGATATGTTCGGCGTACTCCCTGTACTGAGGCGAGCCGAGCGGGCCGTAGAGTTCGCAGGACAGGATTTCGGAAAAGCCGATCACCGCGTTGAGCGGCGTGCGCAGCTCGTGGCTGACCAGGCGCAGGAAGGATTTCTTCTGCTCTTCGAAGATCGCCCGGCGCTCGGCGGCCAGCGCCTCCGGCGAGGGCGCCGGCGGTTCGAAGGGGACGACAGTCTGGCGGGCCGCGCGGGTCATTCTGGCCTTTCGCGCCGCGCTTCCGAGCGGCTGTCCCCAAGTTATGTCGGTCGCCGCTTACGAATCCGTTTCCTTGATTCGACGGATCGATTTTCCGGGCGACGCAATCGACGACATCTCCAGCTGACCGGCTCACCCTCTGTCCACAGCCATCCCCGCTTGATCCGTCGCCCGCCGATTGTGCGCGCTTCTGCTGAGGGGCGCGGGCGGCTAATGTCTTAACGACCAGCAGTAGGGCAGGGACGCCAAGCTTAAGGCCGTTGACCGACGATCCGACCGATCACGTTGCCGACGCTCAATCCGAGGCGCGCCAGCCCGCGCGCCCCGATCCCTTGCTGCTGCTCGGACTGTCGGCCGCCGCAGGAGTGCTGGGGGCCCTGTTGGCCGGCGGGATCGGCGGGCCGCTGGGCGTCTTGTGCCTCAGTCCATTGGCCATTGCGCTGGTGATGGGACAGGACCGGCTGACCGTGGCCGGGGCTCTGCTTTCGATCGCCGCCGCTGCTGTCGCCGCCGCCGGCCAGCTTCTGGGCGTCTCGCTGTCGCCGCCCAGCCCGCCGGTGGCCATGGCGCTGGGCCTGCTGGGCATGGCGGTGATCGGCATGACCCTGGGCTCGGGCCTGTTGCTGTCCCGCCGCCGCACCCGCGAGATCGGGGAGCGACAGGACGGCGAGGCTCAGCGACTGACCGGCCTGTTGTCGAACCAGCCGCACCTCCTCGTCGCGCTGTATCCTCATGGCAAGGTGCGGGCGATCTACGGGCGGGCGCCGGAAGGGATCGACGCCACCACCCTGATCCGCATGGGCCTGCCGGCCCTGGCGGCGCAGCGCGAGCCGGTCGCCGCCGCCCTGAAGACCGCCGCCACGGAAGGGCGAGCCGAGGTCGCCTTCGCTCCGCTCGCGGCCCAGGATCGCTGGATCGCCGTGTCCTTCCGCCGGGCCGAGGACGACATGATCCTGGCCGTCGTCCGCGACGCCACCACCGACCACGCCCGCGAGGCGGCCCTCGAACAGGCGAAGATCGACGCCGAGACGCTGGCCAGCGGCAAGTCCCGCTTCCTGGCCAACATGAGCCATGAGCTTCGCACGCCGCTCAACGCCATCATGGGCTTTTCCGACATCATGCGGCAGCGTCTGTTCGGCCCGATGCCCGACAAGTACGGCGAGTACAGCGGACTGGTGCACGAGGCCGGCAGCCATCTGCTGGATCTGATCAACGATGTCCTCGACATGTCGAAGATCGAGGCCGACCGCTTCGAGCTGTCGCGCGAACCGTTCGACGCGCGGGAAGCGGTCTCCGCCGCCTTGCGGCTGATGCGGCTGCAGGCCGATGGAGCCGGGGTACAGTTGCGCGGCCTGTTGCCGACACAGCCCCTGGAGATCGACGCCGACCGCCGGGCGCTCAAGCAGATTGTGCTCAACCTTGTGTCCAACGCCCTGAAGTTCACCCCGAAGGGCGGAGCGATCACGGTGACCGCCCACGGTTTCGAAGGCTTCTTCGAGCTGGTGGTGGCCGACACCGGCGTCGGTATCGGGCCCGAGGACCTCGAGCGGCTGGGCCGGCCCTATGAACAGGCCGGCGACCGCGACCGGCGCGCCATGGGCACCGGTCTGGGGTTGTCGCTGGTGCGGTCGTTCGCCGAGCTGCACGGCGGCGAGATGGGGATCGAAAGCACGCTGGGGCAAGGGACGACGGTGACGATCCGCCTCCCGGTTCTGTTGCCGCCGGTGCAGCCGGCCGAGCCGGCGGGCGACAATGTGGTGGCCTTCAACCCGGTGCGGTGAACGCTATCGCGCTCCGGCCGCCAGGAAGGCCCGGCCCGCCGCGAAGTCACCGACCTCCACATGGGCCTGGCGCACCCGGTCGCCGTTCGGACCGGCGAAGACGAATTCAACGATCACAGCCTCGCGCGGATCCAGCCCCGCCAGCGCAGCCTGAGCCGCCGGAGAGAAGCGGAAGGCCCAGCCTGACCTGGCGCCCTCGGGCAGCAGCGTTGGGCCGGCGGCGCCGCGCGCCTCGGCGGTGAACACCCGCGAGGCCGACCGGGGCGAGGTGCGGGCGACCAGGGTCAGTCGTCCGCCCTTGCCGCGGGATCGGCTGTCCAGGTAGGGGCCGCTGGTGCGGGTCACGTCACGCACGACCAGCCGGGCCGAATAGGGCGTGGCGTTGTCGGCGAAGACGGCCACGGCGGTCAGTCGAGGGGGGCCGTACTGGCTGGCCAGGCCAAAGCGCAGGCGGTCCCAACCAAAATTGCTGACCTGCGACAGTTTCCAGCGCTCACCCATCTTGGACACCGAGCGATCGGCGCTCCATCCGGCAACCTCACCGGGGTAGTCCATGCGGGCCAGCTTGGCGTAGCCGGCGAAGGCGCTACGCACCCGTCCGGCCGCGGTGGCGATATCGGGCGAGCGGCAGTCGGCGGCGCGACCCTTTCGAAGGGCGCGGCCCTCGGTCTCGGCGAGGGTGTCCTTGGACGCGCCGGCGCGCAGGGCGGCGCCGCGGGCCTGAAGACGCGAGGCGTCGAGCGCCGCCTTGATCTGCGGCGTGAACAGCGCGCAACGCTGGTCGGCCGCGCTCATCACGGTTCGCTCATACAGCAGGTCCAGGGCGCCCCCGGCGGCATGCGCGGGACGGCTGGTCGCCACCAGGGCGACACAGACCAGACCCACCGACCACCAGGCGACCCGACCCTTGATCTGCTCGTGCAGGCTCGTCATCGGTCCGCATTTCTCTATTGTTATCGCCGCACCTTAGGGCGGCCCGCCTTGCCATCCCGTTAGCGCCCGCCGTTGAGAGTCTGATTTTGCTGCTGTCCACCGACATCTGGGTCGCCGCCCTGATCCGCCGCGCCGAACTGGCGGGCGCCTTCGCTGTTGTGGGGCGCAAGGGAGACGCCCGCGCCGGCTCGGTTCTGGTCAAGGCGGTCAACCGCGGCGAGGGCGGCGCCAGGCTCTACAGCGAGGCGACGCGCGGCGACGGCGAGCGGTTCTGGATGCAGCCATTGGCCAGCACGGTGGAGGCCGACCTCGACGCCTACATCGCCCGCACCGCCCGCATCGACCCCGACCTCTGGGTCGTGGAGATCGAGGACCGCGAAGGTCGTCACTTCCTCACCGAGGCGGTGGAGACCCGTTAACCGCGTTCCTTGACGGTCCTGAAAGCCAGGCCGGTGCATTCATATCTGCCTCCAGAATGAGTGCGCCATGCTTTTCCTGCTCAACGACGTGGTCCTGAACCTGGCCCCGACGGAAATAGCTCCGCCGGTCGCCGCCCCGCGCTTCCGTTCGCTGAGCATGAACTTCGTCGAGAAGCTTGGCCGCGAGCTGTTCGCCGAGGAGCCGCTGCTCCAGCGCTTCAACGAGGAGCGCTCGCGCCGCCTGGCCAGCCTGATCCTGCTCAAGCAGCCGGAGATCAACGCCGCCCTGTTCGTAGCCCCTGCCCGTGGCTGCAAGGAAGACCTGGTGGCGGTGCGCTATGCCCAGATCAGCTTCGAGGTCATGGGCCTGCTCTACGCGCGCCAGCAGCAGGGCGCCCTGACCACGGTCGAGGCCGACCGGCAGGTTTGGCGCCGCCTGGCCGCCTGATCTTCTGGACGAAGCCCTCAAGCTTTGCTTAGGTCGTTCAGGGTGAGTTCAGGGGGTTTTCAATGTTGTCGCGTATTCTGACGGCGCTGGCCGCTGTCGTGATGCTGTCGGTCGCCGCCAGCCCCGCGCACGCCCGGTGGATCAAGGCCGAAAGCCCTCGCTTCATCGTCTACAGCAACGGCTCCGAGAGCGTGCTGCGCGACTATGTCACCAGGATGGAACTGTTCGACACCTTCCTGCGGGCCCGCCATGGCCTGCCGGAAACCGGCGTCCCTTCGCGCAAGCTGCCGATCTATCTGGTCCGCACCCGCGACGACCTGCAGGAGACCTGGCACGGGGCCGGAGATGCGATCGCCGGCTACTATATCCCCGGCGCCTCCAACGTCTTCGCGGTGGCGACCAGCGAGGGGCGCGGCGACGATTCCACCATCCTGCACGAGTACGTCCACCACTTCATGCTGGGCAGTTTTCCCGGGGCCTACCCGTCGTGGATGGTCGAGGGCTACGCCGAATACTACGGCGTCACCAAGATCTCCGACCGCTTCATCGAGGTCGGCCAGGTGAACGACATGCGTGGCGAGGAGCTGCTGTCGGGCAAGTGGATGCCGATGGCCAACCTGCTCGGCAACAAGCGCAGCAGCACCGATTGGGCGTCCTTCTACGCCCAGTCCTGGCTGCTGACCCACTACCTGATGAGCGACCCGGAGCGGTACAAGCAGTTCCAGGCCTACGCCGCCGCGGTCGCCAAGGGGGGCGATCCGGTGAAGTCGATGACCGATGTCACCGGCCTTTCTATGGAAGCGCTGGAACAGGCGCTGCGCCGCTACGCCCGCAGCGGCTTGAAGATCACCCAGTTCAACCGGGGCGGCTTCGCCCCTCCGCCGATCACCATCACCACCCTGCCGCCGTCGGCCGATGACCTGCTGCTGCCCCGCGTGCAGATCGTCTCGCAGTACTACAAGGAGGCCCCGCCCGGGTTCCTTGGGATGATCCAGCGTCGGGCGGCCAAGTATCCCGGCGATCAACTGGCGACGCTGACCCTGGGTCAGACCGAGGCGGAACTCGGCGACGACCTCAAGGCGCGAAAGCTGCTGGGCGACTGGATCGCCGCTCATCCGGATGACGCCGAGGCCATGTATGTGCTGGGCGTCGCCCTCTACGACGACGCTTTCGAGCGGGATCCCGAAGAGGAGGTCAAGAAAGACGACCAGGCCAAGGAGGACGACAAGGCCAAGAAGGAAGAAGATGCAGCGGCGGCCCAGCCGAAGATCCGCAAGGTTGCCGACAAGGCGCTGATGGGGGAGGCCGAAAGCTGGCTGAAAAAGGCCTCGGTTCTGGCTCCCAACGACTATCGCATCCTCTACGCCTACGCCCAGGCCCGGCGCTTCAGCGGCAGCTATCCGTCTGCCGCCGACCAAGACTATCTGATCCGGGCCTACAAGCAGGCGCCGCAGGTGGTTGGCCTGCGCTTCGAGCTGATCCAGGTGCTGATGGCCAATCGCCACTGGCGCGAGGCCCGGGCCTTGCTGGCGCCGCTGGTCAACAACCCCCATGGCGGCCAGACCGCGACGGCGGCCAAGGGGCTGCTGCAACGCATCGAAGAGGCCGAGAAGGCCGGCCGCTAGGTGAGCGGCACGGGAGGCGTTCCGTCGCCCTCGGCGCGTGACAATCGGTCCCTACGTCGCTACAGCCCGCCTCATGTCCAATACCCCCGCCGCCGAGGCCGCGCGCCGGCGCACCTTCGCCATCATCAGCCACCCTGACGCCGGCAAGACCACCCTGACCGAGAACCTGCTGCTGGCCGGCGGGGCGATCCGAGCGGCCGGCGCCGTGCGCGCCCGTGGCGAGAACCGCCGCACCCGATCCGACTGGATGAAGATCGAGCGCGAGCGCGGCATCAGCGTCTCGGCCAGCGTCATGACGTTCGACCACGCCGGGCTGATGTTCAACCTGCTCGACACCCCCGGCCACGAAGACTTCTCGGAAGACACCTACCGCACCCTGACCGCCGCCGACGCCGCCGTCATGGTGCTGGACGCCGCCAAGGGTATCGAGCCCCAGACTCTGAAGCTGTTCGAGGTCTGCCGCCTGCGCGACATCCCGATCGTGACCTTCATCAACAAGATGGACCGAGAGGCCCAGGACCCGTTCGAACTGCTCGACGAGATCGCCACCAAGCTGCAGCTCGATCCCGCGCCGCTCTACTGGCCGGCCGGCTCGGGCGGGCGGTTCAAGGGCATGATCGATCTGCGCGGCCAGAAGTTCATCCCGTACAACCGCAACCGCGAGGAAGGCCACGATCCAGCCGTCCCGCTGAACGGCAATGCGATGGACCGCTACCTCGAGCCCGCCGAGCGGGAGGAGGCCGAGGAGGGCGCCATGCTGGTGCAGGAGGCCTCCAAGCCGTTCGATCCCCAGGCCTTCCTGGAGGGTCACATGACGCCGGTCATCTTCGGCTCGGCCCTGCGCCACTTCGGTGTTGACGAACTGCTCGCCACCCTCGGCGCCTTCGCCCCGCCGCCCAAGGCGGTGAAGGCCGAGAGGGCCGGGGTCGAGACCGCCGTCGTCCCTGGCGATCCGGAAGTCTCGGGCTTTGTTTTCAAGGTCCAGGCCAACATGGATCCCAACCACCGCGACCGCATCGCCTTCTTCCGCCTGACCTCGGGCAAGTTCACGCGGGGCATGAAGCTCAAGAGCCAGGGCACGGGCAAGCAGATGAGCGTCAACGCGCCCATCATGTTCTTCGCCTCCGACCGCGAGCTGGCCGAGGAAGCCTTCGCCGGCGACGTCATCGGCATTCCCAACCACGGGGTCCTGCGGGTCGGCGACAGCCTGTCGGAGACGGGGACCCTGCGGTTCGCCGGCCTGCCCAACTTCGCCCCGGAAATCCTGCGCCGCGTGCGGGTCCGTGATCCGCTGAAGGCCAAGCACCTGAAGAAGGCGCTGGAAGGTCTGGCCGAGGAGGGCGTCACCCAGCTGTTCCGGCCTGAGCTCGGAGCCGACTTCGTGGTCGGCGCCGTCGGCCAGCTGCAGTTCGAGGTCATGGCCGACCGGCTGGGCAACGAATACGCCCTGGACGTTATCTTCGAGGCCTCGCCCTATGCCGAGGCCCGCTGGCTGGGCGGGACCGACGCCGAGATCGAGACCTTCCGCTCGACCCACCGCACCGCCATGGCGACGGATATCGACAACAGTCCGGTCTTCCTGGCCAAGTCGGCGTGGGAGACCAATTACGTCGCCGAGCGCTATCCGAAGGTCAGCTTCCAGCGCACGCGAGAGCGCGGTTAGAGAGAGGCCGATCTGAACAACTCAGATCGGCCTCTCGATTATGTATGTTGGCTCGATTGCTCCGATCGCCGGTTCTTGCTGACCGGCCGTGGGTCGGAGGCTAGTTCTTCGCCCAACGCACCTCGCCGACCATCGAGGTCAGACGCTTGTACTCGCTGGCGGTGATGCAGCGGGGGGTGTCCCAGCCCTTGCTGGTGGCGGCTTCCTTGGCCGAGACGAAGATCACTTCGCCATGCTCGCGCTTGAACGCCCGGCGCGAGGCGTCATCACGTGCACAGACATAAAGCTCGCGTCCGGCGCGCTGCGCCAGGTCGCCCTGCGTGACAGCCTTCACGGGAACCGCTTCGGCGGCGCCGGACAGCAGCGCGATGACGGCGGAAAAAATGATCATTGCAGCCTCCCAAATCTCCCGGCTCAAAGGCCCGGTTCGACGCAATGCTACGCTTTTACGACAGTTTGTGAAGGATATTTGTCACGCTGTGGATAACCTGTGGATAACTGGCCGGGTCCGGCTCCCGGCTTGACGAGATTTGTGACCTTGGGCTTCATGAGTTGGTGCGGAGGGCAGGGCATGTTGATCATCGCCGTAAGCGTGATGCTTGCCGCATCAGGGGGGCCGCCGCTCTATCCCAAGGCCTTGCAGTGCGCCGGCCTGACCATGGCCTGGTCCGAGCTCGAAACCGAAAACAGCTCGGCCGGGGCTAAACGGGCCCGTAGCGATGCGGAATTCTGGGCCTTCGCGACCATGGATGCGGCCAGGCGGGCCGGAACCTTGAAGCCGCCCCAGGTCGAAGCCGCCATGCGTGAGGCGACGCAGGCCGCCAGAACCCGCTTCCAGGCCCGCGACGACAGCGCCGCCCGCGACCTGCTCGATTGCCAGATGATGATCCCGGAAAAGGGCCGGGCGATCGACCCGGTCGGGAACTAGCCCTTCATCGCCCCATCGGCCAACGCCCAGCGATGGGAGTCCGGTCCGAGCGGCAGGCGAAAGGGCCGCGGATCGTCACGGCCGTCGCCCAGGTGACGTTCGAAGGCGGCGATGATCTCACGGGACAGGCCGTCGATCTGCTGTCCCGCCTTGCGGTGGGCCGCCTCGATGAATTCGATGACCTGTTTGCGGTGGCAGACGCCGCGGAAATAGCGCAGCGCCTCGATGATCTCGGCCGTCAGCGGCTCGAGCACCGTTATCGTGGCCTCGTCGATCGGCCGAACCAGTTTCATCGCCATCACCGACCCCGTCCGTCGTGGTGGAACCAGGCTCGCCTCTGGGGCGAACCTACGCGGCGGCACCATGACCCGGATCGCACTCCAAGGCGAATCGATTTCGCCCGCATGACGGTTGACCCTCGACCTTGGGGCCGCAGCCCGCTAGGAGGCAGCCCTCCCATGCGTCCTCCCATCCTCGCTCTCAAAGACGTCCGCCTCGTGGACGGCGCCACCACCCTGTTCGATGGGGTTGATCTGGCGTTGGAGCCCGGCGTGAAGGCCTGCCTGGTCGGCCGCAACGGCGCGGGCAAATCGACCCTGATGCGGCTGTTGATGGCGGAGATCCAGTCCGACGCCGGCGAACGGTCGGTCAGCCCCGGTGCGCGGATCAGCGTGGTGCCGCAGGAGCCGAAGATCACCGGCGAGACCCTGCTCGACTACGCCACAGCCGGCGGTGCGATGGACTACCAGGCCGAGGCGACCCTGACCGAACTGGGTCTCGATCCGGCCAAGAGCACGGCCGGCCTGTCCGGCGGCGAAATCCGCCGCGCCGCGCTGGCCCGGGCCTTCGCGGAAGAGCCCGACGTGCTGATGCTCGACGAGCCGACCAACCACCTCGACATCCTGGCCATCGAGACGCTGGAAGGCATGCTCAAGGCCAGCCGCGGCGCCGCCCTTATCGTCAGCCACGACCGTGCTTTCCTGGAGCGCACCACCACCCGCTGCTTCTGGCTGGAGAGCCGCCGGGTGCGGCGCCTCGACAAGGGCTTCGCGGCCTTCGACGACTGGTCTGAAAAGCAACTGGAGGCGGAGGCAGACGAGTTCCGCCGCCTGAACGTCGCCCTGGCCAAGGAAGAACACTGGCTGCAGCGCGGCGTCACCGGCCGCCGGGCCCGCAACGAGGGACGCCGCCGCCGGCTGATGGACATGCGCGAGCAGAAGTCCACCGTGCTGCGCGAGGCCCGCGGCACGCTGAACATGGAGATGTCCGTCGGCTCGGCCTCGGGCAAGCGGGTGGCCGAGGCCAAGGGGCTGTCGAAGGCGTTCGGCGAAAAGGTGCTCGTGAAGGGTTTCTCGACCCGCATCCAGCGCGGCGACCGCGTCGCCATCGTCGGGCCCAACGGGGCGGGCAAGACGACCCTGGTCAAGCTGCTGCTCGGCCAGATCGAGCCGGACGAGGGTACCGTGACCTTGGGGACCAACCTCGAGATCGCCTATATCGACCAGGCGCGGGCTGATCTCGATATCAACGGCACCCTTTGGGAAGCTCTGACCCCGGGCGGGGGCGACCAGGTGATGGTCGGCAATGCGCCGCGCCACGTGGCCGGCTACGCCAAGGACTTCCTGTTCCGCGACAACCAGCTGCGCCAGCCGGTCTCGACGCTTTCGGGCGGTGAGCGGGCCCGACTGCTACTGGCCCGGGCCCTTGCGACCCCGGCCAACCTTCTGGTGCTCGACGAGCCGACCAACGATCTGGACATGGAAACCCTCGACATGCTCGAGGACCTGCTGGCCGGGTTCCAGGGCACCCTGATCCTGGTCAGCCACGACCGTGACTTCATCGACCGGCTGGCCGGCTCGACGATCGGCCTCAACGGCCGTGGCGAGGTGGTCGAGACGCCCGGCGGCTGGAAGGACTTCCTGGCCCAGAACCCCGGCTTCTTCACGAGCGGCGTCCAGGTGTTGCGCAGCCAGCAGAAGTCGGCGGCCACCGTCGCGGCCCCGGCTGCGCCGGCGGCCCCGGCGAAGCCGAAGGCCAAGCTGACCTACAAGGACCAGCGCCGGCTCGAGGAACTGGAGGGTCTGGTCGCCAGCCTGCCGCAGGACATCAAGACGCTGGAGGCGGCGATCGCCGATCCCGGCCTCTACGCCCGCGACCCGGCCGGCTTCGACCGCACCATGAAGGCCATGGACGCGGCCCGGGCGAAACTCGCCGCCGCCGAGGAAGAGTGGCTGGCCCTCGAGGAAAAGCGCGAGAGTCTGGCTGGCTGAAAACCGGTGGATAACTTCAGGCCCCTTGCCGTGTAAGGGCCAGCGAGGACCTGTTCCCGCTTATCCACAAGCGGCCCCCAATTGATCCGACCTCGGCGCACAGGCCGGCCTTTTCCAGCTGTTGCAGCCGCCCGGGAGTGGTGAGACCCTCCCCTTGTCGAGAGGAACCGCGGCGCGGGCGAGACGGGAAACCGGAAGGCCAGGCGAGCGGAACGGCTCCAGACTTTAGGACCGAGGGGAGACCCACGGAGACCGGTCAGGGGTCGGTTGGTTGAAGACCGGAGCAATCCGGACCCCACGCCAGCCACCACCACTCGGCCATCAGATCCCTTCGGGGAGCTGGGTAAGAGGGCGAGGCCGCCGGGCGACCGGATGCTTCGCTCTCTTTCTCGTTTTGGCTACCCCATCACCGCGACCCCGTGAGCCCGCCAGGCGGAAGTGTGCAGCGGTTCCGCCGCCCGGACGGGCTCAACATACAGAGATCAAGGCGCTTCCTTTCCGGTTTGGACGTCGTCCAAACCGGGAAGGGCCTTGGCGACGAACGCCGGTCGCCCTACCTTCGCAAGCGATGTGTGGGAGGGTGGCATGACGTCTCGTCGAATGGTCCTGGCCGGTGGATTGGCGACGCTCGCCGCTGCCTGTTCCAAGGCCCCGGAAACCCCGCCCGGCAAGACCCGCATCCGTTTCGCCACCGACTGGAAGGCCCAGGCCGAGCACGGCGGCTTTTACCATGCCCTGGCCAGCGGCGAGTACACCCGGCGAGGCCTCAGCGTCGAGATCAAGCAGGGCGGTCCGGGCGTCAACGTGCCTCAACTTCTGGCCGCCGAAGCCATCGAGCTTGGCATGGGCTCCAACGGTTTCATCGCGCTGAACCTCGCGAAGGAAAAGGTGCCCGTGAAGGCCGTCGCCGCCTTCATGCAGAAGGATCCCCAGGTGCTGCTGGCCCACCCGGACCAGGGCATCAGGGGCATCGCCGACATGAAGGGCCGGCCGATCCTGCTGGCGGCCGCTTCGAAGGAAGCCTTCTGGGTCTGGCTGCGCGCCAAGTACGGTTTCACCGACGATCAGGTGCGCGCCTACAACTACAGTCCGGCGCCCTTCCTGGCCGACAAGCGGTCCATCCAGCAGGGCTATCTGTCGAGCGAGCCCTATACGATCGAGAAGGAGACCGGACTGAAGCCGGCCGTGTTCCTGCTGGCCGACGAGGGCTACCCGGGCTACGCGACCATGGTCTTTGCCCCCGACAAGCTGATCGCCCGCAACCCCGACGCTGTCCGCGCCTTCATCGAGGCCAGCGCCATCGGCTGGAAGGCCTATCTGGCCGGTGATGCGGCGGCCGCCGACGCCCTGATCCTCAAGGACAATCCGGAGATGACCCCGGAACTGCTGGCCCATGCCCGCAAGGTCATGAACCAGTACGGCATCGTCGAGAGCGGCGACGCCAAGGCCGGCGCCATCGGCGCGATGAGCGATGCCCGGTGGGCCGAGTTCTTCAAGGTGACGAGCGACCAGGGAGTCTATCCGAAGGACATGGACTTCCGTCGGGCCTACACGCTGGACTTCGTGACGCCGGCGAAAGCCTAGATGATCGCCGACCTCAAAGCCGTTGAGGTCGAGTACGCCCGCGGGCTGGCGCTGGGGCCGGTCGACCTGACTCTCAAGGCGGGCGAGGTCGTCGCCCTGGTCGGTCCCTCCGGCTGTGGCAAGTCGACAGCCATGCGGCTGCTGGCTGGACTGGAGCCGCCGACCCGCGGGACGGTGACGCGGACCACCGGACGCGGCGAGACCGCCCTGGTCTTCCAGGCGCCGACGCTGGCCCCCTGGCTGTCGGCGGCCGGCAATGTGGCCCTGCCCCTGGAACTGGCCGGCATGCCGCGAAAGGAAGCCCGCGCGCTTGCCGCCGACTGGCTCGCCAAGGTCGGACTGGCCGGCAACGAGGGCGCCCGACCGGCCCAGCTCTCGGGCGGCATGGCCATGCGGGTGTCTTTGGCTCGGGCCCTGGCGACGCGGCCCCGGCTGCTGCTGCTCGACGAGCCCTTTGCCGCCCTGGACGAAATCACGCGCCGCCGCCTGGCCGACGACGTGCTCAATCTCTGGGCCGAGTTCGAGCCCGCCATCCTGTTCGTCACCCACAACGTCGAGGAGGCCGTCTACATCGCAACCCGCGTGGTCGTGATGACGCCGGGGCCCGGCCGCATCGCCGGCCAGCTGGCCATAGAGGGACCGATGCCGCGCCCTGAAGGTTTCCGTACGACCGTCGGCTTCCGCGAGGCCGCCGAGAGCATCTCCCGCCTGCTGGCCGGCGGCGCCCCATGAGGCGGCTGATCGACATCCTCGCCCCGCTGGCCCTGGTCGTCGTCCTGCTCGCCGGGTGGGAGATCGCCTGCCGCGCCCTGGCCGTGCCCGTCTACCTGCTGCCCGCCCCCAGCGCCGTCTGGGTCAGCCTGTTACAGGACTGGCCGGCGCTGGCCTCTGCTGCCTGGACCACCCTGTCGATGGCCTTGACCGCCCTGGCGGTGGCCAGCGTCTGCGCCTGCGCGCTGGCCGCTCTGGGCGGTCTCAGTCCCTTGATTGAAAAGGCTATCCAGCCCGTCGCCGTCACCATCCAGGTTACCCCCGTGATCGCCATCGCCCCGCTGGTGATGATCTGGACCGGCCTGGATCATCCGCAGCGCGCCATCATCGTGCTGGCCACGATCGTGGCCTTCTTCCCCATCTACTCGGGGGCCGCCACCGGCCTGCGGGCCGCCGATCCTGACCTCAAGCGCCTGTTCGCCCTGTACGGGGCCGACCGCTGGCAGAGCCTGCTGCGCCTGCGCCTGCCCTCTGCCATCCCGGCCCTTGTCGAAGGCCACAAGGTGGCCACGGCCCTGGCGGTCATCGGTGCGGTGGTTGCCGAGTTCGTGGCCGGCTCCGGCGGGGCCCAGGGCCTGGCCTGGCGGATCATCGAGTCCGCCAACCGGTTGCAGACCGCCCGGGTGTTCGCCGCCCTGTTCACCCTGGCCGTCATGGCGGCGCTGCTCTACGCCGCGGTCGATATCTTGGAGCGCCGGATCCTCGCCTGGTGGCGGGGCCGTTAGGGCCGCTTTAAGCCACCCGACCGCATGATGCAGGGAAGCAACCCCCGGTTTCCCATGCGTTTCGGCCTTGTCCTGCTTTTGATCGGTCTTCCCGGCGCCGCGTTGGCCGCCGAGGACCGTTATGGCCCGAGCCGCAGCACTGTTCGGGCCGCAGCAGTCGCCCCCGTGGCCGTCTCCGCCGCACCGGCCATGCGCGCGCCGACCGACTACCGCGGTCGCACTCTGAGCTGGGCGAGCAAGTCAGCGGTCGCGGCCCAAGTCGACCCGCCCGCCGCCGCCGGTCAGCCGCAGGTTTTCGCCTCGCGCGGCCCCGGTCCTGCCCCTCTGCCGACCAGCCTCTACGACACGCCGGCTCCTGCGCCGCGGGCTGCTGTCGTCCCGGCGCCTGCGATGGCCACACCGCCGGCCTATTCACCGCCGTCCGCGCCGGTTCAGCCGACCGCCGCGTGGCCGCAGCCGGCGCAGCCCAGCCTGCCACCGCCGCCCGGCACGCCGCCGCTCGCCGGCGCGGCCGGCTACGGCTACAGCCCGCCCCGCGCCTACTCCGTCGTTCGCGAGTGGGGCGGTACGCCTGACCGTATTCCGACCCCGCCCGCGGCCTCGCAGTTCAGCGGCCGCGAGGTCGCCCTCGACCCCAACACGCTCGGCGCCGCCGCGCAGCCCGACCAGGCCGCGGATGACGAGGTCGACGAGGAAGGGGCGCAGCAGCAACGCGACCAGCAGAAGCAGAACCTCGCCAAGCAGGGCGCCAAGGGAGGCCGCCAATGAGCGCCGAATCCGGACGCCTTCGCGAGCTGGTCGACCTGGCCCAGGAGGGATCCAGCGAGCGGCGCCGCGAGCTGCTGCGCGGCCTGACCGACGCCTTTTTCAGCCGTGACGCTCACGCCCCCGCCGAAATGGCGCTCTTCGACCAGGTCCTCGGCCAGCTGGCCGGCGAGATGGAAGTGGCCGTCCGCGCCGAACTTTCGGGCCGTATGGCTGCCCGACGGGACGCCCCGGCGGGCGTGCTTCGCCGCCTCGCCGGCGATGACATCGAGGTCGCCCGGCCCGTGCTCAGAAGCGCCGCCGGCCTGACCGAAAGCGATCTGATCGTCCTGGCCCGCACCCATGGCCAGGGCCACCTCCAGGCCATCTCGCAGCGACCCCACCTGTCTTCCGCCGTGTCCGACGTCATCGTCGAGCGGGGCGACGAGGAGACGCTGAGTGTCCTGATCAGCAATGATGGCGCCGAGCTGTCGCGCGAGGCCCATGAGCGGCTGGTCGACAAGGCCATCGAAAGTCGCCGCCTGCAGGAGGGCCTGGTCAATCGCCGCAGCCTGCCGGTCGACCTGCTCAACGAAATCTACTTCGTGGCCGAGGCCCGCATCCGCGAGCAGATCATGGCCCGCAACGCCACGATCGATCCCGCCGAACTTGAAAAGGCCCTGGAAAGCGGCCGCAAGCGGCTCGCCGCCCAGGACGGCGCCCTGCCGGCCGACTATGCGCAGGCGGAGGCCGACATCCGCCGACTGGCCGAGAAGGACGAACTGGGCCCTCGCACCCTGGCGGCCCTGCTGCGCGGTCGCCAGACCACGCGGTTCCTGGTCGCCCTGGCCCACCTGTCCCGCATCGACTTCCACACCGCCCGGCGCATCGTCGAGCGTCGCGAACTGGATGCGCTGGCCGTGATCTGCAAGGCGGCCGGCTTTGAGGCCAGCCTCTTCCTCACCTTTGCCGTCCTGATCCTGGACAGCGACGGTGACGCCATGGCCAAGGCTAGGCAGTACGGTCAGCTCTACAATGACCTGCCGCTGGAAGTCGCCCAGCGCACCATCCGCTTCTGGCGCCTGCGCCGCGGCGCCGGCGACGTGGCTGCGGCGGCCTGATTCCGCTTACGGAAGCTTCGACTTCACGTCCGGAAACTCCAGCACCACGAGCCGACCCTTCGTCGGCTTGCCGTCGACATCGAGCGGGGCGGCGGTGAACTTGCGGGCCGTCCACTTGGCCGGACCGTCGTAGGCCTTGCGGGCGCCCGGCTCCGCGCAGGGCGTCAGCTTGCCGGTGGCCCCGATGCGGCACACCAGCCGCAGGGTCCTGACCTCGCCGATGGTCTTGGTCGGGCGAACCCGGCCGGTCCATTGCAGACGATCCAGCGCGATCAGGTCGTAGGGCAGGCCGTCCGCGGCGAACTTCCCGGGCGCGCTCCAGACGACCGGAATGCGGACCAGTCGGCCGGCTACCGAGGCGCCGTCCGGCCCGATCGCCTTCATCTTGTAGAGCCGGGTCAGTTTCAGGCTCGGCTTGGCGAAGCCAGCTTCCGGATTGGTGTCCTTGATCACTTCGCAGCGGTCGAGATCGCCGAGCGCCGTGGCGCGGCAGATCATCGTCACCGTCCCGCCCTGGCCGGTTTCGTAGGCGGAGACGGGGTAGGCGTCGGTCAGGTCGGCGGGCGCCGGCTTCGCCACCCACTCCGGTCGGCCGAACTCCGGTTCCGGCGCGGCGGCGGGGGTGTCCTGGGCGATCAGGGCCAGGGCGAGCAACGAAAGCAGCATGACCTAAACTTCGGACCGTTCCCTGAGGCGTTCAAGCCCCTGCGCGGCGAGGTCGCACAGGGAACGCAGACCCTGTTCGGAAAAGACGTCCAGGGCGGCGTCGTATGCCATGGCCGCGTTCGCCAGTCGATGGTCGCCGCGGCCGGTGATCTCGACCCGCAGTTCGTACAGCCGCGCGAGACCCAGCTGGGTCAGGGCCCAGGCGACGGGATCGGTGGTCGGGGCGCGGGCCGACAGGTCGGTCAGCATCGCCGCCTCGGCGGCGTCGAGCACGGCCAGATCCCCCGTCAGTTCCGCCAGGCGGCCCAGGCAGTTGGCGCGGCCGGCGGCGACGCAGGCGTGCAGGGCGAGCGCGGTCTCACGGCCGAGGCCGAACAGGGCGCGGTCATAGCAGCGCAGGGCCTGGTCGAAGGCGCGCGGCGCGTCGGTGAGTTCGCCCAACGTCTGCAGGGCCAGGCCAAGCTGGGCCTGGATGCGGGTCCAGTCGAGCGGGCTATGATCGCGCGGGATCAGCTCCAGGGCGTCGGTCAGCTGCTGCACGCCGTCAGCGGCGGCGCCAGCGTCGGCGGTCAGTTCGGCCAGCGTCGCACGGGCGGCGCCGGCCTGGGCGGTGATGCGGGCGGTCAGCAGCGGCTCGTAGTCGGCGTCCAGCGTCTTGCCGGCATGGGTCAGCTCGCGCAGGGCGCACTCGATCAGCGGCTGGTCCTTCAGGCGCACCCCGCAGCCGGCCAGGATGTCGGCCAGCACGGCGCGCTGCTCGGCGGCGGCCATGCGCAGGGCGACATTGCCCTTGCCCGCCTGGTCCAGACGACGAAGGGGGGCCTCGAAGCGGCCCGCGGCGGCCAGGGCGTCTTCCAGACCACCGCTGCGGAGCGCACGGCGACCGGCGACGCCCGCCAGCCCGCAAAGGGCGAGGGCGCCGGCCGGTCCCGGATCGGCGGAAACAGGGGTCAGGGTGGCGACCACGGCGGCTTCCAGGCCTTCGTCGCTGAACAGTTCGCCGCCAAGCAGGGCGCAGAAGGCCTGTTCGACCCGGGCGCGGGCCACGCCGGCCGGGCGGCGCGAGGCGTCGAATTTCGTCGCCGCGCTCTCGGCGGCGGCGGCGGCCTTGCGCAGGGCGACGGCGTCGCCCGAGCGGCGGGCGACCTCGCGCCAGACCACGGCGGCGTCGAGCTGGCGCATGGCGGGGTCGCGGGCGCTGACGCGGCCGGCGGCGACGTCGGCGGCGCGGGCCTCGGCTTTCAGCAGGCGCAGGTCCAGCAGATCCAGCAAGGCCGCGTCGCCGCCCGTCATCCCATCGCGAGGCGGGGAGGATGGGGTCTCGAAGGCGCGGCGCAGCTGACGACCGAACTCGAACATGCGGAACTCCGAAACCGTCCCGGACCGGAACAGTCCGGTGGGGGTCATGTCGGTCCAGAGCAAAGCCCGATCCAGTCGTGTTTACAACTCGTTAACCATATTTTCCTGTTGAGCGGTCACAAGTTCCTGCCACGGCGACGGGCGAGACGATCGCTCCGACCGCCTTGAAAGGGTTGCCACCGGCCGTGTCGAAGGCCCGTCAGCCTGCTCAGCCGTCGGCTTCGGCGACACCCTCTCTAGCGAAGGGAGAGGGTAAGCCCGGAGGTGAAGTTCCAATCAGTAGGGAATGGGTTCCGATGGCGCCGGCGGTGCAGTGACCCCGGGCGGGGCCTGTCCAGGCGGCGGCTCGATGACGGGATCCGGCTCCCGGGTCAGGATTTCCAGTTCGCTCGCGGCGCGGCTGAAGTCGCTGCCCAAACCCTCGTAGAAGCCATTGCGCGGATCGGGCTCCGTCTCCGGCTCGACGTCGGGCAGCAGCCAGTCGAAGTCGCGCGCCGGCAGGCCGGCGTGGGCGGCGACCATGTACTGGCGCCAGATGGTCGAGGGCATGCCGCCGCCGGCGACCCGCTCCATCGGCTTGTCGTCGTCGTTGCCGACCCAGACGCCGGTGACGACGTCCGGCGTAAAGCCGATGAACCAGGCGTCGCGGTAGTTCTGGCTGGTGCCGGTCTTGCCCGCCGCCGGGCGCCCGAAGGCGGCCCTCGTGCCGGTGCCCTTCTCGACGACGCCCTTGAGCATCTTCACCATCATGCTGGCGTACTGGATGTCGAAGACCGGCGTCCCCGGCCGCTGGCTGCGGTTGTAGACGGGGGCGCCGTCCTGCGTGACGATGCTCTCGATGATGTAGGGCTGTACCCGCTGGCCGGCCTGCTGGAAGACCTGGAAGGCGCTGGTCAGCTCCAGCAGGTTCACTTCGTAGGAACCCAGCGACACCGACAGGTCCGGCCGCGCCGGGACCGTGGTGATCCCGAAACGGCGGCTGATCTCGCCGATGGCCGGACCGCCGACCTCCTGGCCAACCTTCACCGCCACGGTGTTGATCGATTTGGCCAGCGCCGTCTCTATGGTCACCGGACCCGAATAGCTGCCGCCATAGTTTTCCGGGGCCCAGTCGCCGAACTTCACCGGCCCGTCGACGCGCACGTCCTTGGGCAGCAGGCCCTTCTCCAGCGCCGCCGCATAGACCAGGGCCTTGAAGGTCGAGCCAGGCTGGCGCTTGGCCTGGACGGCGCGGTTGAACGGCGCGACGTCGAAGTCGGCGCCGCCGACCATGGCCCGGATGGCCCCGTCGCTGCCCAGCGACAGCAGGGCCGCCTGCTTGGCCTTGGCCTTGACCCCGTCCGTCTGCAGCACCTTGCGGACGGTGTCCGCCCCGACCTTCTGCAGCCTGGAATCGATGGTCAGCTTGACGGTCAGGTCCGGGGCGTTGGCCCCGGCGATCTTCACCGCCTCGTTGGTGGCGTAGTCCAGGATGTAGCCGATATCGCCTTCTTCCTGCAGCGCCTTGGCCTGCAGCTTGGGCGGATTATCGAGCGCCTCCTGTTCCTGGGCGGCCGTGATCCAGCCTTCCTTGCGCATCCGGTCGAGCACCAGGTGCGAGCGCTGCAGCGCCGCCCCCATGTTCTTGTTCAGCGCCAGTCGCGACGGGGCCTTGGGCAGGCTGGCCAGCAGGGCCGCCTCGCCGATCGTCAGCTCCCGCGCCGGCTTGCCGAAATAGCTCATCGAGGCGCCGTCGATACCGAAGGTGTTGGCCCCGAAATAGATGCGGTTCAGGTAGAGTTCGAGGATCTCGTCGCGGCTCAGCACCTTGAACAGCCGCCGCGCCATCACCGCCTCATGCAGCTTGCGCTTGATGGTCTGCTCCGGCGTCAGGAACAGGCCCTTGGCCAGCTGCTGGGTGATGGTCGAGCCGCCCTGCACCGTGTGACCGGCCCGAAAGTTGACGTAGGCCGCGCGGCTGATGCCGTAGAGGTCCAGCGCCCCGTGCTTGTAGAAGCGCCGGTCCTCGGCGGCCAGGAAGGCGTTGGGCACATGCTCGGGCAGCTGCGCCAGGGTGATGCGCTCGCCGTAGCGCGGGCCGCGGGTGGCGATCAGAGCGCCTTCGCGGTCGAGGAACTTGATCCCCGGCGCCCGGTTGACGGCGAACAGCGCCGCCCGGTCGGGCAACGGCGGCACGTCGGTCAGATACTTGCGCCAGACATAGACTCCGCCACCGATCGCCGCCGTCGCGCCGAGCACGAACAGCACGGCCAGCGTGATCCACAACCACTTCAGCCGGCCCATCAGGGCCTTGAACCGCTCCCACCCCTGGCCATCGGAGACGACACGCACGGGCCTGGGCTTCTTTTCCTTCGGCGGCCTGGGCGCCTTGGGCGTCCTGGGCGCCTTCGGTGGCTTCACCGCCTTCTCCTTCACCGGCTTCTGACGGCGCGGCGGCGGCATGGGTTCAGGCTCCGGTTCCTCGGCGGCCGGCCGGGAATCTTCGAACCGGAAGGGTTCGAGGCTCCACTTGTCGTTTTCGTCGTTGGACACGGGCTACCTGAGCTGAAGACACATGAACGGTCGCCTCATCTGTATCCTTCCGAGGCGCAGAAGGTCCATCACGCAAGGATTGTGCCGGTGCTGGACAATTCGTCGTGCTGGTTTGGCGGGCGGATCGGGGGTAGTGGCTTGCGCATGTCGCGCCGACCCTTCTGGGAATACAAAAGCCTTCGCCAGATGACGGTGGCCGAATGGGAAAGCCTATGCGACGGCTGCGGTCTCTGCTGCCTTGTTCGCTTCGAGGATGAGGACAGCGGCGACGTCATCCCCACCCGCGTGCACTGCAAGCTGTTCGACGGCCAGCTCTGCGCCTGCACCGACTACGCCAACCGCAAGGCTCACGTCCCCGACTGCGTAAAGCTCACGCCCCATAATATCGACGCCCTGCCCTGGATGCCGACGTCCTGCGCCTATCGCCGGCTGCATGAGGGAAAGACCTTGCCGGAATGGCACCCCCTGATCACCGGCGACCCCGAAAGCGTCCACAAGTCCGGCGTCTCGATTCGCGGCCAGACCATCAGCGAGGCCGAACTCAAGGATCCCGAAGACGCCCTGGAATACACCGCCTGGGACCTGATGATCGACCGTGGGGATGAGTCGTACGATCCGGATTGAAGCGGGTTGGCTTCCGTCCGCCAGGCCACCCTCCGAGCTGCGGTCAAGCGGCCAGTGACGCCCCTCCTGGCTGCCGGCCGTTCCAACAGTTTATTGTCGAGGATCGACATAGAGGTGCAACCGGCAGGCTTGGCCTGCGTTGAGATGCCACGCGACAGTCCACCTTCCTTTCGACCCTGCCTGGCCCCTCGCGGCGTCCCCGGCCATCGGCTTTCGCCCCGCGAGCCTCCGGTTCTACCGAAGGCCTGTCATGTCGGATCGCGTTCACAGCCTTGAGGACATCGCCTTCAGCCTGACCCTGGCGGAGGTCACGGCCTCGCCGGCTCCGCTGCTGCTGCTGGACGGTCGGCTGGTTGTCGTCGCCGCCAGCCTGTCCTTCTGCGACGTCTTCGGCCTGGCCCCGGCCGATGTGGTCGGCCGTCCGCTTTATGATCTCGACGCCGGTGAGTGGGACAGCCCGGCCCTGCGCCTGGCGGTGGACGCCGCCGTGGGTGGCCAGGCGGCGGCCGAGGCGCGCGACATTGACCTGAAACGACCGCGCCAGCCGGTCCGCAATCTGATCATCCAGGCCCGCCGTCTGGTCTACCTCGACCTCGAACAGACCCGCATCCTGATCGGGGTGACCGATGTCACCGACGCCATGGCTGACGCCGCCCGCCAGGAAGCTCTGCTGCAGGAACACAGCGTCCTGCTGCGCGAGGTCCGCCACCGGGTCGCCAACAGCCTCCAGATCATCGCCAGCGTCCTGCTGCAGAACGCCCGCAAGACCAGTTCCGAGGAAACGCGCGGCAATCTCACGGACGCCCACGGGCGTGTGATGGCGGTCGCCGCCCTGGAGCGCCTGCTGTCCACCTCGGAAAGTGGCGCCGTCGACGTCCAGGCCTATTTCCTCAGTCTCTGCCGCAGCATCGCCGCCTCGATGATCGCTGATCCGGAGCGGATCAGCCTGACGGTCGAGGGCGGACATGGCGTTGTCGAGTCCCGCGTTTCGGTCAGCCTCGGGCTGATCATCACCGAACTGGTGATCAACGCCCTGAAGCACGCCTTTCCGGACGAGCGGTCGGGCCGCATCGAGGTCGACTACAATTTCCACGGCCCCAACTGGGTGCTCTGCGTCCGCGACAACGGCGTCGGCATGCCCACCGTCGCCCCGGCCCGCACCGGCATGGGCGCCAGCATCGTCCAGGCTCTCGCCCGCCAACTGGGGGCCGTCGTCGAGATTTCATCCCGCCATCCGGGCACACAGGTTTCCATCCAGCACACCCGTGTAGCCCTGGTTCACGAAGACCCCCGCACGGCGCGGGACGACGACGCCGGCGCGCAGCGCGCGGAGGAAAGATCATGACCCCGAACGAAAAGCCCGCTGAGCTTGGCAAGACCCTGATGATCGTGGAGGACGAGGCCCTTGTTGCGATGATCCTGCGCGACGAGCTTGTCGAGGCCGGCTACCGCGTCCTCGACCTGACCGAACGCCATGTCGAGGCTCTGGAAGTCGCCCGCGAGAGCCGGCCGGACCTGGCCCTGGTCAACATCCGCCTCGCCGGCCGCGATGACGGAATCGAACTGGCCGAGCATCTGAAGGCTCTGGGCATCCCCGTCCTGTTGATCAGCGGCCAGACCAGCCGCGCCCGCTCTGCCAGGACGGTCGCCGTCGGCTCCCTGCCCAAGCCCTACAACGCCGCCGACATGGTGCTGGCCGTCGGCTACCTGCTGGCCCGGATGGCCGGCGAGCCGCCGCCGCCGATGCCGGAGGGGCTGGAGGTGTTCGCCGAAGCCGGGTTCGGGCTTGAGGCTGTTTGAGGGGCAATTGCGCCCGATCTCTCGCAACGCCAGTCACGCCCTTCCTTCAACCCCCAGTAATCTTACTCGCCTGTCGAACGATCTTCGTCCAGGCGCGTTTGAGAGTGCTGGTTCAGACCAGTCGTTCCGCCCCGACTCGCCCCCCGAACCCCCGGGCGGAACGAAAAAGGCTCCCCGGCAGAGATGCCGGGGAGCCTTTTGTCTGGGGCCAGAGCCCGCCGCGTCAGATGCGGCTGCGGCGGAACACCAGGTGGTAGATGAGCAGCACCACCACCGCGCCGATCACGGCGACGAACAGGCTGTAGAGATTGAAGCCGGTCACTCCGGCGCTGCCGAACTGGTTGAACAGCCAGCCGCCGACCACGGCCCCGACCACGCCCAGCACCAGGTCAATGACCAGGCCGCTGCCGGACTTGTTGATGAGCTTGCTGGCGATAAAGCCGGCGACGATGCCGAGGACGATCCAGGCGAGAATGGACATGCAGATTCTCCGAAGGTCGGCGACGATCGCGAACCCGTGGAGGTTTGAGCGATTGGGGCGGGAATTTGTTCCCCGGGGCGCCGTACGGCCCTTTGCAGTTGCGACCCGCAGCGCAAGGACGTTCTGCCGCCCGGCTTCGGCGCTCCGTGAGCCCACGGCTCGAGCGGTTGCTCGGAGTTTTTGTGGGCTGCATCGGCGCGGTATATGGGTTGCCGCTTCGACCAGTCGGGACCGCCGCGTCTCCCAGGGAAATCGACATGGACCTAGGCATCAGGGGCCGCACCGCCCTTATCGCCGGCGGCAGCGCCGGCATGGGCAAGGCTGCCGCGCTGGCGCTGGCCGGGGAGGGAGCCAGGATCGTGCTTTCGGCGCGCGGAGAGGCGCGGCTGCACAGCGCGGCGGCGGAGATCGCGGCAGCGACCGGGGGCGAGGTGACTCCCGTGGTGGCCGACCATTCGACGCCAGAGGGCCGGGCGACACTGGCGGTGGCCTGCCCGGCGGCCGATATCCTGGTGATCAGCGTCTCGCCGCCGGCGGCGGTGGAGGACTTCCGCGCCATCACCGAAGCCGACTGGCTGGGCTCGGTGACCAGCGGCCTGGTGGGGCCGGTCGAGCTGATCCGGCACTTCAGCGAGGGCATGTCGGCGCGCCGCTGGGGCCGGGTGGTCGCCATCGCCACGGTCGCGGCGAAGTATCCCAGCGAGACGCGGCTGTTGTCAGGTCCGGCGCGCTCGGCGCTGGCCAATTACTGCGCGGCGGTCGGACGGCGGCTGGCGCGGGACAATGTGGCCATCAACTGCCTGCTGCCAGGCATGGTGGCGACCGACGGGCTGGAGCGCACCCTGTCCGCCCTGGCCGAGAAGAACGGGCTGGACCGGGCCGGGGCCGAGGCCCTGTTCGCCAAGCAGATGCGTATCGCCGCCCGCCGTGTGGGCACGGCGGACGAGGTCGGCAAGGTGGTGGCCATGTTGTGCGGCGACTTCGCCGGCTATGTCGTCGGCCAGAGCCTGGTGGTCGACGGCGGGATGACGAACGCCTTGTTCTGAGGGCCGCAACGCCTCTTCCCGACAGCCAGAGTCTGTTCCGGTGGGACTTTGTCGGATCGATGTTTTATAACCTCTCCGGGTGTTCCTTGCGGCCGACCCCGGCCGCCGCCCCCGCGCTACAGATCGGCATAGCCTTTCCGCCATGATGAACCCCCTGCAGGGGATTGCGGAGGCCCAGACGCTCGCCCAGGCGATCGTCAACACGATCCATGAACCGCTTCTGGTGCTGGACGCCGACCTGCGGGTGATGGCCGCCAGCCGCGCCTTCTACGAAACCTTCAAGGTCGAGGCCGAGGCCACGTTCGGCGCGCTGCTCTATGACCTGGGCGACGGCCAGTGGGACATTCCGGCCCTGCGCCTGCTGCTGGAGACCATCATCCCCGAGCGGGCGGCGATGGACGACTTCGAGGTCAGCCACGATTTTCCAGGGGTCGGCCAGCGGATCATGCTGCTGAACGCCCGCAAGGTCGTCTACGAGACCAGCGCGGACCACACCATCCTGCTCGCCTTTACCGACATCACCGCGAGGCGGGCGATGGAGAGGGAACTGGCCGAGCTGCTGGTCCGAACCGAGTCGCTGCTGGAGCAGAAGCAGATCCTGCTGCAGGAGATGGAGCACCGGGTCGCCAACAGCCTGCAGATCATCGCCAGCATCCTGATGCTGAAGGCGCGGGCGGTGACGTCCCCCGAGACGCGGGATCATCTGCGCGACGCCCACCAGCGGGTGATGAGCGTGGCGGCGGTGCAGTCGCACCTGCACGCGGTCGAGGGCATCGACGATATCGCTGTCGGCGCCTACCTCAAGAAGCTCTGCGAGAGTCTCGGCCGGTCGATGATCGCCGAGGACCGGCCGATCTCGCTGGAGGTCGTCGCCGACGAGGGACGGATGAGTTCGGCCCAGGCGGTCAGCATCGGGTTGATCGTCACCGAGCTGGTTATCAACGCGGTGAAGTACGCCTTCCCGACGGGTCGCGACGGCGCGCAGGTGCGGGTCACCTATGAGAGCGTGGGCGAGGATTGGAAGCTGACCGTCTGTGACAACGGCGTCGGCAAGCCCTCGGTCACCCCGGTCAGTTCGGTGGCCGGCGCGTCCGGTGGACTGGGGACAGTTATTGTCCAGGCTCTGGTCAAGCAACTGGACGCCCGGCTCGAGGCCGACAGCGACGCGGGCGGCATGACGGTCACCGTGACGCGAGCCACGTTCATTCCACGAAAGACGCCCTCCCTGTAGAGGCTCGGCCGCCCGCGCTTCGCCGAAAACGCCAGCGCACGACGGTGAAGTTGCAATTTTACAACACTACCCCTTGCGTGGGCCGCGCGTTGGCTTAGGTAGAGGCCTTCCGCCGACGTTCGTTTTTTTAAGAGGTATCCTTGGCGCGCGACCCCTATCTGGAGCTGGGCGTTTCCCGCAGTGCGTCGCATGACGATATCCGCAAGGCGTTTCGCAAGCTGGCCAAGCAGCATCACCCCGACGCCAATCCCGGTGACGCTGCCGCCGAGGAAAAGTTCAAGCGCGTCTCGGGCGCCTTCGACATCGTTGGCGACGAGGAAAAGCGCAAGAAGTTCGACCGTGGCGAGATCGACGCCGAGGGCCGCGAGCAGAGCCCGTTCGGACGCGGCGGCGGCGCGGGGGCGGGTGGCTGGTCGCCGCGCGGACCGGCCGGCGGTCAGGGCCCGGACGGCGTCGACCTCAACGACATTCTCGGCGAGATGTTCGGCCGCAGCGGAGGCCCGGGGCGCAATCCGGGCGGCTTCGGCGGCTTCTCGACCAAGGGCCAGGATGTCCGCGCCAGGATCGATATCGATCTGGAAGACGCGATCCGCGGAACAAAGAAGCGCATCGCCTTCTCAGACGGCCGCACCATCGAGGTTTCTATCCCCAAGGGTGCGCAGGACGGCCAGACCCTGCGGCTGAAGGGGCAGGGGGCGCCGGGCCGGGGCGGGGCGGGCGACGCCCTGATCGAACTGAGCATCCGGCCCCACGCCATTTACCGCCGCGAGGGCGACACCCTGATCATGGATGTGCCGATTACCGTTCCGGACGCCGTGCTGGGTGGCAAGGTCGAGGCGCCGACGCCTGACGGCAACGTCGCCCTGACCGTGCCCAAGGGGTCCAACAGCGGTCAGCAGCTGCGCCTGAAGGGGCGCGGCTTTATCGACGCCAAGGGCAAGCGCGGCGACCTGGTGGCCCGGCTGGTGGTTACCCTGCCGGATATTGCCGGACCGGAACTTGAGCAGTTCGCCCAGGAGTGGAAGGCCAAGCGCCCCTACGCCGCCAAACGGCGCTGATCCCTCGCCTGTGGCGCGCCGCCCCGTGACAGCGCGTCGCACAGCTTGCATAACCTGTTCATTCAGCCGCCATTCAGACGATGGGCTCTAGAAGCACAGGCATGAAACGTCTCGTCGCCCTCTTTGCAGCCGCGCTCCTGACCGCCGCCATCCCCGTGGCCGCGGACGCGCAGGGCCGTGGGCCCAAGGCCGACAAGCAGGAGCAGGGTGGGCGCAAGGGTGATCGTGGCGGCTCTGACGCGCCCCGCGAGCGGGAAATTCCCTTGTCCCAGCTGATCCGCATGGTCGAGAGCCGCACCGGCGGCGAGTACGTCAACGCCAATCCCCGGATGCAGGGGGGCCGCAAGTACTACTGGATGCGGCTGCGCTTCCCCGGCGGCCGATTCGAAGACTTCATGGTCGACGCGGCCACGGGCCAGTTCTAGGGTTCTATCCATGCGTATTCTGCTCGTCGAAGACGATCCCGATCTGTCGCGCCAGCTCAAGCTGGCCCTCGGCGACGCCGGCTATGCCGTCGACCACGCCCCGGACGGCGAGGAAGGCCACTTCCTCGGCGAGACCGAACCCTATGACGCGGTCATCCTCGATCTTGGGCTGCCCAAGATCGACGGGGTGTCGGTGCTGGAAAAGTGGCGGCGTGAGAACGTCGCCACCCCGGTGCTGATCCTTACGGCCCGCGACAACTGGAGTCAGAAGGTTGCCGGCTTCGACGCGGGGGCCGACGACTACCTGACCAAACCCTTCCACACCGAGGAACTGCTGGCCCGCCTTCGCGCCCTGGTGCGCCGCTCGGCCGGTCACGCCAGCCCGCAGCTGTCCTGCGGCGGCCTGCGCCTCGATCCCCGCGCCGCCCGCGCCTCGGTGAACGGCGAGCCGCTGCGCCTGACCTCGCTGGAATACCGACTGCTTCACTACATGATGATGCACCAGGGCCGGGTGATCAGCCGCACCGAACTGGTCGAGCACCTGTACGACCAGGACTTCGACCGCGACTCCAACACCATCGAAGTGTTCATCGGCAGGGTGCGCAAGAAGATCGGCCAGGACCGTATCGAAACGGTGCGCGGCCTCGGTTACCGCATCATGGCCCTCGAGGGTGAGAGCGACGCGTGAGCGATACGCGCGGCAAAGCGCGGAACCGCCTGCCCCTGTTCCGGAGCCTGAGGCGCTCCTCGCTCGTCCTGCGGCTGGTGCTGCTGGCCGGGGTGTGGAGCATCGCCATGCTGGTGCTGGCCGGGTTCGGCCTCAACCACCTGTTCCGCCAGGCTTCCGTCCAGCGGTTTGAAGCCGGGCTGGAGGAATCCATCCGTGGACTCCAGGCCGAGACGACCGTCGACAACGGCCAGGTCTACGCCCCGCCGATGACCGACGTGCGGGCCTACCGCCCCTACAGCGGCTTCTACTGGCAGATCGCCGAGCTCGACGCCCAAGGCGCTGTCAGGCCGCTGGTCAAGTCGCGGTCGATCTGGGACAGCAACCTCGCGGTGCCGACCGACGTCGCACCGGCCGCGGCCAGGACCCCCGGGACCAGCGTCTACTTCGACACCGTCGATCCGCTGGGCAAACGCCTCCACGCCGCCGCCCAGGTCGGCTCCATTCCGGGCCGCGACAAGCCGGTGGTCTTCATGGCCGCCGAGAACCGCGAATCGATCGACGAAGCCGCCAACCGCTTCATCGCCGTGATCATCGGCGCCCTGGTGGTGCTCGGCGCGGGATTGATCCTGGCTGTCTATCTGCAGGTCCGTATCGGTCTCGCGCCCCTGTTCGGCCTCCGCCGCGAGGTGGCGTTGGTGCGGCGGGGCAAGGCCGAGCGGCTGGTCGGCGACTATCCGGCCGAGTTGTCGCCGCTGGCCGGTGAACTGAATGCCCTGGTGGCCCACAACCAGGATGTGGTCGAGCGCCAGCGCACCCACGTCGGCAACCTGGCCCATGCCCTGAAGACCCCGCTGGCGGTGATGCTGACCGAGGCGCGCAGCACGCCGGGCGAGCTCTCCGATATCGTCGAGCGCCAGGCCGAGGCCATGCGGGCCCATGTCGAGCACCACCTGCGCCGGGCCCGCGCCGCCGCCCGCTCACAGAGCACCGGCGAGCGTACGGACGTCTCGGCCGTGCTCGACGAACTGGCCGTGACGATGGAGCGGATATTCCAGGACAAGGGCGTCACCATCGACTGGCGGTCGCCAGACGACCTCTGCTTCCGCGGCGAGCGCCAGGACCTGCAGGAACTGATCGGCAACATCCTGGAAAACGCCGGCATCTGGTGCAAACGCAATGTCCGCGCGACGGCCGCCGCGGCCGGGCCCGACTGGCTGACCGTCACCATCGAGGACGACGGGCCGGGCCTGCCCGCCGAACGCCGCGAGGAAGTGATCAAGCGAGGCGCCCGTCTGGACGAGACCGCACCGGGCTCCGGCCTGGGCCTGGCGATCGTCGACGAACTGGCCCGGGCCTACGGCGGTGACTTGGTGCTGGGCGACAGCGGCATGGGCGGCCTTGAGGTGACGGTCAAATTGCCACGGGCAGAGGGCTGAACGGGCGGTTTCGGCCTTCGTTAACTACCAATACGCCATTTAGGTTACTGCCGTCGTTCGGGCGGCTTTGGGCATGACTCATGGGCGAGCTTTCACCGGCCAAGGCTGGACTGCTCCGGATGCTGATCGACAACGCGCCCGACGGCGTGTTGCGGAAGCTCGAGCACGCCCTGTCCGACGACGCCGTCCGCGACGGGCCGCTGGGCTCGGTCTGGCTGCTGGTCGATCGCGAGACCAAGGACCGCAACGTCCGCAACATGGCGCTGGCCCCGATCATCGGACTCTTCAGCGGCCCGCTTGCCCAGTTCCCGGCCAGCCATCTGGGCCTGTTGTGGAGCCATCTGAAAACGGCCTGGCCGGGCCCGGTCGCCCACGCACAACTTTCCGCCAGCGCCTACAATCCTGAAGATGTCGATCCGGGGGCCTTCGACGCCCTCTGCCTGCTGGCGGCCAGGGACCTCAAGGCCGAGGATCGCCCGGTCGCGCTCGCAGGCATCGACGCTGAGCGCCTGTTGCCGGCGCTGGCCCTGGCGCCGATCGTGCGCCGATGCCTGCCGCATCTGGGCGACTGGCTGGCCCGGATGGACCCTGAGCGTCGCGCCGCCGCCCGTCTGGCCTATCGCGACAGTGTCGGCGTGGCGCCTGACGCCGGCCCGCTGTTCTTCCAGATGCTGGCCTCACGCATGGGCGAGCCCAGTCAGATCCTCCGGGTCATCTCGGCGATCATGGACCGGCCGAGCGAGCGGTACCTTGCCGATTCCGACCTCGCATTTTTCGGGGTGATGCTCATGGACGCCGTCGATGGCCACCTGAGCAAGGTGCGCAGCTTCGACACCAGCGGCGGCGAGGCCGCCGGTCGGTCGGCCGGGCGCGCCGTGCACAAGGCCTCCATCGCCATCGCCGAACTGGAAGAGGCGGTCCAGATGAAACCGGACGGCGAGTGGGGCAAACGACTGGCCGGTCAGAAGCGAGGACTGGCGCTGTCTGTCGAGGGTCGGCTGAAGGAAGTCGAGTCCGCCGTCGGACAGGCCCTGCCGGTCCAGGCGCTCCGCTACAGCGCCCGGCTGATCAAGGCCACGCCGAAACTGTCGGCCGATCCTGACCAGAAGGCGGTCGGCCATGCGATGAGCCTGCTGGCCTTCGCCGAGGAAGTTCGCTCCAGCGCCGACACCGGGGGCTTCGGCGCCACCAGGTCCAGAATCATGGAAGCGGTCGAAAAGCACATCGATCCCTACGTCGAGGACGCTCTGGAGCACCTGCGTTCAGGCGATGTCGAGAACCCCGACCGAATCCGCGCCTTCCTGACCGTCGCCGCCGACATCCTGACCCTGAGCAAGGACGACAAGGCGGCGCGGATCGTCCGCCGGCGCCTGGCCGCGGCCTGAAGCGCGGGTTGCGCTGGATCAAGGCGCGGACCCGCCTATCTATGACAAGAAGATGCCGCGACTGACCCGTCGCCATCGCCATCGTTTTTGCCGCCTCGCCCCCGCCTTCGATTTCCGCTAACAGCGCCCTATGTCCTTCTGGCTCACCGTCCTGTTCTGGACCGCCGCCGCCCTGCTGTCGGCGGTGGCGGGTTGGTTGATGCTGACGCTTGCCCAAAAGCGGGCCGCGGCGGCGGATGAAGACGATCCGGGTGTCGCCATGCATCGGCGCCAGCTGGACGAGATCGACGATCTCGTCACCCGGGGTCTGCTCAGCCCCGCCGAGCAGGCGGAAGTCCGCGCCGAGGCGGGCCGGCGGTTGCTGGCGGCGGACGATGCGGTCCGGCCGCAAGCCCTGTCCGGTGGCCGCAAGGTCGCCCTGGCGGCGGCGGTTCTGGCCCCCCTCGCTGGTTTCGCCATCTACCTGGGCGTTGGAAGTCCCGGCCTGGCCGACGCGCCGATGAAGGCGCGGATCGTCGCCTGGCGCCAGGCTGACCCCGCCACCCTGACCGCGCCGCAGATCGCCGCCGTCCTGACCGAAGTCGCCCGGACAAAGCCGAACGACGCCCGGCTGCTCGAGATGCTGGCCAAGGCGCGGGTGGAGTCCAATGACCTGATGGGGGCGGGCCGGGCGCTGCGCCAGGCCGTTGCCATCGAACCGACCAATGCCGATCTCTGGGCCCAGCAGGGCGAGCTGTTCATGATGACCGGCAATGGCGAGATCGGTGTGGACGCCCGCAAGGCGTTCAGCGAGGCGGTGCGTCTCAATCCGAAGGCGGAAGCGCCGCGCTTCTATCTCGGCCTGGCGGACGTCGCCGACGGCAAGCCCGCGGCGGGCCTGGCCGCCTGGCGCGCCCTTCTGGCCGAACTGCCGGCCGCCGACCCCCGCCGCGTCGGCCTGATGGCGCAGATCGCCGAGGTCGAGCGCACGGGCAAGCGGCCCGCGCCGCAACAGCCCGCCGCGCCGTCCGGTGTGGGTCCCGAGCAGATCCGCGCCATGGTCGACGGCCTGGCCGCCCGGCTCGAGGCCGACCCCAACGATCCTGAAGGCTGGGTGCGGCTGGTGCGCGCCTATGGCGTGCTCGGCGAGACCGGCAAGCGGGACGCGGCCCTGGCCCGCGCCCGTGACCTCTACAAGGACCAACCGCAGGTTCTGCAGGCGCTGCAGGGCGAAGTGGAGAAGGCGAAATGAGTTTCTGGCCCAAATCGCACAAGGCCCGGCGGCGGCTGACCATCGTGCTGGCCTGCGCGCCCGTGCTGGCTCTGGCGGTCGGCCTGACCCTCTACGGCCTGCGCGAAAACATCTCGCTGTTTCTCACCCCTGGCCAGGTGCGCACCGCCGAACTCAAGCCCGGCAAGGCCTTCCAGCTCGGTGGCCTCGTCGAGGTCGGCAGCCTGAAGAGGCAGGGCGAGGCGATGACCTTTCGGGTGGTCGATAACCAGGCGGGCATGACCGTGATCTACGACGGCGAGGTCACCAGCCTGTTCAAGGAAGGCCAGGGCGTCGTCGCCGAGGGCGCCCTGCGCCCCGACGGGGTGTTCGTCGCCGAGCGGGTTCTGGCCAAGCACGATGAGAAGTACATGCCGCGCGAAGTCACCAAGGCCCTGAAGGATCAGGGCGAATGGCGCGGCGACGGGGAGCGGCCAGAGCACAACGCGCCCGCCAAACCCGCCTATTCCAAACAGCCCGCCTATTCCAAACAGGACGGCGCATGATCGTCGAACTGGGCGCCTTCGCCCTCATTCTCGCCCTTGTCCTGTCGCTCGCCCAGACCGCCCTGTCGGCGGCTGGGGCGCGTCGGCCGCTGCTGGCCGGAGCCGGCGAGGGGGCGGCCACCGGCGCCTTCGTGGCCCTGCTCGTCACCTTCGCGGCGCTGATCCACGCCTTCGTGACCAGCGACTTCTCGGTCGCCAATGTCGCCAACAACAGCCACACCGCCAAACCGCTGCTTTACCGCGTGGCCGGGGCTTGGGGCAGCCATGAGGGCTCGATGGTCCTGTGGTGCCTGGCCCTGACCGGCTTCGGCGCCGCCGTCGGCTGGTTCGGGCGCGACCTGCCCCGCGACCTGCGGGCCCGCACCATCGCCGTGCAGGGGGCGCTCAGCGCGCTGTTTCTGGCCTACACCGTGTTCGCCTCCAACCCGATGGCCAGGCTTGCCGTCGCGCCGGACGAAGGCGCTTCCCTCAATCCCCTGCTGCAGGACCCGGCCCTGGCGATCCATCCGCCGATGCTCTACCTCGGCTATGTCGGCTTTTCGGTGGTCTTCAGCCTGGCCGTCGCCGCCCTGATCGGCGGCCGCATCGACGCCGCCTGGGCCCGCTGGATCCGGCCCTGGACGCTGGCCGCCTGGGGCCTGCTGACCATCGGCATCACACTTGGCAGCTTCTGGGCCTACTACGAGCTGGGCTGGGGCGGCTGGTGGTTCTGGGACCCGGTCGAGAACGCCAGCTTCATGCCCTGGCTGATGGGCGCGGCCCTGCTTCACTCGGCCGTGGTCACCGAAAAGCGCGGCGCCTTGCCGGGCTGGACCCTGTTCCTGGCCATCGCCGCCTTCACCTTCTCCATGCTGGGCGCCTTCCTGGTGCGCTCGGGCGTGCTGACATCGGTTCACGCCTTCGCCGTCGATCCCGAGCGCGGCATGCTGCTGCTCGGCATCCTCGGCCTGTCCTCCGGGGCCGCCTTCGCCCTGTTCGCCTGGCGCGCGCCGAGCCTGACGCCCGGCGGGGCCTTCAAGCCGATCAGCCGCGAGAGCGCCATGGTCGTCAACAACATCGTCCTGACCGCGGCGGCGGCGGCGGTGATGTTCGGCACCCTGTTCCCGCTGATCCGCGAGGCGCTGGACGGCCAGACCGTCTCGGTCGGCCCTCCCTACTTCAACCTGATCTTCGTCCCGATCATGGTCATCGGCCTGGTCCTGCTGCCCTTCGGCCCCATGCTGGCCTGGAAGCGGGGCGACGCGCTCGGCGCGGCCCAGCGACTGGGCTTCGCGGCCTTGCTGGCCATCGGCGCCGGCCTGCTGACCCTGGCCATCGTCAGCCCGCGCAAGGCCTTCGCCAGCGCCGGCGTGGCGCTCGGCTTCTGGCTTCTGGCCGGCGCCATCACCGAGATCGCCGAGCGGGTCCGGGCCTTCCGCGCGCCTTGGCCTGAGGTGCGCCGCCGCTTCGGCGGCCTGCCGCGCGGGGCCTGGGGCTCCAGCCTCGCCCACTTCGGCTTGGGCCTCTTCATCCTCGGCGCCTGTTTCGAGACCGCCTGGAAGATCGAGCTGGCCGAGGTCATGGACCCCGGCCGCCGCGTGCCGCTCGGCGGCTATGAGCTGACCCTCGACAGGGTGGGGGTCGTCGATGGGCCCAACTACCTGGCCGAACAGGCCCTGCTGACCGTGCGCAAGGGCGGCAAGGTCGTCTGTGAAGCCAGGCCTGAGCGCCGCTTCTACCCCGCGGGCGGCCAGACCACCCAGGAGGTGGCGATCTGCTATCGCGGCCTCGATCAGGTCTACATCACGCTCGGTGAGCGTCGCACGACGGCGCAGGGCGCTCCGGCATGGCTGATCCGCGGCTACTTCAATCCTTGGGTCCAGCTGATCTTCCTCGGCCCCCTGCTGATGGCGCTCGGCGGGGCGGTGTCGCTGTCCGATCGCCGCCTGCGCCTGGCTGTTGGCCGCAAGAGCCAGGAGGCCGCCGCGTGAAGCGCCTTCTGATCGCCCTGGCCGCCTTCGCCTGCATCGCCGCCGCCTCCGATCCGTCAGAGCGGATGGCCGATCCGGCCCAGGAAGCCCGCGCCCGAGAGCTGTTCCGCGAGGTCCGCTGCCTCGTCTGCCAGAACGAGTCGATCGACGATTCCACCGCCGCCCTGGCCCTCGACCTGCGCCAGGTGATCCGCGAACAGATCGCCGCCGGCCGCAGTGATCAGCAGATCCGCGACTTCCTCGTCGCCCGCTATGGCGAGTTCGCCCTGCTCAAGCCGGCGGTCTCGGCGCCCAATGCCGTCCTGTGGGGCGCGCCCGTCCTGGTGCTGTTGATCGGCGGCGGCCTGCTGGTCCTGCGCCTGCGCCAACGCCCTCAGGCGGCGGCCCTTTCGCCGGAAGATGAGGCGCGACTTGCGCAATTGACGCGCCAGGAGCCGGTTTGACACCAAGCCGCCGCGATCCTGCCGCAACTAACACACCGCTCATGACGCAAAACTAACTTGAGCAGCGTTGCACATCGCGGCAACGCTTCTAACTTGGACGTGGAAACACCGGCGTATCGCCGGGCGCAGGAACTGAAATGACGAAGTCATCGAAGAAGAGTGGATTTGTCGTCGGCGCGGTTGCCGGGGTCGGCGTCGCCGCCGCCGCCATGGCCGGCGTGGGCATGCGGATGGCCGACGCGGCCGAGGGCAACTATGCCGCCGCCGCCCAGCTGTCCTCCACGCGGGTCAACTTCGCGCCGCCGCCCGGCGCGCCGATGAGCTTTGCCGACATCTTCGAAAAGGTGTCTCCGGCCGTCGTGTCCATCGACGTCAAATCCAAGGTCGATCCCTCCACCCTGCGCGGCATCCCCGGCCTGCCCTTCAACCTGCCCGGACAGGGCGAAGAGGGTGAGGAAAATGGCGGCGAAGAGGGCGGTCAGGGCGGCGGTCTGCCGCGTCAGGCCTCCTCGGGCTCGGGCTTCTTCATCTCGGCTGACGGCTACCTGGTGACCAACAACCACGTCATCGACGGGGCGGACGAGATCACCGTCACCCTGAAGGACGGCCGCGAGTTGAAGGCCAAGGTGGTCGGCTCCGACGATGGCACCGACCTGGCGGTGCTCAAGGTCGAGGGCAAGGGCTTCTCCTTCGTCAACTTCGAAAACGACGCCAAGCCGCGGGTCGGCGACTGGGTCATCACCGTCGGCAACCCCTTTGGCCTCGGCGGCACCGCTACGGCCGGCATCGTCTCGGCGCTCGCCCGTGACATCAACGACGGCCCGTTCGTCGACTTCATCCAGGTCGACGCGCCGATCAACCGCGGCAACAGCGGCGGCCCGACCTTTGACACCTACGGCCGGGTGATCGGCGTCAACAGCGCCATCTTCTCCCCCACCGGCGGCTCGGTCGGTATCGGCTTCGCCATTCCGGCCGAACTGGCCGACAGCGTCACCCGCCAGCTGATCACCAACGGCAAGGTGACCCGCGGCTACATCGGCGCGACGATCCAGAACTTCACCCCGGACATGGGCGAGGCCCTGGGCCTGGGCGCCATCAAGGCGGCCATCGTCGCCGACCTGACGCCCGGCGGTCCGGCCTCCAAGGGCGGCCTGCAGCGCGACGACATCGTCACTGCCGTCAACGGTAACCCGGTCACGTCGTCGACGTCCCTGACCCGTGAAGTGGCCAAGGCGCCTCCGGGCGGCGTGCTGAAGCTGGACGTCCTGCGCGATGGCAAGAAGCAGGTTGTTTCGATCCAGTCGGGCGTGCGTCCCTCGGCCAAGCAACTGGCCGAGCTGAGCTCGCCGGATGCGCCCGGTGCGGCGCCGAAAGGCGCGACCCCGCCGGTCGTCCCGGCTCAGCGTCCTGTGGTCCTGGGCATGGCCCTGGCTCCCATCGATGCGGCGACCAAGAGCCGGCTCAACGTCGAGCAGGGTGTACTGGTCGAGACCGTTCGCGCCGACTCCGACGCCGCCGAGCAGGGGGTGCGTCGCGGCTCGGTGATCGTCAGCGTCAACACCCGCAAGGTGGCCACGGCGGCGGAAGTCGCCGCCGCCGTCGACGCGGCCAGGAAGGCCGGTCGTCCGACCGTCCTGATGGGCTTTGCGGTCGGTGGCTCGACGCAGTTCGTCCCGGTGAAGATCCCGGGTTAGTCTAGGTTGTGGCGGCCCTGAGTCGGGGCCGCCCTTCGACTTCTCCCAGGGGCGGGCGGCATGCGTATTCTCATCATCGAAGACGATATCGAAGCGGCGGAGGCCATGAAGCGTGGCCTGTCGGAGGCCGGCTACGAATGCGAGCATGCCTCGGACGGCGAGTTCGGCCTGGAGGCCGCTCGCGCCGGTGAATTCAACGTCCTCATCGTCGACCGGATGATGCCGCGCCGCGATGGCGTCAGTGTCGTCGAGACCCTGCGCCGCGAGGGTGACGCTACCCCGGTGCTGTTCCTCTCGGCCATGGGCGAGATTGACGACCGCGTGGTCGGCCTGAAAGCCGGCGCCGACGACTATCTGGTCAAGCCCTACGCCTTCGCCGAGCTGATCGCCCGGGTCGAGGCCCTGTCGCGCCGTCGTGAGACAGGCGCGGTCTCCACCACGCTCAAGGTCGGCGACCTGGAGATGAACCTGCTGTCCCGCGAGGTTCACCGCGCCGGCAAGGAGGTCGACCTTCAGCCGCGTGAATTCCAGCTGCTGGAATTCCTGATGCGCCACGCCGGCCAGTCGGTGACCCGCACCATGCTGCTGGAGAAGGTCTGGGAATACCACTTCGACCCCCAGACCAACGTCATCGACGTCCACATCTCCCGCCTGCGTTCGAAGATCGACAAGGGCTTCGACCGGGCCATGTTGCAGACGGTGCGCGGAGCCGGGTACCGGCTCGATCCGTAGACTGTGGTAGGATGGCGAGATGACGAGCGATCCTGAACATCCCGCAACGCCGGAAGGTATGGCCGAAGACGCCAAGGCGTTCGAAGGCTGGGAAGACGCCTTTATCGCGCGAAACCGTGAGGCGATCAGCGTCTTGCTGGAGGAAGCCTACGAGGATGTGCGTCAAGGGCGGGTGTACGAGTGGGATGTCGAGGACATTATCGCTCGCGGCCAAAAGCGCTACGAGGAGTACTTGGCGAAAAAGCGCTCCTAGACCGCGACCATGTCCGAAGGCGTGATCGAATATACCGAGGCGGCGCGACTGGAGCTCGATGCCCTGTTTTTCTGGATCAGCATCGAGACTGGGCCAAACGCGGCTCAGGCGGTCATGCGACATTTGAATCGGGCGATCCAGAATGTTGCGGCGTTTCCCTTGATGGGCCAGATGCGGCCAGAGTGGGTGGGCGAGCCTCGCAGCCTTTCTGTCCATCCTTGGCTCCTGCTCTATGAGCCCCTTGAGCGCCGCAGAGGCATCCGCCTGCTGCGCGTGCTGGATAGCCGCCAGAACCTGGACGCGATACTGGGGAGAGACCCATGATGAAACTCCCCCGCTTCATCCGCACCACCACATTCCGCCTGACCCTGCTGTTCCTCGCCCTTTTCGCGGCGGCGGCGGCGGCCTTCCTGGGCTACATCTATGTCGCCACGGCCGGCGAGGTCACCCGACGCGCCGACAACGAGATCGCCCGCGAAATGAACTCGCTGGAGGCCACCTATCGTCAGGGCGGGGTCGCCGGCCTGAACACCGCCATCATCGAGCGCTCGGCCAGCGAGAGGCCCTTCGTCTATTTGTTGATGGACAAGGACGGCAAGAAGATCAGCGGCACCATTCCCGTCTCGCCGATCGACGCGACCGAAAAGGGCGAGAACTGGGCGCGGTTTACCCTCACCGACACCGACCTGGACGGCGGCGAGATCCGCAAATCGGCGCGGGGCCTGCAGGAGCGGCTCGAAGGCGGCGAGATCCTTTTCGTCGGGGCTGACGTCAGCGAGAGCGAGGCTTTCGTCGTCGGCATCGCCCGGGCGCTCTGGGGCGCGGGCGCGCTGATCATCATTCTCGGCCTGGCCGGCGGCATCCTGGTCAGCCGTAACGTCGCGCGCCAGATGCAGGGCCTGACCGAGGCGGTGGCGGCGGTGCGCGGCGGCGATCTGCGGGCCCGCGTCCGGGTCCGCGGCGTGCGCGACGAGTATGACGAGCTGGCCGAGGGGCTGAACGACATGCTCGATCGTCTGGAGCAGTCGATGGGCGGCCTGCGCCACGCCGGCGACGCCATCGCTCACGACCTGCGCTCGCCCCTGACCCGCCTGCGCGCCCGCCTGGAAGCCAGCCTGATCGAGATCGAGAACGGCAAGGGCGATCCCCTGCAGGCGATGGAACAGGCCCTGATCGACGCCGACAACGTGCTCAGCACCTTCAACGCCGTCCTGGCCATCGCCCGGCTGCAGGCGGCCGGACGTGTGCCCGATCCCAAGCCCTTCGATCCGGGCGAACTGGCCTCCAACATCGCCGAGCTCTACGAGGCGGTCTGCGAGGACAAGGGCCTCGACTTCAAGGCCGAGCTGACCCCCCGCCTGACCGTCAACGGGGCCAAGGAAATCCTCACCCAGGCCATCGCCAACCTGCTCGACAACGCCATCAAATACACCCCCGAAGGCGGGGCGGTGATGCTGCGGGTCCGGCGGCGGTCGTCCGGCGAGGTCGAGTTTTCGGTCACCGACACCGGCCCCGGCGTGCCGGAAGAGGACCGCGCCCGCGTTGTGCAGCGCTTCGTGCGTCTGGAGAACAGCCGCAGCGAACCCGGCTCCGGCCTTGGCCTGTCGCTGGTCGCCGCCGTCGCCGAGGCCCATGGCGGGCGACTTGAGTTGTCGGAGGGGCCAGGCGCCGTCGAAGGCTCGGGACCGGGCCTGCGCGTTGCGCTGGTCCTGCCGAGGCCGGAGTGACCGCGTCCGGCGGCCCCCTGGGACCCAGGCTGACGCCCTGCGGGCCAGTCCTCGACAGCAAGCATGCCGAGCGCACGCGCGAGATCGCCGAGAGCGACATGGGCGCCGGGGCGCTGGACAGCGTCTGGGACGCCCTGGCGCCGGTGCTGGGCGCCTCACCCTATCTGTCGAGCCTGATCCGCAGGCGGCCGTCTTCGCTGTTCGACACCCTGCAGGCCGATCCGGAGGCGCGACTTGAATCCCTGCTCGAGGCCGCCCGCGGGCAGGGCGCCGAGCCGGAGAGCGCCGTCGCCGCCAAGCGCCTGCGCCAGCTGAAGGCAGACCTGCATCTGCTCTGTGCGCTCAGCGACCTGGGCGGCGTCTGGGACCTCGATCAGGTCACCGGGGCCTTGTCGCACTTCGCAGATGCCGCCCTTGAGGCGGCGCTCGTCCAGGCCGCGCGGACCGAGATCGACCGTGGGCGGCTCACCGCGCCGGCGGATCAGACGCGCGGGCCCGTGCCCGGCCTCTTCTGCCTGGCCATGGGCAAGCATGGCGCTTTCGAGCTCAACTACAGCAGCGACATCGACATCTCGGTCTTCTACGAGCCGGACCTGATGCCGGTGGCCGAGGGCGCCGAGCCGCAGGATGTCGCCGTGCGGTTGACCCACGGCGTCGCCCGCATGCTGCAGGACCGCACCGCCGACGGCTATGTCTTCCGGGTCGATCTGCGGCTTCGGCCCGACCCTTCCTCGACGCCGCCGGCCATGCCGGTGCCGGCCGCCTTCGCCTACTATGAGAGCGTCGGCCAGAACTGGGAGCGGGCGGCCTTCATCAAGGCCCGGGTGGCGGCCGGGGATATGCAGGCGGGCCGGGACTTCCTCGGCGAGCTGTCGCCTTTCATCTGGCGGCGCAACCTCGACTTTGCGGCCATCGCCGACATCCATTCGATCAAGCGCCAGATCCACGCCCACAAGGTCGATGACCGGGTGACGGCGGCGGGCGCCGATCTCAAGCTCGGCCGGGGCGGCATCCGCGAGGTCGAGTTCTATGTCCAGACCCAGCAACTGATCCTCGGCGGTCGCCAGTCGGCGCTTCGCTCGCCCCGCACCCTGGACTCCCTTGCCGCCCTGGAACAGTCCGGCCATGTCACGCCCGAGGCCGCCCGGCTGATGCGCGAGGCCTATGTCCAGCTGCGGGCCCTTGAGCACCGGGTGCAGATGCTGGCCGACGAGCAGACGCACCGCCTGCCGGAGGCCGACGCCGACCGCAAGCGGGTGGCGGCCCTGTGGGGGCATGCCAGCCTAAAGAGCTTCGACACTGCGGTCGGCAGGATCCTCAAGGGCGTCAACGCCACCTACGGCGAGCTGTTCAAGGGCGAGGAAGAACTCAGCTCCCGCTTCGGCAGCCTGATCTTCACCGGCGTCGAGGACGACCCGGAGACCCTGGCCACCCTCAAGCGCATGGGCTTTGATGATCCGCCGGCCGTGTCCGGCGCCATTCGCGGCTGGCATCATGGCCGTATCGCCGCTACCCGCACCGAGCGGGGCCGCGAGCTCTTCACCCGGATGGCGCCCAGGCTGCTCGATGCCGCCCATGCCACCGGCGCGCCGAACGCCGCCTTCCGCCGGTTCTCCGACTTCTTCGAGCGACTGGGCTCGGGCGTGCAGGTCCAGTCGCTGTTTCTCGCCCAGCCGAAGTTGTTCGAGCTGGTGGTCCAGGTCATGGCCTTCGCGCCGGAACTGGCCCGCACGCTTGCCCGCCGGCCGGCGGCGCTCGACGCCCTGCTGGACCCGGCCTTTTTCGCGGCCTTCGAGACCGGGCAGGGGACGGCGGCCTTTGACCACGCCCTGGGAGCGGCGGACGGTTTCGAGGCGGCGATGGACGCGGCCCGCCGTGTTCACCGCGAACAGGCCTTCCGCATCGGCGTGCAGGTGATCGGCGGCACGGCGACGGCGGCCGACGCCGGCGCCGCCTTCGCCGACCTCGCCGACCTGTGCATCGCGGGCCTCGCCCCCGCGGCCCTGGCCGAAACGGTGCGGCAGGGTGGCGACTTCCCGGGCGAGGTGGCTGTCATTGCGCTCGGCAAATGCGGCGGCCGGGAAATGACCGCCCGTTCCGACCTCGACCTGATGACCCTCTACCGCTCCAGTGATCCGGCGGCGATGTCGGAAGGGCGCGGCTGGGGGGCGGAAACATTCTACGGCCGCTTCACCCAGCGGCTGATCGCGGCCCTGTCGGCGCCGACCGGGGAGGGCGGCCTCTACGAGGTCGACATGCAGCTGCGCCCGACGGGCAGCAAGGGCCCGGTCGCGGTCAGCATGAAGGCCTTCGAGGCCTACTACGACCGCGAGGCCGAGACCTGGGAGATGCTGGCCCTGACCCGCGCGCGCGTCGCCTGGGCCAGCAGCCCGGCCTTCGCCGCCGACTGCCAGGCGGCGATCGACGCCGCCCTGCGCCGGCCCCGGGATCGGGCAAAGACCGTCGCCGACGTGCGCGAGATGCGCCAGCTTCTGGAAGATGAGCGCCCGCCGTCGGGACCCTGGGACCTCAAGCTGTCGCCGGGCGGCCTGGTCGACATCGAGTTCGCCGCCCAGTTCCTCCAGCTGGCCCACGCCGCGGAGGGAGGCCCCCTGCGCCAGAACACCGGCGACGCCCTGACCGCCCTGGCTGAGGCCAGGATGGCCGATCCGCAGGCCGTGCGCGTCCTCGAGAGCGCCTGGCGGATGCAGCAGGACCTCAGCCAGCTTCTCAAGGTGGCCCTGGACGACGCGGCCGACCCGGATGCAGAGCCCAGGGCCCTAAAGGCGTTGCTGGCGCGCGCCGGCGGGGCCCGGGATTTCAGGGCCCTGAAAGCGGCGCTGACCCGCGGCCGGGTGGCGGCCAGGGCTGCTTACGAGCGACTGGTCGCCTGACATACCCTGAATTCAAAAAGTCATGGATGAGGGGCCAGGCGCCGGTCCATCCCCTTGCGGCGCCCAACGGCCGCCTGTAGGTCGCGGCGGTGCGGAACCGACCCACAAACGCGGGGCCTCGACCTACGCCCCGGGCTACACACCAGGCTACATCCGCGCAGCCCAGACCCACGCCAAAACCCACGCCGCCGGGCGTTCTGGCGAAACTCCGGCGGGTGAACGAACGCACCGGGCTTTTTTGTGGGTAGGACCCGTCGCGGTACAATGATCGCCGCTTCGATAACGCCGCCGACGGAACGCAACGCTCCCGCCGTTGAAGCTGCAGGGGCGTGACCAAGGAGACACCCGCACCATGAAAACCTACCTGATCGCCGGCGCACTGCTCGCCATGACCGCCGGCGCCGCCTGCGCCCAGCCCTCGCCCGGCAAGGCTCGCCCGGACGCCAACGGCGACGGCCAGCTGACCCTCAGCGAGTTCACGACCGCCCGCACCAACCAGATGATGCGCATGGACACCGACCGCGACGGCAAGGTCTCCAAGGCCGAGTTCCAGACCGGCATGGCCAATCGCAAGGCCAAGGGCGGCGAGGGCAAGGGCGGAAAAGGCGACGGCAGCCGCGCCTTCGGCATGCTGGACGCCAACGGCGACGGCGCGCTCGACAAGGCTGAACTGGGCAAGATGGCCCAACGGCGCTTCGGCCGCATGGACGCCGATGGCAACGGTGTGCTGACCGCCGCCGAACGCCAGGCGGGACAAGGCGTGATGGGTGGCGGCCGCTGACGCTATAGTCCCTGAGGCGGCCGTCTTGCGGTCGCCGATGGGAGCCTGCTTTGACGCTGAAAGGCGATCCGGACGAGGCGCTTCTTGCGCGCATCGGCCGCGGCGACCAGGCCGCGGTCCAGTCTCTTGTCGCCCGCAAGCTGCCGCGCATGCTGCAGCTTGCGCAGCGGATGCTGAACGACGCCTCGGAGGCGGAAGACGTCGCTCAGGAAGTGTTCCTGCGGGCCTGGAAACAGGCAGCGGCCTGGACGCCGGGCGCCGCGAAGTTCGACACCTGGCTGCACCGGGTGGCCTTGAACCTATGCTACGACCGCCTGCGGCGGCGGCGCGAGCACAGCATGGCCGAGCCGCCCGAGCAGGTGGACACCGGCCCGGCTCCCGACCGGGGCCTGCTGGCCGCCGACACCGGGTTGCGGGTTTCCGCCGCCCTGGCCGCCCTGCCGGACCGGCAGCGGGAGGCGGTGGTGCTGTGTCACTACCAGGATCTGGGGAATATCGAGGCCGCCTCGCTGATGGGGATCAGCGTCGAGGCCCTGGAAAGTCTGCTGTCCCGAGGGCGCCGGGCCTTGCGCGCCGCCCTCGCTGACCTGAGAGAATGAGAAGATGATGGACGCGCAACGCTTCGAAGCCTTGGCCGACGCCCACGGCGGCCTGATCGCCCGCTGGCCGGCCGGGACGCAGGACGCCGCCTACGCCTGGCTGGCCGAGGCGCCGGTGGCCGCGCAGGCTGTGCTGACGCAGGCCCTGGCGCTGGACGAGGCGCTCAACGTCCTGCGCCCGCCACAACCGTCCATCGCCCTTCGTGACGCCATCCTCGCCGCCGCGCCCCGCGACAGACAGGGCTGGAGCCTGCGTCGCTGGCTGGCCGGAGCCGGGGTCGGGGCGGCCCTGGCGACGGCCAGCGTGGCCGGGGTGGTGATCGGGGCCCAGGTCGGCGTGACCTCGGCCGGGGTTTCCGATGAGAGCGTCATGTCTGCGTCATCGGACGACGACTGGATCGTGTTGCCCGAGACGGAGATCCAGTCGTGAAGCCCCGTGGCCTGATCATTGCCCTGGTCGCCTCGGTGGCCCTCAACCTGTTCCTGGCCGGACTGATCGTTGGCGGCGCCGTGGTGGCGCGGCGGGTGGCCGAGATGCGGCCGCCGGCGCTCGCCAACCAGAACCGAACCCCCTTGTGGCGGGCGGGGGATGAGCTGCCCCTGCCCAAGCGCAGGGCCTTCCGCCAGATGTTCCGCCAGGCAGGGTTGGACACCCGCGACGCCATTCGCGAGTCGCGCACCATCCGCCGCGAGGCCATCGCCGCGATGGACGGGCCGGACTACGACGCCGTGGTCGCGACCCGGGGCATGAACCAGGCCCGCGCGCTTGACACCCAGGCCCGCAGCCAGGTCGAGGCCAGGATCCTGGAGTTTGCGGCGACACTGACGCCGGAGGAGCGAAAGGTCCTGGCCCAGGGCCTGCGCCGGGCCATGGCCGGCCAACTGCGCGAGCCGCCGGAACGAGGCGGACGGGGGCCGCTTCCGCCGGAGGAGAAATAGAACTCAGGCGCTGCGCCGCACGGCCTTCGACACCCGCCAGGCCATGAACAGGGCCGGCAGGCACAGGCCCGCGGCCACGGCGAACGGGGCGCTTGGCCCCACACCGGTGAACAGCGGAGCGGCGACCAGGGGACCGAAGATCCGCGCCAGGGCTCCGGCCGCGGTATTGAGGCCCAGCATCTCGCCCTGACGGTCGTGCGGCGCGGATTTCGAGATGATAGCCACGATGTTGGGGAAGGCCAGGGACTGGCCGAGCGCCACCACGATCATGCCGAACACGGCGATCACCCAGTTCTGACCGACGAACGGCTGGAAGCCGAACCCCAGGGCGATCAGGCAGAGACCCGTCATCAGGGTCGCCGCCTCGCCGATGCGCCGGGCCATCCAGCCGGTCAACAGGCTCTGGGCGATGGCCGCCGTGATACCGATGACCAGGAAGCAGAGGCTGACCTCATGCGGTCCCCATTTGAACTGCCGCTGGGTCCAGAGGCCGAAGGTGGCCTCCATGCCGGCGAACCCGGCCATGGCGATCAGGCTGACGACCAGAACCCGGCGGATGACCGGATGGGCCAGAGCGTCGTTCAGCCCTTCGAAACGGGCGCGGCGGGGCGCGTCCTTGTGAACGTGGCGGGTCTCACGAACGAACAGGGCGACGCCGATGCCGGCGGTAAGCGCCAGGCCAGCGGCGATCAAAAGCGGCAGACGAAACCCCGCCGTGCCGAGGGCCGGCTGCGCCAGGAAGCCGCCGAGCACCGGGCCGGTGACGAAGCCCAGGCTGAAGGCGGCCGCCATGAAGCCCATACGGCTGGCCCGCTTTTCATGCGGGGTGACGTCGGCCAGGTAGCCCTGGATGGTCGAGATATTGCCGGTCAGGATGCCGCCGCAGAAGCGGATGGCCATGGCGATCCAAAGGTCAGGGGCAAAGGCCAGCAGGACATAGGTCACGGCGTTGCCGAAGATGGTCAGCATCAGCACCGGGCGGCGGCCGATGCGGTCCGACAGCCTTCCCCAGATCGGCTCGGCGAAGAAGTTGCCCAGGCTGTAGGCCGAAAACAGGATGATCACCTGCCAGGCCGGGGCCCCGAAGCTGGAGGCATAGAAGGGCAGAAGCGGGATGACCACGCCGAAGCCGGCGATGTTGATGAACACCACGCTCAGCAGGATGACCAGGGCCCGCTTGTCTTCGGGGGCGGGCGCGGGACTGGGGGCGGCGGTGTCGGACATGACCCTCAGCCCTACGCCGGACCGTCGTCCCTGGCTAGTTGGCCGGGTTGTGCTTCTCGATGAAGGCGACCGTCGCTTCCAGGGTCTGCAGGCGGGTCGCGCTGCGCGACAGCCAGTGGTCCTCGGCCTTCAGGGTGACCAGTTCGACCGGCCGGCCGGCGGCGCGCAGGGCGTCGTGCATCCGCTGGCTCTGGGCGTAGAGGACGACGGTGTCATCCTTGCCATGAATCAGCATTACCGGAACCGTGCCGCCGGCGACGTTGTGGGCCGGCGAGATGGCGGTCAGGTCGCGGTCGCGGCGGTTTTCGACACCCATGAACCGCGACCAGTACCGCTGGGTCGCGGTCTCGCGGCCATTGTCGGATTTCAGCTCCTCGACCAGGAACTGCTTGAGGTCGGCAACCCCCGCCACCGCGACGGCGCAGCGGTAGACGCCTTTGTCGAGGGTAGCGCCGGCCAGGGCGGCATAGCCGCCGTAGGAGGCGCCGACGATGCAGACGCGGGACGGGTCGATGGTCCCCTGGCCGCTCAGGTAGCGGACGCCGTCGGACAGGTCCGACTGCATCTTGCGGCCCCACTCGCCGTAGCCGGCCTCGAGGAACTTGCGACCAAAGCCGTCGGAGCCGCGGAAGTTGGGCTGCAGCACTGCGTAGCCGCGCGATGCCAGACCCTGGGCCCACCAGTCGAAGACCGGCTCGTCACGCGACGCCGGTCCGCCGTGCGGCATGACGATGAGCGGCAGCTTCTCAGCCGCACGGCCCTTCGGCAGGGTCAGATAGCCGGTGATCTCCAGGCCATCGGCGGCCTTGTACCTGACGGCCCGGACCTCGGCGATGTCCTGCGGCTTGAGATCGCCATAGACCGGGCCAAGAACGCCGGCCGAGCCGGTGTCCAGTTCGATCCGGGCGTAGAAGGGCCCGGCCTTCGGGTCCTCGACCCGCACCACGATCTTGCGCCGGTCATCGCTCCAGGACACCAGGCGCACCTGCATGCCGGCATAGGCCTTGCCGATGCCGCGCCACACCGCCTGATCCTTCTTGTCGAAGAAGCTGTAGACCAGGGTATCGCCGTCCAGTTCCCAGGTGCCCATGAGGGCGTCGGTGGCGGGATTGCGCAGCAGGCCGTCATAGGGTGGCAGCTCCAGGTCACGGGGGGCGCTGCCGTCGGCCGCATACTCCCGCGTGACGCGCAGATCGGTCTCCTTGTCCTGGGTGACCAGCAGCACCGACTTGCCGTCCTGTCCCAGTCCCGCCAGCGCCGGTCGGTTGATCGGCGAGATGCGGCTGTCGATCAGTTCCCAGCGGTTGTTCTTCTGGAAGCGCAGGCTCCATTCGCCGGACACGGAATCATACTCGGTCTGGGCGACAGGCGTGCCGTCGGCGGCGACCACCCAGTCGGTGGTGTCGGGGCGGCCGAATTCATGAACCCTGGTCGCGCCGGTGGCCAGCCGGATGACGAACAGGCTGTTGCGGCCCCGTTCCTGGCCGACCCAGTGAACGCCCTCGACGATGACGTGCGGCTCGCCCTTCAGCATCCGCACCATCGGCCGGCCGATCACCACGTTCATGGCGTCGGGGGCCTTTTCCATGAGCAGGCGGGTCTTCTTGCTGGCCAGGTCGTAGGACAGGACCTGAACGTACTCCCGCTTGGGGCCGGCCAGGCCCGGCACGTAGGTCGTGGAACTGATCGAGACGAGCAGATAGCCCGACGTCGCCCACTGAATGTCGCGCACCTTCTTGTCGCCGGCGTTGAGCGTTGTGACCAGGTCGCCGGTGTCGATGGTCTTGATCATGACCAGCCGGGCGTCGCCGTTGGTCACGGCATAGGCCATCATCGACCCGTCCGGGGAGATCTGGGCGTCCTCGATCATCGGCAGGCGACCGTAGACCGACAAAGGTGCGGCAAAAGAGGGGCTGGCGAAGGCCAGAGCGCCCAACAACAGGACGACAAGAGTCAGCCCACGCGACAACAATTTCATGACTACGCCCCCCAGGCCCGACTGGAGGGCCCGTGGCGATGCTAGCAAACCCGGGAAACGCCGTCCGCAACGAAAAACACCCCGGCGCGAACCGGGGCGTTAAACGTCTTGACGATGAAGAGAGCCTAGCGCGGCGCCAGGATCATGATCATCTGGCGGCCTTCCATCTTGGGCTCGTGCTCGACCTTGGCGACTTCGTCGAAGTCGGCCTTCACCTTGTTGAGCAGCTTCATGCCCAGTTCCGGGTGCGCCATCTCACGGCCGCGGAAGCGCAGGGTCACCTTGACCTTGTCGCCCTCCTCGAAGAACCGGTGCATCGACTTTGCCTTCACGTCGTAGTCGTGAATGTCGATGTTGGGCCGCAGCTTGATTTCCTTGAGCTCGACGATCTTCTGCCGCTTGCGGGCCTCGTTCTTCTTCTTCTGCTCCTGGAACTTGAACTTGCCATAGTCCAGGATCTTGCAGACCGGCGGATTGGCGTTGGGGACGATCTCGACGAGGTCGAGGCCAGCCTCTTCAGCCGCTTCCAAGGCGGCGGAAATGGGCATTTCGCCCTGCTTCTCGCCGTTCTGATCGATCAGAAGAACACGGGGAACGCGAATGTCTTCATTCATGCGCGGCCCGTCTTTGACGGGCGGCGTATTGTTAGGGCGGCGAATAGGCTTCTGCTCCGGTATCTGTTTATACGAAAGGCGCGGCTCGCCCGGGGCGTTCCGCGTCCTGTGCGCGATATATGACCCTTAGCCGGGTGCGCCGCAAGTGAAGTTCCGGGCTCGGGGCGGCGGCGCGGCCGGCTGTGTCCGCACTGTCGCGGCGATCGGGCCTAGCGAGGCAGCAGCGAGAAGCTGGCGTTGGCCACCGTATCGACCGCCATCTCGGCCAGCGTCGGGGCGTGCAGCACGGCGACATGGCCGCGCGGACCGGTGACGGAGGCATCGCTGGCGGCCGAGAACAGCGCCACGGTCGGGGCCCCGGCGGCGGCGATCAGGTGCAGCGGGCCGGTGTCGTTGCCGACCGCCAGCACCGAACGGGCGCCGAGCAGGGCGATCTGGGCGAAATCGGTGCGGCCGGTCAGGTCGCGGGCGCGGCCGACGGTCTTCTGGATCGTGCGGGCCAGGGCGCTTTCCTGCGGCCCCCCGATGATGACGATGTCGTAGCCGGCGTTGAACAACCGACCGGCCAGCTCCGAGAACTTCTCGATCGGCCAGCGTTTTTCCGGGGCCTTCTCGTTGCCGCCGGGCACCAGCAGGACGAAGGGGCGCGGGACCTGGGCGCCGGGTGTCGGGCGTTGCTCGGGCGCGCGGCGGATGATCCAGGACAGGTCCGGCGATGGCGCATCGCCGGGACCGGTCGGGGCGTCCGGCCAGATGCCGGCTACCTGCAGCTGCTCGGCCTGGCGCTCGAGAATGTGCATCCGCTCGCGGTTCGGGTTGCGGTGGCGGAACTTGGCGCCGGCCACCGGCCCCGACCATGGCGGCGGGAAGGGGCGCAGCATGTTGAACAGCGAAGCCGAGGCCGAATTGCCCTGCAGGTCGTAGATGCGGGCGTACTTGGCGGCCTTGATCGACTTGCGCAGGGCCAGCCATTCGCCGGGATTGCCCGGGGCGCCGTTCGTATCGACGTCGTTGAAGTAGGGGCTGGTCTTGGCCAGGGCCTCGAAGGCGGGAATGGTCAGCAGGGTGATCCGCGCGCGCGGATGGGCCGCCCTGATGCGCCGCATGGCGGCCAGGGACAGCACAAATTCGCCGATGGTCCCGGCCTGTACGACCAGGATCTTCTCGAAGCTCGCCATCAGGCCCGACTCTCCAGAATACGAGCATAGACGGCGAGCGTGGCTTCGCACATGGCTTCAACCGAGTAGAGTTTTTTGGCCCGCGCCTGACCGGCCTCGCCCATGGTCCGGCGGCGGGCGGCGTCGGTCTCCATGGCTTCGGAGAGACCTCGCGCCCAGGCTTCGGCATCGCCGACCGGCAGGCGCCAGCCGGTCTCGCCCTCGACCACGGTCTCGCGGGCCCCGCCGTGATCGCTGACCAGCACCGGGCGGCCCATGGCCTGGGGCTCGACGGCGGTGCGGCCGAAGCTTTCCGGCTGGGTGGAGGGCAGCAGGGCGAAGTCGGCCAGGCGATAGGCGGCCGGCATGTCGTCGCAGTGGCCGACCAGCTTGATATGGTCGGTCAGGCCGCCAGCCCTGATCGCGTCCTCGACCTCCTGGCGGTAGTCGGTGCGGCCCTGGTCGTCGCCGACGAAGAGGATCAGGAAGTCGCCGTGGCCCTCCGTCTTCAACAGGGCGGCGGCGTCGACGATGGTCTTGTGCCCCTTCAGCCGGGTGATGCGGCCGCCGAGCACGAAGACGGTGCGGCCGTCCGGTTTGCCGAGACCCCACAGGTCTCGCAGGGCCTGGATGCGGGCGGCCGTGACCTTGCGCGGATCAAAGCGGGTCAGGTCGACGCCGCGCGGGATGGAGATGACCTTGTCGGCCGGGGCGTCATGTTCGGCGATGACGTGGTCGCGGGTGTAGTCGCTGTTGGCGATCACCAGGTCGCCCCGCGTCATCACCGCATTGTACCAGCGCTTGAGGCCTGACCTGGCGTTGTAGATGCCGTGGTAGGTGGCGACGAAGGGGACCCTGGTCGTGTGCGCCGCCCACAGGGCGCTGAACGCCGGCGCCCGGCTGCGGGCGTGGACGATGCTGATCTTTTCCTTGCGGATCAGGTCGATCAGCCGGGCGGCGTTGCCCATCATCACCAGCGGGTTCTTGCTGTGCACCGGCATCTGGATGAGGCGACCGCCGTCAGCCTCCAGCCGCGAGGCCATCCGCCCGCCGCGCGTGGCGACATAGGCCCGGCCGCCGGCGTTCACCACGGCCTGGGCGATGTCGATGGCGGTCTGCTCGGCGCCGCCGGTCTCCAGCTCGGGGACCACCTGCAGCAGCGCGAAATCCGGGGGCAGCGAAGCCAAGGCGGCGGTTACTTCCTTCAGAACGCGGAATGGGGTTAGGGAGCGTAGATAGGCCAATCAGGAGCCCGGCGCCATGACCGAGACCAGCGGATTTCTGGAGCGTGAAGACGGCGAGCGGGTGGCCTGGAAAGCCGTCGCAGGCACAGGGCCGACGGTCGTCTGGCTGGGCGGCTTCATGTCCGACATGGCCGGGACCAAGGCGCAGGCGCTGGCCGACTGGGCGCTCGCGGGCGGCCGGGCGTTCGTGCGCTTCGACTACCTGGGCCACGGGGAGTCGAGCGGGGCGTTCCGGGACGGGACGATCAGCCGCTGGCGAGCGGACTCCCTGGCGGTGATCGATCAACTGACGGAGGGCCCGCTGGTACTGGTCGGCTCGTCGATGGGCGGCTGGATCAGTTGCCTGGTGGGGGCGGTGCGGGCCGAACGGCTGGCCGGCATGGTGCTGATCGCCCCGGCCGCCGACTTCACCGAAAAGCTGATGCTGCCCGGCTTCCCGCCCGAGGCCCACGCGGCCCTGGCGGCGACCGGTGAGTGGACCCGCCCCAGCCTCTACGACGAGGGCGGCTATCCGATCACCCGCAATCTGCTGGAAGACGGCGCCCGCTGGTCGATCCTGCCGGGGCCCGTGCCGATCGAGGTTCCGGTGCGTTTCCTGCAGGGCGCCGAGGACCCGGACGTGCCGTGGGCCCATGCGCTGGCGCTGGCTCAGGCGCTGAAGGGCGAGGACGTGGTCTTCAGCCTGATCAAGGACGGCGACCACCGGCTTTCTCGGCCGCAGGACATCGCTCGTTTGCTCGCGGCGTTGGAAGAGCTGGCTTGACGCGCGTGCGTGCTTCGACACGCGGCCTGCGGCCGCTGCTCAGCATGACTGGATCTATTGGATTGCACTCAAGTCAGTCATCCTGAGCAGCCCGCGCAGCGGGCGTGTCGAAGGACGCACTACCCCCAGAACGCCCTGATCCGCTCCGCCTCGGCCAGCCCCTGCGCATGCCCCGCGCGGGCGATGTCGCCTCGCCGTGATCCATCCATCAGGTTGGGACCAAAGGCTTCCCCGCTGCCGGCGTCGGGCACGATCAAGGCGGCCTGACCGCCCTCGGCGCGGACCTGCTCCAGTTCGGCGTCGAGGCCGGGCTGCATGAAGGGCAGGAAAGCCGGCGGGGCGACGGCGACCAGCAGGACCTTGCCGTGGGCCTTGGCGAGGTCGGCGTTGGTGCCCGAGCGCATGCCGCCGTCGATATAGCGGCGGCCCTCGATGGTGATCGGCGGGAAGATGGTCGGCACCGAACAGCTGGAGGCGATGGCGCGGATCAGCGGGGCCGCCTTGTCTTCGCCCCAGATGACCAGTTCGCCGTCGGCCGTATCGACGGCGGTGCAGGCGTAGCCGGTCGGCCAGGGACCGTGGTGCTCGGCCAGCGGGCCGAAGCCGGCGATAAAGGCCTCTTCCGAGACGGTCGTTGCCTCCAGCGCCATTGTCGCCAGCTTGAGGCGGTCCTCGACGGCCAGCGGCTCGCCCGGCGGCTTGCTCATCATCACGCTCATCAGCGGCGTCAGGTCGGGAGCCGGGCGGCCGGTGGGCGCGGCTTCCTTGATCTGGTCGGCGGCGGCGAACTCGGCGCGCAGCATGGCGGCCGGGTCGCGGGTCAGAGCGAGATGGGCCCCGACGAAGGAGCCGGCAGAGGTGCCGAGGATCCAGTCGGCGTCGGAGACATCGACCCCGCCGTCCGCCAGGCCGGCCAGCAGGCCCGTCTCCCAGGCGATCCCCACCGGACCGCCGCCACCCAGAACCAGCGCCTTGCTCATACTCTCATCCCCTACTTTTGGGAGAGGATAGCGGTCAGGCCCTCGCGATAGGAAGGGTAGATCGGTCGCCAGCCGAGTTCGGCCTTGGCCCGGGCGTTGGAGATGCGCTTGTTCTCGGCCCAGAAGCGGCGGGCCGGGGCCGGCATGCCGGCTTCGTCGTAGGGAATGAGCGGCGGCGGCGCCTCGCCGATCAGGGCGGCGGCATGGGCGTTGACCACATGGGTGGGGGCCGGTTCGTCGTCGACGATGTTGTAGATCCCGCCGGCCCGGGGGCGAGCGATGGAGGCGGCCAGGGCCCCGGCGATGTCCTCGACATGAATGCGGCTGAACACCTGGCCCGGCTTGACGATATTGCGCACCGTCCGTTCGCGCAGTCGCTCAATCGGCGAGCGGCCCGGACCGTAGATGCCGGGCAGGCGGAAGATCTGCACCGTCAGCCCCATACCGCGCCCGACCTCCAGCCAGTCGCGCTCGGCGGCGACCCGGCGGCCGGCTTCGATGCTGCGGGCGTGCAGCGGTGTGGTCTCGAAACACCAGCCGCCCTCGCGGTCGCCGTAGACGCCGGTGGTCGACAGATAGCCGATCCAGTCGGGAAAGGCGCCGGCCTTGGCGATGGCCGGGACCAGGGCCTCAAGGGCCGGGCATCCGTGCTCGGTCGGCGGCGAGGTGACCAGGATGGCGGTCATCGGCGGGGCGGCGACGAGGGCAGCCTGGTCGCGACTGTCGATCGGCGCGACCCCGGCGGCGCGCGCTTCCTCCGACGACGCCTCGGAGCGGACGGCCGCCCAGACCTCCCAGCCATCGGCCTTCATGCGGGCGGCGAATACCCGTCCGGTAAAGCCGAAGCCGAAGATGAGGAGCCGCTTCACGCCGTCATCCTAGAGCAGCGCTTGCACGGCCTCCCGGGCCGCCGCGCCCAGTTCCGGGTGTTGCAGCGCATAGGCGACGTTGGCCCGCAGCAGGCCGATCTTGTCGCCGCAGTCGTAGGTCACGCCCTCGTATTCGAGGGCGTGGAAGGGCTCCAGCGCCATCAGGCGGACCATGGCGTCGGTCAGCTGGATCTCGCCGCCGGCGCCCTTGCCCTGGTCGGCCAGCAGGCTGAAGATTTCCGGCTGCAGGATGTAGCGGCCGGAGATGAAGAGGTTGGAGGGCTCGGTCCCCAGCGGCGGTTTCTCGACCATGCCGGTCATGCGGTTGAGACGGCCCTCGCGGCTGTCCAGGGCGACGATGCCATACTTGTGGGTTTCGCCTTCGGGCGCCGGTTCGACGACGACGATGTTGCCGCCGACCTGGTTGTAGGCGTCCATCGCCTGCTTCAGCGGGGCGACCTTGCCCTGCATCAGCATGTCGGGGAGCATGACCGCGAAGGGCTCGTCGCCGATGATGTCGCGGGCGCACCAGACAGCGTGACCGAGGCCCAGCGGCGACATCTGGCGCACGAAGCTCATCTCGCCGGGCTGCGGCAGGTCGGCGAGGACGGCCTCGAGGATGTCGAGCTTGCCCTTGGCCTTGAGCTGGCTTTCCAGCTCGATGTGGTGATCGAAATAGGCCTCGATGGCTTCCTTGCCGCGTCCGGTAACGAAGACGAAGTGTTCGATGCCAGCCGCGCGGCCCTCGGCGATGACGTAGCTGAGGATCGGCCGATCAACGATGTTGAGCATTTCCTTGGGCGTCGTCTTGGCGCCGGGCAGCACGCGCGTGCCCAGGCCCGCGACCGGAAGGACGGCTTTGCGGACAGGTTTCATGGGAGATGAGGTATCCGAACGACGATCACAATTCCAGCCGGGACGGAACGCCCGGAATGGGTAGTGGTTCTTGGGGGATCATTTGTTCAAGCGTCTGGATATCCGCCCATGAGAGTCCTTCTGACCATCGCCGTCGCCGCCGGCACAACCCTCGCCCTGATGGCCTGCAGCAAACCGGTGAGCGAGGCGCCGACGGCGGCGGAGACCACGACCACGCCGGCCAGCCCGCCGGCTGACAGCCCGCCGCCGCCGACGGGGTCAACAGTAGCGCCGCCGATGGCCGCGCCCGATCCCACCGATCCGACCAGGGTCCCGCCGGACGTGATCGCGCCGGCGCCGGGCGAAGGGGATCAGACCCAGCCGATGCCGCCCTCGTAGGGGCGGCGCCCCTATTCCACCGTTACCGATTTCGCCAGATTGCGCGGCTGGTCGACGTCCGCGCCCTTCTGCACGGCCACATGGTAGGCCAGCAGCTGGATCGGCGCGGCGAAGACCAGCGGGGCGATCAGGGGATCGCAGGTCGGGGCGATGATGACGTCGGCGCCCTCAGGCGCGTGACGGGCGCCGGCCTCGTCGGTGATCATAATGACGTGGCCGCCGCGGGCGACGACTTCGCTCATGTTGCTGACCGTCTTCTCGAACAGGGCGTCCGAAGGGGCGATGATGATGATCGGGGTGTGCTCGTCGACGAGCGCGATGGGGCCATGCTTGAGTTCGCCCGCCGCATAGCCCTCGGCGTGGATGTAGCTGATTTCCTTGAGCTTCAGCGCGCCTTCGTAGGCCAGCGGCGCCATCGGGCCACGGCCGAGGTAGAGCACGTCGCGGGCCCGGGCGATCTTGGGGGCCAGGGCGGTGACGGCGGCCTCGACGTCGAGGGATTCGCCGACCAGGCGCGGCGCTTCCAGAAGGACGCGGGCCAGGTGGTGCTCCTGCTCTTCGGTGATCCTGCCACGGGCGGCGGCGGCGGCGACAGCCAGGGCCAGCAGGGCGGTGACCTGGCTGGTGAAGGCCTTGGTGGAGGCCACCCCGATCTCGGGGCCGGCGTGGGTCGGCCAGAGGACGTCGGCCTCGCGGGCCATGGTGCTCTCGTGGCTGTTGACGATGGCGGCGGTCTTCAGACCCTTCGACTGGCACCAGCGCAGGGCGGCCAGGGTGTCGGCGGTCTCGCCCGACTGGCTGACGGCGATGGCGAGCGTGCCCGGCGTCACCGCCGGTTCGCGGTAGCGGAACTCCGAGGCGATCTCGACGTCGCAGGGCAGGCCGGCCAGGCGCTCGAAGGTGTAGCGGGCGATGGAGGCGGCGTAGAAGGCGGTGCCGCAGGCGACGATCTGGATGCGCTCGACGGTCTTGAAGTCGAAGTCTCCGGGAGCCTTCACCGTGCCGCTGACCGCGTCGAGGTAGGCGGTCAGGGTGTGCTGGCAGGCGTCGGGCTGCTCGTAGATTTCCTTGACCATGAAGTGACGGTGGTTGCCCTTCTCGACCAGGGCGGCCGAGGCGCTGACCAGCTTTACGGGTCGGCTGACGGCGTTGCCGTCGGCGTCGAAAATACGCGAGGAGTCGTCGTCGATGGCGACGAAGTCGCCTTCCTCGAGATAGATGATCTTGTTGGTGAAGGGGCCGACGGCAAGCGCGTCGCTGCCCAGGAACATCTCGCCGTCGCCCTCGCCGATCACCAGGGGGCTGCCGCGGCGGGCGCCGAGGATCAGGCGGTCATGGCCTTCGATGAGCACGGCCAGGGCGAAGGCGCCGGTCAGGCGGTCCAGCGTGGATTTCAGGGCGACCAGCGGGGCGTCGCCGGCGGCGATGCGGCTGTCGATCAGCTGGGCGATGACCTCGGTGTCGGTATCGCTTTCGAAGGTGCGGCCCTGGGCCTGCAGTTCGGCCTTCAGCTCGGCGAAGTTCTCGATGATGCCGTTGTGGACCAGGGTGACCTTGCCGGCCTTGTGCGGGTGGGCGTTGGGCACGTTGGGCACGCCGTGGGTGGCCCAGCGGGTGTGGCCGATGCCGACGGTGGCGGTCAGAGGCTCGGCGGCCAGCACCTCTTCCAGAGCCTTGATCTTGCCCTTGGCGCGGCGGCGTTCGACGTGGTCGCCGACCACCCCGGCGATGCCGGCCGAGTCATAGCCGCGGTACTCGAGGCGCTTGAGGCTTTCGATCAGGCGCTCGGAGACGGAGCTCTTGCCGACAATGCCGATGATGCCGCACATGCTGGGACCGTCCTTTGAACCGATAACGCGAAGGCGCCATTAGCACCGCGACGCCCAGGCTGGGCATGAAAATGCGTTGCAGACTGTTGCGTTAAGACTTTCTGCCACCCCTTTGCGGATCGCAAAGGGGTGCTCTCCTAATTTAGGAGCCCGTCCGGGCGGCGGAACCGCAAACACTTCCGCCTGACGGGCTCCGGAAACACACCGTCGCCAAAAGTTTGTTGGCGAACGCTGTGCGGGATGCAAAACCCGCTCCGTAAGAGGGACCTATGGCCAAACGCTCCTATTTCGGCACCGACGGCATTCGCGGCCGCGCCAACAGTCACCCGATGACGGCGGAGGTCGCCCTGCGCGTCGGCCTGGCGGCGGGCAAGCTGTTCCGCACGGAGGCGGACCGGCGTCACCTGGTGGTGATCGGCAAGGACACCCGCCTGTCGGGCTACATGATCGAGCCGGCGCTGGTGGCGGGCTTCACCAGCATGGGCATGGACGTCCGGCTGTTCGGACCGCTGCCGACCCCGGGCGTTGCGATGATGACCCGCTCGATGCGGGCCGACCTCGGCGTCATGATCAGCGCCAGCCACAACGCCTTCTCCGACAACGGCATCAAGCTGTTCGGGCCGGACGGCTACAAGCTGTCGGACGCCCGCGAGGCCGAGATCGAGAAGCATATGGACGAGGGCCTTCAGGAAGGGCTCGTTGGTCCGACGGAGCTGGGCCGCGTGCGGCGGATCGATGATGCGCAGGCGCGCTATGTCGAGATCGCCAAGGCGACCTTCCCCAAGAGCATGAACCTCAACGGCCTGCGTGTGGTCGTCGATTGCGCCAACGGGGCGGCCTACAAGGTGGCGCCGACGGTGCTGCACGAACTGGGCGCCGAGGTGATCGAGATCGGGGTGGAGCCGAACGGCTTCAACATCAACGATCTGTGCGGCTCGACCCATCCGGCGACGATGAGCGCGGCGGTGAAGGAATACCGGGCCGACATCGGCATCGCGCTGGACGGCGACGCCGACCGGGTGACCATCTGCGACGAGAACGGCGTGGTCGTCGACGGCGACCAGATCATGGCCATCGTCGCCGGGGCCTGGGCGAAGGACGAGAAGCTGTCCGGGGGCGGCATCGTCGCCACGGTGATGAGCAATCTGGGCCTTGAGCGGTTCATGCAGGGCAAGGGGCTGACCCTCGAGCGGACAGGCGTCGGCGACCGCTATGTCATGGAGCGGATGCGGTCGGGCGGGTTCAACCTGGGCGGCGAGCAGTCGGGGCATGTGATCCTGTCGGACTTCTCGACCACGGGCGACGGGCTGATCGCGGCGCTGCAGGTGGTGGCGGTGATGATCCAGACCGATCAGCCGATGAGCGCCCTGGCCCGGCAGTTCGAGCCGGTGCCGCAGCTGCTGGAGAATGTGCGGTTCAGCAAGGGCGCCAAGCCGCTGGACAGCGAGAAGGTGAAGAGCGCGATCTCGGCGGCCGAGGCGAAGCTCAACGGTTCCGGCCGGGTGCTGGTCCGGGCCTCGGGGACGGAGCCGCTGATCCGGGTGATGGCCGAGGGCGACGACGAGGCGCTGGTGGCGCAGCTGGTCGGCGAGATCTCGGACGCGGTGCGGGTGGCGGGGGCTTAAGGCCGGAGCGCCAGCAGAGCGAAACTCGCCAGCCAGTGCTCGCCCATGTAGTCGCCGGCGACGTGGCCCAGGGCTGACGCCAGGTGGCGGGCGGCGGCGTCGCGGGCGACCGGGGCGGCCGGGTGGCTGGCCGGAAGCGCCGCGGCGATGTTTCGCCAGCACCAGGCGCGCGACAGGTTCAGGCCGTCGAGGTGGGCGATCTTGCCGTCGGTCCGGTCGCTGACCGTGGCCGGCTGGAAGAGGGTGGCGGGCAGGCGTTCGGCGGCCCGGGGCAGGAAGCGGTCGAACCAGGCGGGGAAGTCGGCGCCCAGCAGGTGGCGCATGGCCTCGGCTTCCATCAGGGCGGGGGACAGGAAGTCTTCGCCCGACGGCTCCCAGGCCTGGCAGTCGGTGTCGTCGAGGTGCCAGCGGCGCAGGGCGGCTTTCAGCAGGGACGAGAGGTCGTGGTCCTCGACCTCTTCGGCATATTCCAGCGCCAGGGTGATGGCGAAGGCCGTGCTGGAATGCATGCCGGTGCGGACCGGGTAGGTGGCGAGCGGCAGGTAGGCGTGGAAGCGGTCGACGAAACCGTCGGCCAGGGGGCGCAGGTGGGCCGACCAGTCGTCGTCGTGGCGCAGGAGCTCGGCCTGCAGCATCAGCAGCCAACCCCAGCCGTAGGGGCGCTCGAAGCCGCGTGCGCCGGGGCGGGAGAGGTAGGCGGTCTCGACAGCGACCTTGGCGGGGGTGAAGGCGTCGTCGAACAGGGCGCGGATGCCGGCGGCTTCCGGGAGGTCGGGGTAGAGGCGCAGCAGGGTGGCCAGGGTCCAGTAGCCGTGGACGCAAGAGTGCCAGTCGTAGCTGCCGAAGAAGATCGGGTGGAAATCCTGGTGCGGCGCGACATCGGCGGCGCTCATGAACACATGGTCGGCCTTGTGCGGCCAGGGCTGGCGCACGTGGCCGAGAGCGATGGCGGCAAACCTCGAGGCGAGCTCGGCCGAAAGCGCCTGGGGGGTAAGCTCAGTAGACGAAGACATACATCAGCACCGTGTTGGCGATCAGCAGGAGCAGGGCGGTGGGGATCTGGGCCTTGATAACGCCGTAGCGGTCAGTGAGGTCCAGCAGGGCGGCGGGGACGATGTTGAAGTTGGCGGCCATGGGGGTCATCAGCGTGCCGCAGAAGCCCGACAGCATGCCGACCGCCGCCATGATCACCGGGTCGCCCTTGAAGGTCCCGACGATCAGCGGCAGGCCGATGCCGGCCGTCATCACCGGGAAGGCGGCGAAGGCGTTGCCCATGATGATGGTGAAGATGGCCATGCCGAAGGTGTAGGCGACGACGGCCAGGAGGGCTCCGGCCGGGCCGCTGCTGGGCAGGCTGGCCCCGGCGAAGGCTCCGATGATCTGACCGACGCCGGCGGCGGCGAAGACGGCGCCGAGCGCCGCGAGCGTCTGGGGCAGCAGGGCGGCCCAGCCGACGGTGTCGAGCAGTCGGCGGCCTTCCTGGGCGGGGACGGTGGGCCGGGGGCGGATCATGATCACGGCCAGACCCAAGCCGCAGAGGATGCCGAGGATCAGGGAGACCAGCGTCGCCTGTTTGGGATCGACGACGGGGGTTCCGTTGATGGCCAGGGCCTCGACGACGAGGGGGCCGATCTCGAAGCCCTTGAAGACGAAGGTTCCGGCCAGGGTGACGAGCGGAATGACCAGGGCCGGGATGAACAGTTTGGCGCCGAGGCGGGCGGCGCTCTCGCGGCGTTGCTCGGGCGTGGTTGTGTTGGGCTTGCCCGGGCCGAGTGCGCTGAGACCGGCCAGGCCGGCGAGGGCCAGCACGAGGATGCCGTTGGCGAGGTCGCCGATGTGGTCGCCGAACAGGAAGCTGACGGCCAGCAGCCCCCAGAAGGCCAGGTTCCCCCACCGCTTGGGGTTTTCGGCGTCGAAGGCGCCGAGCAGGGCCATGGCGGCGAAGAAGACGCCGCCGATGACGTAGAGGACCGGGAGGCCGATCATTGGCCGGCCTCCGGCGCGTTGAGCCTGGCGACCTGGGCGTCGAGCCGCCAGAGCCGCACGCCATGGATGATGAAGGCGAGGATGGCGGTCGGGATGGCCCAGACCGACAGGGCCAGCGGCTCGACCATGATGCCGTTCTGCTCGAGGAAGCCCTTGATCAGCAGGATGGAGGCGATGGCGATGAAGATGTCCTCGCCGAAGAACAGGCCGATGTTGTCGGTGGCGGCGCTCATCGCCCGGACGCGCATGCGGGCCGGCTCGGTCAGCGGGCCGTGCTGGGCCTCGGCGGCGCCCTCGGCCATCGGGGCGATCAGGGGGCGGACCATCTGCGGGTGGCCGCCGAGTGAGGTGAGGCCGAGCGCCGAGGTGGCCTGGCGAACGAAGAGGTAGAGGATCAGCAGGCGGCCGGTGGTGGCCCCCCTGATGGCGGCGACGAGGTCGCGGGCCTTCTCCTGCAGGCCGGCCCGCTCCAGCAGGCCGATGACCGGCAGGATCATCCAGGTCAGGGTGATGTAGCGGTTCTCGTTGAAGGCCTTGCCGAAGGTTTCGAGGGTTTTGACGGCGGCCGGCAGGGGGGCGAGACCGGTCGAGAGGCCGAAGGCGATGCCGGTCGCCAGGGCGGCGGCCACCACCACCAGCAGCGGATTGAAGCGCAGCACGAAGCCGACGACGACGACGGCGATGCCGATCAGCGGCCAGAGGGACATATGTTGGCTCCCGTGAGGCGGCGACAGTCGCCGGAGTCTGATCAGGCGTCTACGGCGACCTCGGCGTGCGGCGCCTCATCCAGGTGGCGCAGGGGCGAGAAGAAGAAGACGCTGGCGACCAGGATCAGCATCAGCAGGCCGGGGACGAGGATGGCCAGGTGGGGGCCGACGGCCTTGGCGAGGAAGCCGTAGCTCACCGCGCCCAGCGGACCGCCGCCCATCAGGCCGAGCGTGAACACCGAGAGGATACGGCCGCGGCTTTCGGCCGGCGCATGCTGCTGCACGATCCCGCGGCCGAGCGTCATGGCGACACCGCCGCCCAGGCCCCAGACGAAGTTGAGCGCGCAGAGGGCCGGGAACGGCATGGGGATGGCGCAGCAGACGAGGATAAGGCCGCCGCAGGTCAGGGAGGCCATGTAGGCGATGCCCTTGCGCCGGATATGGCCGAACCGGACCATCAGCAGCACCGAGATCAACGAGCCGACCCAGAAGCAGAGACTGAACAGGGCGAAGGCGGTGGCGATGTGGGTCGGGTCCGGGTCGTTCGGCGGGAAGTAGCTCTGCACGATCAGCGGCAGCAGGACGAAGAAGCTGCCCATGAAGCAGATGCCGACGAACAGGGCGCAGATCACCACCGGGGCGATGATCGGCGAGCGGGCGACGGCTTTCAGTCCGCCGCCGATGTCGGCCGCCATGCGGGCCAGCAGGTGGCCGTCGCCGGCATCGGCCAACTGGGCCGGGCGGGGGCGCAGGCTGAGGGCGGCGAGGGTGGCCAGGACCATGATCAGCGACAGGCTGAGCAGCATCGGGCCGACGCCGATGAAGGGGGCGGCGGTGGCGTAGGCCATGCCGAGGATCTGGGCTCCGAACTGGGCCAGGGAGGCGAAGTTGACCGCGCGATGGACATCGGCCGGACCCTGTCCCGGGGCGACCAGGCTGAGCAGGCTGTCGCGGGCCGGGATGGCGAAGGCGCCGATGGTCCCCACCGACAGGGCGTAGAAGATGATCAGGCCATAGGTCAGCCGGCCGCTCGTCACCATCAGGCCAAGGGCCGCGAAGGTCAGCACCGACAGGGCGCAGGAGATGACGACGATCCGGCGGGGGCGGATGCGGTCGGCCGTGAAGCCGCCGATGAGGATCAGCAGGGTGGTCGGCAGTTGCAGGCACATCTGGGCGAGGCCGAAGCGGATCTCGTCCTCCTGCAGCACCACACGGACCAGGTAGGGGAACAGCACCAGCTGGACCCCGAAGGCGAGGAACCAGGCGCCGTGGGTGAACAGGTAGGCGGGGAAGCGTGTCGTGGTCGACGTCGGCAAGTCGGTCTCCGGGAGGTGGGCCGGCCGACGGGCCTTATCGAAGCGGCCCACCATCATAACGTGATTGGCGGGGGAAAAGGGAGGCGTGGGGCCTTCGGCGGCGAATTTACAGGGGCCGCAAAAGGGCGGTGGAGGGCCAGGGGCGGCGGACGGGTGGGGCAGAGGTGGAGGAATGGTGGGGGAGGGGCGGTGAGGGTTTGCGGCAAGGCGGGGGGCGAACTGGGCCATGGATGCGGCGCCGTACGGCGCCGGTGGAAAGGAGCGAAAATGGATATGTCTAGACATATTCATCGAGACCCCAACGACCGTCATCCCGGCCGGAGCGTAGCGAAGAGCCGGGACCCAGGGGGTCTGGATCGGCTGTTCGCAGCGGCACGCAGGGAGGCGGCGGCCCCTGGGTCCCTGTGTATTGCGATTGTTGTCAGGCCTTGGCTTGATGGTGGCGGGCGTGGCTCGTTGGGTCCCTGGTCGCTATGCGGCCGTGAGCCGGCATGGGCGCG
>JAUMCZ010000060.1:0-13612 GCA_032122215.1 Caulobacter sp.
GGCTGGGGTGTGCCGGCCTTCGTGCTCGCCCGGGTGCTGAATCCGGTCTTCTTCGCCCGCGAGGACACCAAGAGCCCGATGCGGTTCGCCCTGGTGTCGGTGGCCATCAACATCGTGCTGGGCGCCATCCTGTTCTTCACCATCGGCTTCGCCGGCATCGCCATCGCCACCTCGGCGGCCAGCTGGATCAACGTCGCGCAGATGTACTGGGCCCTGAAGCGCCGGGGCGAATGGGAGCTGTCCCCCGCCTCGATCAGCCGCCTTCTGCGGGTGTTGCTGGCGGCCGCCGTTTTGACCGCCCTGCTCGGCGTCGCCGCCTTCTTCCGACCCCAGATCCAGGGCGTGTTCGAAAGCCTTGCCGTCATCCGGCTGGGGGCCAAGGAACTGGCCGTGGTGGCCGTCTGTATCGCCATCATCCCGGTCTATCCGGTGCTGGTGGTGCTGACCGGCGGCATGACCCTGGCCGAGATCAAGGGCCTTGTCCGACGCCGGCGCGCGGCCTGACGGCTCTTGCCCAGGCGCGCGGCCTCGCCTATTGCCACGGCCATGGTCACTCCCCGCCGATGGCGCAGCCTCTGACGTCCTGACGAGCCCCACGCGCGGGATCGCCCCCGCGCGCCGACCGACCTGATCATTCGAGTATCTCCATGACCGACCAAGCCCCCGCCCAATACGCCGGCCCTCAACGGGTGCTGTCCGGCGTCCAGCCGTCCGGCGCCCTGCATCTGGGCAACTATCTCGGCGCCCTGGTGAAGTTCGCCCGGCTGCAGAACGAGATCGACACCTTCATCTTCGTCGCCGATCTGCACGCCATCACCGTCTGGCAGGAGCCGGCCCAGCTGGCCGCCCAGACCCGCGAGATCGCCGCCGCCTATCTGGCCGCCGGCCTCGACCCGGCCAAGGCCACCATCTTCCCCCAATCGGCGGTTCCGGAGCACGCCGAACTGGCCTGGGTGTTCAACTGCGTCGCCCGCCTCGGCTGGCTCGACAAGATGACCCAGTTCAAGGAGAAGAGCGGCAAGCACAAGGAGCGCTCGAGCGTCGGTCTCTACACCTATCCGGTGCTGCAGGCCGCCGACATCCTGGTCTACAAGGCAACCCATGTGCCGGTCGGCGAGGACCAGAAGCAGCACCTGGAACTGTCCCGCAACATCGCCCAGAAGTTCAACCACGACTTCAGCGCGCCCGGCTGTTTCCCACTGCCCGAACCCCTCATCCAGGGGCCCGGCGCGCGGATCATGTCGTTGCGCGACGGCACGGCCAAGATGAGCAAGTCCGATCCCTCGGACCTGTCGCGCATCAACCTGACCGACGACGCCGACACCATCGCCGCCAAGGTGCGCAAGGCCAAGTCCGACCCCAATCCGCTGCCTGATACGGTGGAGGAACTGAAGGATCGCCCGGAAGCCGACAACCTGGTCGGAATCTACGCGGCCCTGTCCGGCGTGACCAAGGAAGCTGTACTGGCCGACTTCGGCGGCCAGGGCTTCGGCGCCTTCAAGCCGGCGCTGGCCGATCTCGCCGTCGCCTCTCTGGGACCGGTGAGCGACGCCATGCGACGCTATCTCGCCGATCCGGCCGAGATCGACCGCATCCTCGTCGCCGGCGCCGCCAAGGCGCGGGAGGCCGCTGCGCCGACGGTGGCCGAGGTCAAGAAGCTGGTCGGTTTCTGGGGCGCCTGAACCCGAAGGGCGGTCTCGCGCGTTGCTGGCGCGATGACCGCCCCCTCTCTCGACGCAATCATTGTCGGCGCCGGCCCGGCCGGGCTGACAGCCGCCATCTATCTGGGCCGTTTCAAGCGGCGCATCGCGGTGATCGATGCCGGCGATAGCCGCGCCGCCTGGATCCCCATCACCCACAACCATCCCGGCTGGCCGGACGGCATCAAGGGCACGGACCTGCTGGGCCGCATCCGGCAACAGGCCGAGAAGTATGGCCCGGACATCCGTCAGGGCACGGTCGAGGCGGTGACGCCGGTCGACGGCGGCTTCGAGGTGCGGGTCGGCGGCGAGACCCTGAGCGCCGCCAATGTCCTGTTGGCCTGCGGCGTCAAGGACAACGATCCGCCGCTGCCGGGTGTCGAAGAGGCGATCCGCAAGGCTTTGATCCGCATCTGTCCGATCTGCGACGGCTACGAGGTGTCGGGTCTTGAAGTCGGGGTGATCGGCGATGGCGACCTTGGCGCCCGCGAAGCGCTGTTCCTGCTGAGCTGGACCGATCGCGTCAGCCTGATCCATGTGGGACCGGAGGCGGCCCTGTCGGCGGCCTCACGTGGCAAGCTGATGCAGGCCGGCGTGACCCTGATCGAGACGCCATGTCAGAGCGTGGTGCTGGAGAACGACAGTCTGACAGCCCTCTGCTTCGGGCCTGACCAGACGGTCCGCTTCGACGCCCTCTACGCCGCGCTCGGCTGCGTCGCCCGTTCCGGGTTGGCCGTGCAGGCCGGGGCGAAGCTGGACGAGGAGAACCGACTGATCGTCGACGACCATCAGCAGACCTCCGTCCCGGGCCTGTTCGCCGCCGGCGATCTGGTGCGCGGTCTCAACCAGATCAGCACGGCGGAAGGCGAGGCGGCCATCGCCGCCACCGCCATTCACAACCGGTTGCGGGGCGAGCTCTAAGCCCGCGCCGGAATGATCACCGGCAGGCTCTCGTAGCCCTTCACGAAGCTTGAGAAGACCCGCTTCGGCTCGCCGACCACGTCGATGCGCGGGAAGCGCTTGAGCACCTCTTCCCAGACGATGCGCAGCTGAAGTTCGGCCAGGCGGTTGCCGACGCAGCGGTGGATGCCGAAGCCGAAGGACAGGTGATGGCGTGGACGCTCGCGGTCGATGATGAAGGCGTTGGCGTTGTCGATCACCGTCTCGTCGCGGTTGCCCGAGACGTACCACATGACGACCTTGTCGCCCTTCTTGATCAGCTTGCCGCCGACCACGGTGTCGGCCACGCAGGTGCGGCGCATGTGGGCCAGCGGGGTCTGCCAGCGGATGATCTCGGAGACCATCGATGGGATCAGCGATGGGTCAGCCCGCAGCTTGTCGTACTCGGCCGGGTTCTGATTGAGGGCCAGCAGGCCGCCGGTGATCGAGTTGCGGGTGGTGTCGTTGCCACCGACGATCAGCAGGATGATGTTGCCCAGGTACTCCATGGGTTCCATGTTTCTCGTGCTCTCGCCGTGGCAGAGCATGGAGATCAGGTCCGGCTGCGGCGGGGCGTTGATGCGCTCGTTCCACAGGCGGGTGAAGTATTCGAGGCAGCCGAGCAGCTCCATCTGGCCTTCCTCCTCGGTTTCGACGACGCCCTGGCCCGGGATGGCGGTGGCGACGTCGGACCAGCGGGTCAGCTTGCGGCGGTCCTCCCAGGGGAAATCGAACAGGGTGGCCAACATCTGGGTCGTCAGCTCGATGCTGATGCGGTCAACCCAGTCGAACTCCTCGCCGATCGGCAGCTCGTCCAGCAGCTTGCAGACCCGTTCCCGGATCACCGGCTCCAGCTCCATCAGCCGCTGGGGGCTGACCGAGGGACTGACCGTCTTGCGCTGTACGTCGTGCTTGGGCTGATCCATGGCGATGAACATCGGCAGCATGAAATCAGGGTTGAAGTCGGCCAGCGTGATGCCGCCGAGGTGGGAGTCCGAACTGAAGGCCTGATGGTTGGTGTCGACGGCGACGATGTCCTCGAACTTCGTCACCGACCAGTAGGGCCCCCACTCGCTCTCGGCCGTGTAGTGGACCGGATCTTCCCGGCGCAGCCGTTCGAACACCGGCCAGAAGCTGTCGGTGGCGAAACGATCCGGCAGGCCTGGATTCAGCTCGGCGAGGGGTGTGGTTTCAGCCGCAGCCCGGTCGGCCGCGCGCTTGTCGAAGTTTCCATCGGCCATGGTCTTAGTCCTGGGTTCTGGCGGGGATGAGGACGGGAAGGGTGTCATAGCCCTTCACGAAGCTGGAATAGACGCGGGTCGGTTCGCCGACGACGTCGATGCGGGGGAAGCGCTTCAGCACCTCTTCCCAGACGATGCGCAGCTGCATCTCGGCCAGGCGGTTGCCGACGCAGCGGTGGATGCCGAAGCCGAACGACAGGTGATGGCGCGGCCGCTCGCGGTCGATGATGAAGGCGTCGGGGTTGTCGATGACGTCTGCGTCGCGGTTGCCCGAGACGTACCACATCACGACCTTGTCGCCGGCCTTGATGGTCTTGCCGCCGACCACGGTGTCCGCCACGCAGGTGCGGCGCATGTGGGCGAGCGGCGTCTGCCAGCGGATGATCTCCGAGACCATCGAGGGGATCAGCGCCGGGTTGGCCCGCAGCTTGTCGTATTCGGCCGGGTTCTGGTTGAGCGCCAGCAGGCCGCCCGTGATCGAATTTCGGGTGGTGTCGTTGCCGCCGACGATCAGCAGGATCAGGTTCCCGAGGTACTCCATCGGGTCCATGTTCTTGGTGCTCTCGCCATGGGCCAGCATCGAGATCAGGTCGTTGCGCGGAGCTGCGTTGACCCGCTCGTTCCACAGACGGGTGAAGTACTCCAGGCATTCGCGCAGCTCGGCCCGCCGCGCCTCTTCGCTCTCGACGATGCCGTTGCCCGGCAGGGCGGTGGCGACATCCGACCAGCGCGTCAACTTGCGCCGGTCCTCCCAGGGGAAATCAAACAGGGTGGCCAGCATCTGGGTGGTCAGCTCGATGCTGATCCGGTCGACCCAGTCGAATTCCTCGCCGATCGGCAGGCTGTCCAGAAGCTTGCCGGCCCGTTCGCGGATCACCGGCTCCAGCAGCATCAGGTTGGCGGGACTGACCACCGGGCTGACCGTCTTGCGCTGCACGTCATGCTTGGGCGGGTCCATGGCGATGAAGTTCGGCAGCACGAAATCGGGCTTGGGATCGCGGATGGTGATGCCGCCCCGGAAGGCGTCGCTCGAGAAGGCCTGGTGGTTGGTGTCGACCGCGACGATGTCGTCGAACCTGGTGATCGACCAGTAGGCGCCCCACTCGCTGTCAGGCGTGAAGTGGACGGGGTCTTCCTTGCGCAGGCGCTCGAACACCGGCCAGAAGCTGTTGTCCCGGAAGCGGCCCGGATCACCCGGGTTGAGTTGATCGAGGGGCGTGGCCCAGACCTGCGCGCGCGCAGCATCCAGGTGCTCGAAACCGCCATCGGCCATCGCCGCCTCCCTTATCTTGTCATTGTTCACATAGGGCCACGGAAACGCCGGTTTGTGAAGCGGCCAGCCCCAAAGCAAAAGGCCCCGCCGTCCGGGGACGGCGGGGCCAAAAGGCTGCGAAGCCAGAGTTTGGTCAGCTGGCGCGCGCGTACTGCCGGGCCGACTCGCCGCTGGCGGCAGGGGAGTCGCTGACCTTGAACCGGCGGATCATGCTGCCGAGCTGCTCAGCCTCCTGGCGCATCAGGTGAGACGCCGAGGTGGACTGGGCCACCATGGCGGCGTTCTGCTGGGTCATCTGGTCCATGCGGTGGGCGGTGGCGGTGACCTCCCGCAGGCCGATCGACTGCTCGCGCACCGACCCGGTGATCTCGGTCATCAGGGCGGTGACGTCGCCGACCCGGGCGACGATGCGGGCCAGAGCCGCGCCGGCCTGGCCGACCAGCTCGACACCCGACCCGATCTGCTCGCTGGAGGCGGCGATCAGGGTCTTGATCTCCTTTGCGGCGCCGGCCGAGCGTTGCGCGAGCGCCCGCACTTCCGAAGCGACGACGGCGAAGCCGCGGCCCGCGTCACCGGCCCGGGCCGCCTCGACCCCGGCGTTGAGGGCCAGAAGGTTGGTCTGGAAGGCGATCTCGTCGATCACCCCGATGATCTGGGTGACATGGCGCGAGCTTTCCTCGATGCCGGCCATGGCGGTCACGGCGCGGCGCACAACTTCCCCGGAATCGCGGGCATCGGCGCCGGTCTCGTTGACCACCTTGTCGGCCTTGCCGGCCCCTTCGGCGGCGCGGGCGGCGGCGGCGCTGATCTCTTCCAGGGCGGCGGCCGTCTCTTCAAGGCTGGCCGCCTGTTGCTCGGTGCGGCGCGACAGGTCGTCTGCAGAGGCGCTGGTGTCGCCGGAAACGTGCTCAATGGTCACGGCCCGTTCGGCGATGGTGCGGATCACGCCCGACAGCTCGACCACGGTGTTGTTGAAGTCGCGGCGCAGGCTTTCGTAGGCCGGAGCGAACGGGGTGTTCAGCTGGAAGGTCAGGTCGCCCTTCGAAAGACGGCTGAGACCTTCGGCCAGGCCCTCGACGACCTGGTTCTGCTCGCGGCTGGAGCTGGCCCGGCGGGCTTCCTCGCCGGCGCGGGTGTGCTCCTGCTCGGCGACCTGGGCATCGTGGCGAGCGGCCATCTCCGCCAGGCGCAGCTGGTTGTCGCGGAAGACCACCAGCGAACGCACCAGGGCGCCCAGCTCGTCACCGCGTCGCAGGCGATCCAGATCGATGCTGTTGTCACCGCCGGCCAGGGTCTCGGTGGCCTGGGCGATGCGGGTGACGTCCTTGCGGATGGCCATGACCAGGAAGAAGGCGAGACCGGTAACGGCCGCCAGGGCCAGGCCGACCAGAGCTATGGACACGGCCCCGAGCAGTTCGGCCTGCTTCACGCTGGCGTCGGCGCGGGCGGCGGACGCGGCGCTGACGTCCGCGGCGGCCTTGTCGAGGGTGCCGGTCATCTTGACGTAGGCCTCCTCGAACGGAACGGTGAACTGTGCGGCGGTCGCGACGTCGACCTGGAGCATCGACATGACGACGCCGACCGCGTCCTCATAGTCCTTGAGATCCTTCTTCAGCCCGTCCAGAGAGGCCCGCTCCGTCGAGCCCGGTACGGTCTTGGCGTAGGCGTTGTCCACTGCCTTCTTGATCTCGACGATCTCGGCGGTCAGCGCCTCGGCCCGGACTGAGACGCTGTCGGTCTCGATGCCTGCCGACTGGCGGGTGAGCAGAAGGTAGAGCTCGCCGTGTGCGGAGCGGATGCGCTTGGAGATGGTCGCCAGCTCCAGGCTGGCGGGAACATCAACCTTGACGACGTGCGTCAGAACGTTGCGTTGATTGACGTTCATCCACCAGGAGCCGCCGGCCACCAGGGCCAGCGCCAGGGTGGCGAGCAAGGGCGCCAGCCCGATCTTGAAAGCGAGAGGAGCATCGGCAAGCCGCGGCAGGCGCATGATTTTGAAATCCCCAGACCCAAGTTTGTCACCAAATTCCACGAACTTGGTAAGCCTCAGGTTAAAGCACCCCGGAATGGGGCTAATCGGGCGGTCGCTTCATCCCGAAGCGCCCGCCCGACGTTGGAAGATCAGCCGCCGGTGAAGCGCAGCGGGACGCGGATGACGCCGGACTTGTCGCCCATGGGCAGCGCACCGGCGACACAGATGGCGGCGGCTTCAAAGCCCTTCGACGGCGCTTCGCTCTCGACCACCTTGCAGCCCGACAGCTTGCCGCCGGCGGCGGTGCATTCCAGGGTGACCTTGGCCGCCTGCTTGACGTTGGCGTGCTTGTTCAGGCAGCGGGTCATTTCCCCCTGCAGGTTGCTGCCGGCCGTGCTGGCGCTGGCGCTGGCCAACATGCCAACGGCGGCGATAGTCGTGATGATGATCTTTTTCATGTTCAGGACGCCCCTTCTGAGCTGCTAAGTCGAATGACAGGCGTATTGAAACCCAGAGTTCTTAAAGTCCTCCTTACCCGAAACCGGAAATTCTCGTTTCAGAGAAAAGCTTTGTTCCGGGCATCAAGACTTTCGATTTGCGGCGCGCAGGCTTGCTCCGGGCGCGCCCCGGTCCCATCTTCCAGCCATGTTCATCCAGACCGAAGCGACGCCCAATCCGGACGTCATCAAGTTCCTGCCCGGCCGCGAGGTCCTTGGCGCCGGCAGCCGCGAGATCGCCTCCCCGGAGGAAGCCATCGTCTCGCCCCTGGCCACCTCCCTGTTCGCCCTGGGCGATGTCACCCGGGTGTTCCTGGGTCCCGACTTCCTGACCGTGACCCGTAACCCCGATATCGAGTGGGCCCACCTGAAGGCGCCGATCCTGGCGGCCATCATGGACCACTACACCTCCGGCAAGCCGGTGCTGACCAGCGGCGCCGACGACGAGGCGACGGACGACACCGTCTACGACGAGGACACCCTGCAGATTGTCGCCGAGATCAAGGATCTGCTCGACACACGCGTTCGCCCGGCCGTGGCCCAGGATGGCGGCGATATCGTTTTTGGCCGCTTCGACGTCGAGAGCGGCACGGTCTATCTGCACATGCGCGGCGCCTGTTCGGGCTGCCCGTCCTCGGCCGCCACCCTGAAGGCCGGCGTCGAGAACATGCTGCGCCACTATGTGCCCGAAGTGATGCGGGTGGAGCAGACCCTCTAGGTTCCGCGCTTAACGGCGGCTATAGCCACACCGACCGTTACTGATGGAGCCCTGCATGTCCTCGCCGCTGCCTGACGCCTGCCTCGACCAGATCTTCCGCGAGGCCCGCAGCCGCAACGGCTGGGAAACCGCGCCGCTCGCCGACACCCTGATCCGGGCTGTCTACGATCTGGCCCGGATGGGCCCGACCAGCGCCAACTGCTCGCCGGCCCGGTTCGTCTTCGTGACCAGCGATGAGGGCCGCGAGAAACTGGCCTCCGTCGCCTCGGCCACCAACGGCGCCAAGATCCGCCAGGCGCCCTGCACGGTGATCATCGGCCACGACCTCGAGTTCATGGACCGTATCCCCGAGCTGTTCCCGCACAACCCCGGGGCCAGGGACTGGTTTCCCAAGGGCTCGGACCTGGCCGAGCGCACAGCCTTCCGGAACGGGACGCTGCAGGGCGCCTATCTGATGCTGGCCGCCCGGTCGCTTGGCCTCGACTGCGGCCCGATGAGCGGCTTCGCCAATGACAAGGTCGACGAGCTGTTCTTCGCCGGGACCTCGGTGAAGTCCAACTTCATCTGCTGCATCGGCCACGGCACCGACAAGGACCTCTTCCCGCGCAGCCCGCGGCTGAGCTTCGAGGACGCCTGCAAGATCGCCTAGCGCCGCAGCGCTCGGCGGCATACCCTGACTTCAAAACACGCTCGGGGAGGGCGTCATGAAGCTTTTGGGCAAGATTCTGCTGGGCCTTGTCGCCCTCGTTCTCGTGGTCGCCGTCGTCGGCTGGCTATCGTTGCGCCGTGGTGAAATCCCCTGGGCGACGCTCGAGGCCAAGTACGCCAACGCCGAGAGCGAGTGGGTCGAGCTGCCGGGCGGCATCCGCACCCACTACCGCGACCAGGGCAATCCGGACGGCCCCGTGCTGGTGCTGGTCCACGGCTTCGCGGCCAATCTCGATACCTGGGAGCCCTGGGTCCAGCGCCTGGGCAAGGACTACCGCATCGTCAGCCTCGACCTGCCGGGGTTCGGCCTGACCCGCGCCCCGGACGGCTATCGCCTGACCGAAACCGCCTTCGACGACACCGTCGAGGGCGTGGCCAACCACCTCAAGCTTGGTCGCTTTACCCTGGCCGGCAATTCCATGGGCGGCGGTGTCGCCTGGCAGTATGCGCTGAAACACCCCGACCGGCTCGAAGGTCTGGTGCTGGTCGACGCCGCGGGCTTCCCGGAACCGAGCCAGAAGGGCTCGCCCATCGCCTTCAAGATCCTGCGCAATCCGGTCGGTCGCTTCCTGCTCAAGGACCTCGACACCAGCCAGGTCACCGCCCAGGGCCTTCGCTCGGCCTTCGAACCGCAGCCGGAACTGGCCACCGACGCCATGGTCGCCCGCTATGTCGAGCTGGCCCGCGCGCCGGGCCACAAGGACATCATCCTCGGCATGATGAGCGACCCCGATGGCCGCCGCCCCGCCGATCCGGCCAAACTGGCGACCATCAAGGCCCCGACCCTGGTCCTGCACGGCGACACCGACAAGCTGATCAGCCCCGAGGCCGGCCGCAAGTTCGCCGCCGCCATCCCGGGCGCGCAGCTCATCATCTACGAGAAGGTCGGCCACGTGCCGATGGAACAGGTGGCCGACAAGTCGGCCGCCGATCTCGACGCCTGGCACAGGGCGAAGGTCAGGGCCGCGAAGCCCTGATCGCTACGTCCTGGGGCCGATGTACTTGTCGACGAACTCGAGCATTTCCTTGAGGGACTTGATCTCGTCCTCACGCGACCAACCGCCGTGACCCGCACCCTCATAGCGGTTGAAAGTCACGGTCCGGCCGGCCTTCTTGAGAGCCTTGTCCATGATCTCCGATTGCTCGATCGGCACGGTCCAGTCCTGGTCGCCATGAAGCAGCAGGACCGGCGGACCGTAGCCGGCGGCGTAGGTCACCGGCGAGGCCGCCTTCAGCCGGGCTTCGTCGGTCTTCGGATCGCCGACCGACTTGAGCCAGTACTTGTAGCGAAGAGAGTCCGCGTCGAAGGTCTCCTTCTCCCATTTCTGGCTGCGGACCAGGTCCGACAGGCCCGCACGGGAAACGACGCATTTAAACAGTTCGGGATTGCGGGCCCCGCCCTGCAGGGCGACGTAGCCGCCATAGCTCGCTCCGACGATGCAGATCCGCGTCGGGTCGACCTTGCCCTGGCTGATCAGGGCGGCGACCCCATCGAGCACATCCTCCTGCATCCGCCCACCCCACTGACCATAGCCTTGCTCGGCGAAGCCTGCGCCGAAGCCGCCCGACCCCCGGAAGTTGGGTTGGAAGACCAGATAGCCTCGGGTCGCAAAGGCCTGGGCCCATCGATCAAAAGTGAAGTAATCGCGCACCTCCGGTCCGCCGTGCGGCATGACGATCAGCGGCAGTGGCCCGGTAGGTCGCGTCGCCGGCGGGGGAGCGGTCAGGTAGCCGCCGATGTCGGCGCCATCCCGCGTTTTCCACGACCAGAGGCTCATCACTCCCAGCCGGTCCGGCGCCAGCTTGGGCCACTGGGTGCCCAGAAGTTCGACTTTTCCAGCCTTGCGAGCGAACAGATAGAGCGAGCCGGGCTCGTCCGGTCCGTTGACCGCTAGAACCTGCACCGAGCCGTCGCGGTTGCGCGACACCGGCATGATGTTGCGCTCACCGTCGAAGAACCTGTCGACCGCCTCGGCCTCGGCCTTGCGGGCCTTGTCGAGGTAGTCGCAACGATAGGTTTCGGCCCAGTAGCAGACCGCCGCCAGCCCGCCGTCCTCGTACTGGATGATATTGTCGACGTCGTACCTGGGATGGGCGAACAACCGCTCGCCCATGGTCTTGGTGACGAAGTCGTAGAGCCGCAGCTCGCGGGTGTCGCCCTGACTGCGGTCCTTGGCGGGAGCCGAAACAAACAGGGTGCCGGGCTTGTCGGTGGCCCCGAGGATTTCCAGCTCCTGGACGATCGGCAGGTCGCGCTCGCGGATCGAAAACAGCTCACGCCAGGCGGTCTCGCCCTCGGTCCGGCCCATCACCCGAAGACCGCCACGGCGGCCGTAGATGTCGTAACGCAGGATGGCTCTGCCCTTGCGATCGACGACCCAGCCGCGGGTGCGATCGTCGCCGGTTTCGACGATCGTCGCCTCGCCGGTGTTGATATTGACCTTCTGCAAGTGCAGCGGTCTCGGAAAGGGGCTGTAGGTCCCGCCACCCATGGCGCGGCCCTCGACCATCAGCACATGGTCCGCATCGTCGACAAGCGGATCAAACATCTGGTGGGTGCCGAACCCGGCGGTGGAAACGCCATAGCCCTCAAGCGGACGGATCGGCGACTTCAACGGTATACGTCTGGGCGTCCCGCCGGCGCGGTCGATGACAAAAGTGAAGTTGTTTTGGTAGAAGGCGACGTCCCCGGTGCGCTTGCCGTCCTTCTGGCCGATCAGCGGCTTGCCGGCGCTGTCGCGCTTCAGCTGAAATCCCGATTGCCGGATGATCAGGCGGTCGTCGCCCTTCCAGTAAAGGTCGTGGATGGTGGTGAAGTCGAGGTCGGCCGGGTTGTGGACCTCGGTGCGGGCCCGCGCTTCCAGGTCGATGACCACCAATCGGTCCTTGTCACCAACTCGCTGGACCAGCGCCAGATAGCGGCCGGAGGGCGAAATTTCGGCCGACAAGCGGCGAGGCGCAAACAGCTCCTCGGCCGCCAGCGGGCCAGTTGCGGGCGCGGCGGGCGCCTGCGCGGCCAGCGGCGTGGCCAGGACAGCGACACCAAGGGCCAGCAGACCTGCAATCATCTTCACTTCAACACCCCCTCGAGAAATCCAATCGCCTTGCTCAGCACCGTCATCGACTGTTGCGGCGTCCAGCCCCTGTGGCCCATGTCCTTGACCTCCAGATAGTCGACGCTCTTCTTCGCCGCCTTCAGCGCATCGCGCATGATCTTCGACTGCCGGGGGTCAACCACGTCGTCCTTCTCGCCGTGGATCAGCAGCACCGGCGCCGTGATCTCACCTGCCCGCCGGGCCGGCGAGGCGGCGACCAGCATGGCCCCGTCACTGGCAGGGTCGCCCATCGACAGTTTCCAGTAGGCATAGGCGAGCGAGCTTTCGCCCTCCTGTTCGCGGGTCCAGGCCAGGCTGGCCGGCAGGTCGGAGTCGCCGGCTATGGAGACCACGCCGCGATAGGCCGCCGGCGTGCGCACCGCGCCCATCAGGGCCGCATAGCCGCCGTAGGAGGCGCCCATGATCGCGACCCGGGTCTTGTCGGCCCGTCCCGTCGCAAGCACCGCGGCCAGGCAGTCTTCGACGTCCTGCTGCATCAGGTCGCCCCAACGCCGGCGACCGGCCTCCAGGAAGGCGCGGCCGTAGCCCTCGGAGCCGCGGAAATTGGGCTGCAACACCATCCAGCCCTTTGCCGCCAGGGCCTGGGCCCAATTGTCCCAGGCGTAGTGGTCCCGCGCCTCGGGCCCGCCGTGCGGCATCACCACCAGCGGCCGGGGCCCGGTCGCCAGCGGCGTGGTCAGATAGGCCGTCAGGGCCTGGCCGTCGCGGGCCGTGACCTTCAACACCTCCATCGGCGCCAGGCGTTCAGCGGTCAGCCAGGGCCGCTCGGCGCCCAGCGGCTCCAGCGTTTGGGCCGCCTTGTCGTAGAAAAACCAGGCCCCCGGCTCGCGGGGCCCATCGGCGCGGAACAGCATGCGGTTGCGGGCGGCGTCGATGGTGCGAAGCGCGACGTTGCACTGTTTCTCAAGGAAGCCGTCGACGGCCCGGTGATGGGTCTTCAGGCCCGGCTCAACGAATTCGTATCCCAGCCGGTCATCGATATAGCCGGCGGCGATCATCCGCCCGCCCTGGTCGGTAACCGCCGTTTCGATGTCGTGCTGGACGCGGCGCACCGCTTCGACTCCGAACTGGCGGGTCTTCAGGTCGAAGGGCCGAACCGTCGTGGTCGCCTCGCCGTCCAGCCGCGCCGCCACCAGGATCACCCCGGGGGCGGTCCCCACGGCCACCGGCTGGAAGCCATCCAGCCGCCCCTGCTCATCACGGCGCACGTTGCGCAGCAGCGTCCAGGCCGTCTCCCCCGGGGCCCGGCCAAAGATCGAAACCACCGTGCCGCGCGCGTTGCTGTCGTAGCGCAGGACCGGAACGCCATCCTGGCTCAACCAGTCGAAGGTGGCGTCGCCGCCCAGCTCGAGCCGCTCCGAGGCCCCCGAATAGACGTCGACGTAGTAGAGGGCCCAGGCTCCCCGGTTGAAATCGGGAACCTTCATCAGCACCCGCCGGGGATCGGC
>JAUMCZ010000061.1:0-8347 GCA_032122215.1 Caulobacter sp.
CCCGCCCCTCAATCGCCGTCGAGATCCGTCGGCCGGCCGGCGGGCACAGGCACTGATGTTCCGCTTCTCCAGCCTTCGTGGACGGCTGACCGTCCTCTACGCTGGGCTGTTCGGCGTGACCCTGCTGACCACGGCGGTGGTTGTGACCCTGTCGGTCGGCGGCAACGCCCGTCATCAGGTGGAAAAGGAACTGGCCGCCGGCGGCGCGGTGTTCGACCGGCTCTGGGTGCTGAAGGCCAGCCAGCTGGCCGACGGCGCCAAGGTGCTCAGCCGCGACTTCGGCTTTCGCGAAGCCTTCGCCTCGGGTGACGCGCCCACGGTCGAATCGGCCCTGACCAATCTCAAGGACCGCCTCGCCCTCGATCGCGCCTTCATCGTCTCCGCCGACGGAACCCTCACCGGCGCTCCCGACATCGGCGAGGCCGCCGCCTCCGACCTCTGGTACGCCCTCGACGGCGGCGCGACCTCCGGGGTCCTGCGCATCGGCGATACGCCGCACCAGGCCGTTGCCGAACCGATCATGGCGCCCCAGCTTGTCGGCTGGGTGGTCTTCGCCGAACGGCTCGACCGCAAGGAGATGGCCTCGCTGGAAAGTCTGGCGTCCATCCCGCTGTCGGCCGCCGTCCTCACCCGCCAGCAGGGCGCGCCCTGGCAATCCACCGATGCGGGCAGGACCGACGTCCGCCTCCAGGCCTTCGCCGACAACAAATCGGCCCTGCCGCGCCCCCTGCAGACCGACAGCGGTGAAGCGGTGGCTCTGGCCCGCACCGTCAAGGTGATGGGCGAGAAAGCCGATGCCGTCCTGGTCCTGCGCTATCCGCTCGACCTGGCCATGGCGCCGTACCGCAGCCTGCTCGTCACCCTGGTCTTCGTCGGCCTGCTCGGACTTGGCCTGCTCATCGCCGGCAGCTGGCTGCTGGCCCGCTCGATCACCCGTCCCATCTCCGCCCTCGACGAGGCCGCCCGCCGCCTGCGTGACGGGGAGGACGCCTATGTCGAGGTCGACACCGGCGACGAGATCGGCCGCCTGGCCGACAGCTTCAACGCCATGGCCAGCGGCATCCGGGAACGCGAAGGCCGCATCACCACCATGGCCCTGACCGACCAGGAAACCGCGCTGCCCAACCGCCGCGCCCTGGAGGCCGCCATTTCAGCCGCCGATCCGGCGGGCCTCTACGTCGCCGCCATTGGCGTCGATCGCTTTCCACAGGTCCGCGCCGCCGTCGGCTACCGCCTGGCCGGCGAAATGCTGCGCCAGCTGGCCCTGAGCGTCACCCGGCTTCGCCCGGGCGACCTCTGCGCCCGCATGTCCAGCGAGCGCCTGGCCCTTGTCTTCCGCGCCGATGACCCCGCCGCCGCGCTGGCCCAGCTGGAATCCCTCGTCGTCGCCCTCTCCAGGCCGGTGACGGTCGACGGCCAGGCCATCGATGTGGGCCTCAACGCCGGCCTCGCCATCGTCGCCGAGGTCCACGCCGCCGCCCCGGCCGAACGGGCGAGCATCGCCTTGGACCAGGCCCGCGCCACCCGCAGGCCGGCCCTGGCCTTCAACGCCGAAACCTACGGCGACCCGGCCTCCAAGCTGTCCCTGATGAGCGAGATGTTGACCGCGCTCGGCAACGGCGAGATCAGCCTGGCCTACCAGCCCAAGCACGACACCCGCGCCGGCCTCGTCACCGGCGTCGAGGCCCTGATCCGCTGGAACCATCCGACGCGCGGCTTTGTCGCCCCCGACATGTTCGTCGCCCTGGCCGAGGAGACCGGCCACATCCGCGCTCTGACCCGCTGGACCCTGGAACAGGCCCTGCGCGATCAGGCCGCCCTGCGCCTTGCCGGTCACGACCTGCTGGTCTCGGTGAACCTGTCGGGCCGCATGCTGGGCGAGCCGGAGTTCGCGACCGAGGTCATCGACATGATCGCGGTGGCTGAAGGCCGTATCTGCCTCGAGATCACGGAGACCGCCGTCATCGACCACCCCGAGACGGCTCACGATATCATCGACCGCTTCCGCACCGCCGGCATCAAGATCTCCATCGACGACTACGGATCGGGCCTCTCGTCGCTGGCCTATCTGAAACAGATCCGCGCCGACGAACTGAAGATCGACAAGGAATTCATCCTCACCCTCGACCGCAACGCCCGCGACGCCCTGCTGGTCAAGTCGACCGTCGACCTCGCCCACAGCCTCGGGCTGAAGATCGTCGCCGAGGGCGTCGAGACGGCCGAGAGCCTGGCCATCCTCACCGCCATGGGCTGCGACCTGGCCCAGGGCTACTTCATCGCCCGCCCGATGCCGCTGACCAAGGTCGTGGACTTCCTGGATGAGGCGAGGGCGTTGAGCGCGCCGGTCGCGGCGTCTAAAGTCAGAAAAAGCACGAAAAATCAGTAACTTAAAAAATATGTCTAGACATATTCATCGCACTTTTCACCACTGGCTGAGGGTCCTGCCAGGCGCGTAGCCCGCACCGGCGCGCTTGCGACCTACAAACCCCGCGCCTCGACCTACAGTCCGACCTACGCCCAAGGCTACATCCTCACAGCCTCCGCCTACGCAAAAGCCTACGCCACGGGGCCTTTGCCCCGTCTTCCTCACGCTGGGAAAACGCGCGCTCTGTTTTGTAGGTCAGAGCCCCGCGATATAATGGTCCCCGCTTCGATAAAGCCTCCCAGGCGCCGACAGGTCGCAAAACCTCTTCCCCTCCCTCACGGTCATCCTGCTAAACCCGGCAAAACACCAAGGGACGCGCCATGAACTTCGACCTCGACGAAGACCACCGCATGCTCAAGGACCTGGTCCGTCGCTTCGTCGACGACCACCTCAACCCGCTCGAAGCCGGCGTGCTGGAGCGTGAGGCCGCCGGCGGCGCGGCGGCCCTGACCGCCGAAGAGACCGTGAAGGTCGATGCGGTGTCGCGTGAGCTCGGCCTCTGGGGCCTCGATGCGCCGGAGGATGTCGGCGGGGCCGACCTGCCCCACGTCGCCATGGTCGCGGTCAACGAGGAGCTCGGCCGCAGCATCACCAACTACACCCTGCCGCCGGACAGCCCGAACCTGCGGATGATGATGGCGACGGTGACCGAGCAGCAGCGCGTCGCCTACCTCGCCCCCTACGTGGCCGGCGAAACCGTCTCGGCCATCGGCATCTCCGAGCCCGGCGCCGGCGCCGATCCGTCCGGCATGCTGACCTCGGCCGTGCGCGACGGTGACGACTGGGTGCTGAACGGCCGCAAGATCTGGATCAGCAAGGCCGACTACGCCGACTTCACCATCGTCATGGCCGTCACCGACAAGGAAAAGGGCGGTCGCGGTGGCATGAGCGCCTTCCTCGTCGACCAGAACAGCCCCGGCTTCAACGTCCTGCGCAAGATCCCCATGCTCGGCGGCCAGTCGACCTTCGAGATCGCGCTCGACGATGTCCGGGTTCCCGGCTGGAAGCTGCTGGGCGTCGAGGGCCAGGGTTTCGCGCCGATGCAGGTGCGGCTCGGCACCCGGCGCTGCGAAATGGCCGCCTGGTCGATCGGCATGGCCCAGCGCGCTCTGGAGATGATGATCGAATACGCGCCGCAGCGGAAAACCTTCGGGGTTCCCCTTTCCGAGCGCCAGACGATCCAGAACTGGATCGCCGACGCCCACACCCGCATCCACGCCGCCCGGTTGATGACCTACGACTGCGCCTGGAAGATGGACCAGGGCCGCGACGTCCGCACCGAGATCTCGATGATCAAGGCCTACGCCACCGAGATGGCCTGGGAGGTCGTCGACCGCGCCATGCAGACCTTCGGGGCCATGGGCATGACCCGCGAACTGCCGCTGCACATGATGGCGTCCAAGATCAGGACCATGCGCATCTACGATGGGCCGACGGAGGTTCACCAATGGGTAGTGGCGCGCAACCTGCTGGGATCGCGGCGCTGATTCCCGGCTAGCTTTAGCTCGCGAAAATCCCGTCAGGCCTCCTGTTGCAGGTGCAGAGAGGGCTGCCGTTGCTTCGCATTGATCAAAATGAGTAATGATCTCCTCAATCTGGGTCTACAGGCGCCAGTATTGCGCTCTTTTTTCACTGGGAATGGGCCTTAAGACTTGAGAAGGGGGGCGCGGTTAACTTCGCTGCTCGAACGAAGGATGCCGTCTTGTGCCGGCGTTCCGTACTGTTGGAGCAGAAACGTGCGATTCCTCGACAACTGGAAAATCTCTTCCAAAATCTTGTTGGCGATCACTATCCTCGCCCTGGCGTTCACTGCCAGTGCCGCCTTCAGCAGCTATGAGCTTTGGCGCATCGACAAGAGCTACAGTGTCCTGACGAATCGTGAGGATCCGGCCGCCGTTGAGCTCTCCCGGGCCAACCGGCGCGTCAACCAGATGGCCTACGCCGCCTACAAGGCCATGGCCTATGACGGGGCCTCGGCCGAGGCCCAGGCGGCCAAGGCCATGTTCGATGAGTCCGCCGACAAGCTGCAGGCCAACTTCGCCAAGGCCAACGAGCTGGTTCCCGAGGAAGCGGTTGCGATCCTCGACTTCCAGACCCGTTCTGACGCCATCGCCGTCGAGGGGCGCAAGGCAATCGAGGCGGGACTGCGCAACGAGGACGACACCGCACGCGCGCTGATCCAGCCGTTGGACAAGCAGATCCTTCAGCTGTCGAACGACATGCGCGACTACAATGAAGAAAGGTCCCGTGAGACTGCGGCCGAAAGCAAGGCGCTCGGCAAGGCTGCGGACATGGCCAAGCTTATCAGCGCGATCCTGGCGGTCGGCGGTATCGGCATCGGGGTTGGGCTGGGGCTGTACATCTCCAAGTTCAAGATCGCCGGGCCGCTCAACGGCCTGGCCGGCGGCATGAACCGCCTCGCCGGCGGGGACCTCACCGTCCATGTGGACGCCACCAACCGCAAGGACGAGGTCGGCCGCATGGCCCAGGCCGTCCAGATCTTCAAGGACAACGCCCTGAAGGCCCGCGAGGTCGAAGCCCAGGCCGAGCAGGCCCGCGCCGAAGCGTCCGCCGAGCGGGCGCGCACCGAGACCGAGCGTCGTCGCGTCGAAGCCGAACAGGCCATGGTGGTTGAAAACCTGGCTTCCAGCCTCACCCGTCTGGCCTCGGGCGACCTTACGGTCCGCATTGATGCCGACTTCCAGGGTCAGTACGCCCAGATCCGCTCGGACTTCAACGCCGCGGTCGACAGCCTGCGCACGGCCATCACCACCATCGACGCTTCCGCCGGCGGCATCCGGGGCGGCTCTGACGAGATCGCCAGCGCCTCCAACGACCTGTCGCGCCGCACCGAACAGCAGGCGGCTGGACTGGAGGAGACTGCCGCCGCCCTCGACGAGCTTACCGCCACGGTCAAGCGCAGCGCCGAGGGGGCCAACGAGGCCGCCGCCGCCGCCGCCGGCGCCCGCCAGGCCGCCGCCGAGTCGGGCGCGGTCATGCGCGAGGCCGTCGCGGCGATGGCCGAGATCGAACAGTCTTCCGGCCAGGTCGCCCAGATCATCGGCGTCATTGATGAGATCGCCTTCCAGACCAACCTGCTGGCGCTCAATGCCGGGGTCGAAGCGGCCCGGGCCGGTGACGCCGGTCGCGGCTTCGCGGTCGTCGCTCAGGAAGTCCGGGCCCTGGCCCAGCGTTCGGCTGATGCGGCCAAGGAAATCAAGGGTCTGATCTCCAGCTCCGCCAACCAGGTCACCCGCGGTGTCAAGCTGGTCTCGGAAACCGGACTGGCGCTGAACGATATCGTCGACAAGGTCGCCAGCATCGACAGGCTGCTGGCCGAGATCGCCGCTTCGGCCCGGGAACAGGCGACCGGCCTCTCCGAGGTCAATATCGCAGTGAACCAGATGGACCAGGCGACGCAACAGAACGCCGCCATGGTCGAGGAATCGACCGCCGCCTCGGCCAACCTGCGCGGCGAGGCCGCCGACCTGGCCAAGCTGGTCTCCAAGTTCCGCACCGGCGCCGACAGTGGTCCGGTCCTGGCCGATCCGGTCCGGCACACGCCTGCGCCGAACCCGGTCGCCAGCGCCCGCCAGCGCCTCGCCGCCCATATCGGCGGAGGCCGCACCGCGACGGCGGCGGCCACCGACTGGGAGGAGTTCTGATGGAACCGGTTCCCGGCAATGGCGCCGACCCTGCCAAGGTCGAACTGATCGCCTTCGAGATCGGTGGCCAGGGCTTCTGCATCGACATTGTCTCGGTGCGGGAAATCCGCGGCTGGACCCCGGCCGCGCCCCTGCCCCAGACTCCGGACTATGTGCTGGGCGTCATCAACCTGCGGGGAGCGGTCATGCCGGTCCTCGACGTGCGCCTCCGTCTGGGTCTTGGTGTGACCGAACAGACGAGCCGGCATGTGATCATCGTCATCCAGGACGGCCCCCGCCTGGTCGGCCTTCTGGTCGACGCGGTGCAGGAAACCTTCGTCGTCGAGGCCAGTCTCTTCCAGGCGCCGCCTGATCTGACCACCGACACAGACACCCCCTTCGTGGACGCCATCCTGCCGCTCAAGGACCGCATGCTCAGCCGTCTGGTCATCTCCTCGCTGATCCCGGGTCCGGAAAAGCTGGCGGCCTGACCCCTTGCTGGCGCAAGGGGCCGACAGGACTGGCCTCTGCACCGAATCTGCACGGGCCCGGTCCGCCCCTGCACCCCGCTCCCCACGGCGTCTCCACGCCCCGGCCCCAGGTTCGCTGCCTGACGTTGGGAGGCGCGCATGGGGTCATTGGCCAGGGGTCGATACAGTTACTGGCTGAGGGTCGGCCTGACCCTTACCCTCGTCGTCGTCGCGGACCGCACGGTCTGGGCGATGCAGGCTTCCGGCCTCGCCCTTGCCATCCTGACATTCGCCGGTGTCGTCGCCCTGCCGATCGCCAGCCCGGCGGCGCGGCGCCACGGCTGGCCCTTCCTGCTCGCCGCCGCAGCCCTTTCTGTCCTGCAGCTCGAGACCCTGTCGCGACTGGGCCTGATGTTCTGGAGCCTGGCTCTCGCTGTCGCCGCCCTCACGCCCCGGGCCGGCTTCGGCGAGGGGGTCTGGAGCTGGGGCCAGCGGCTGATCGTCATGGTCACCGGCGTCATCCGGATGCCGATCGAGACCCTCGTCCAGCTCGGTCTCAAGCGGCTGAAGGGCCGCCCCGGACCCTCGCTCGGCAAGGCCGTCCGCCTGCTGGCCCTGCCGCTGATTGGCGGGGCGGTGTTCCTGGCCCTGTTCTCGGCCGCCAACCCGCTGCTCCACGACGCGCTCGCGTCGCTGCGTGGGCCGGACCTGAGCTTTTTCCAGGTCGTCCTCTGGGCCATCGTCGCCTTGACCGGATTCGCCCTGCTGCGCCCCGTCCATCTGCGCCGGCCGATTCCGATACCGGCCGCCCGCACCGACGCGAAGCTGCCCGGCGTCAACGCCGCCTCGATCACTCTGTCGCTGATCCTGTTCAACGCCCTGTTCGCCCTGCAGAACGGCCTCGACATCGCCTTCCTGTGGAGCGGCGCCCGCCTGCCTACCGAGCACACCCTGGCCGAATACGCTCATCGCGGAGCCTATCCACTGATCGCCACAGCCCTGCTGGCCGGTCTCTTCGTGCTGGTCGCCATGGCCCCCGGATCGGAGACCAGCCGCCGGCCGCTGGTCCGCTGGCTGGTCGCTGCCTGGGTGGCCCAGAACGTCCTGCTGGTCGTCTTCAGCGTCCAGCGGACCCTGCTCTACATCGACAGCTTCGATCTCACCCGCATGCGCATCGCCGCCCTCGCCTGGATGGGACTGGTGGCGGTCGGTCTCGTGCTCATCGGCTGGCGATTGCTTCGCGAGAAGACGGCCGCCTGGCTGATCAACCGCTGCGCCGCCGCCGCTGCCCTGATCCTGCTGGCCTTCGCCGTCGTCGACAGCGGCGAGATCGCCGCCGACTGGAACCTTCGCCATGCCCGCGAGATGGACGGCACGGGCGCCGCCCTCGACGTCGACTACATGAACCGGCTCGGGGACTCAGGCCTAATGCCCGTCGCCCGGCTGGAACAGCAGCCCGGACTGCCGCCCGCCTACCAGCAGATGCTCACCAGCCGACGCTGGGGCGCGATGGCGCAACTGCGCGAGCGACAGGAAGAGGCCTGGACCTGGCGCGGCCATCGTCGCCTGGTCGAGGCGGAAGCCATCCTGGCCGCCGGCCGTCCCGACCTGCGCGATTGGCGCCCGCCACCCGCGCCACCGCCGAAGCCGGTCGACATCTCCACCGTCGAGCCGCCGGTCACGCCGCCGCCGCCGCCCGTCGCTTCGGCCACCGCCCGGCCTGACACCGTCCCCAATCCCAACACGCCGCCGCAGGAGCCCCGCCGATGACCCCCGCCGTCCACACGCGCGACATTGACCTTCGCCCC
>JAUMCZ010000062.1:0-27408 GCA_032122215.1 Caulobacter sp.
CGCCCGGGCCGAGGCCCTGCTGGCGCGCGTGGGCCTGCCGACCCGCCTCGCACAGGTCGCCGGTCATCCCTTTGGCGCGGCCGCCCTGGTCGGCCACATGGCCCAGGACAAGAAGGCGGAGGGCGGGACGATCACCCTGGTTCTGCCCACCGCCATCGGCGCGTCTCACGTCGCCCGGGCGGTCGACCCCGGCCCGCTGACCGCCTTCCTGCGGGCCGAAGGCGCGGTCTGAAACTTTTTTCGAACGGGCGGGAACCGGGCCGACCCGGAGCCGTTTGGATACCTTAAGCGGGGGCTTACGCTACCGCGAAGTAACCACGACCGGCGCGGCCGGTCGGCGGATTCGGGCGGAGGGGTTGGCATTGATGGTCGATAGCGTCGCAGGTCTCGACGGCCTACGTGTGCTGGTCGTGGAAGACGAAATGCTCGTCTCCATGCTTGTCGAAGACATGTTGATGGAATTCGGCTGCGACATCGTCGGCCCGGCCCCCGACCTGGACCAGGCCATGGCTCTGGCTGATACCGCCGAGCTCGATGCCGCCATCCTCGACGTCAATGTCGGCGGCCGCCAGATCTTTCCCGTCGCCGATCGCCTGAAGGACCGCGGGATCCCCTTCGCCTTCGCGTCGGGATATGGTGAAGCCGGTCTGATCGAGGCCCATCGCGGCACGCCGGTGCTGCAGAAGCCCTTCCGCCAGGGCGACCTGGAGCGGGTGCTCAAGGAACTGGCGGCGAAGCGCGGTTAGGCCTCGCCGGGCGCGACCGCCTTCACCGACAACGCGTGAACCTGCCCCGCCAGTTCTTCGGCCAGGGCCGCATAGACCTGCCGCTGCCGCGCCACCCGGTTCACCCCGGAAAACGCCGCCGACTCGATCTCGACATTGAAATGCGTGCCCCCGCCCTCGCGGTGCCCGGCATGCCCCTGGTGGCGCGCGCTGTCGTCCACCACCTCCAGACGGGAGGGGGCGAAGGCCGAAGTGAGCTTTTCATGGATCACTTTTGATATGGGGTGTGAGTCGGTCATGTTCAATTCTGGAAATGGCTACCTTGTAGGCCCATACTTCGGCCGATGAGTGGCGCCTTTCAATACCGACCCCGACTAATCGACATCCGTGTCCGGCCGCCCAAGGAGGGCGAGAAGGAAGCGGAGACCGACGTCAACGCCCTCAAGCCGGGCGAGCGGGCCTGTGACCACGCCGGCTGCCGCACCGCCGCCACCGCCCGCGCGCCGAAATCGCGCCAGATGATGGACCAGCACTACTGGTTCTGTCAGCCGCACGCGGCCGAGTACAACAAGCAGTGGAACTTCTTCGCCGGCATGAGCGACGAGCAGGTCGCCGAGGTTCAGGCCTCGCGCCTGACCGGCGAGCGCCCGACCTGGTCGATGAAGGCTTCCAACCGTAGCCGTGAGGCTCAGGCCGGAACACGTGACCCGGGCGCCTTCGTCGATCCGTTCAGCCTGTTCGGCAGCGGCACGTCACAGGTCCAGGCCAAGCCCCGCGCCGACGGCCGCCTGCTGGGCAAGATGGAGCGCGGCGCGCTGGCCGACCTCGACCTCGACGACACCGCCGAGCCCAAGGACATCAAGAAGCGCTACCACGAGCTGCTCAAACGCTGTCACCCCGACAGCAACGGCGGCGACCGCTCGGCCGAGCACAAGCTGCAGCGGGTCATCCAGGCGTGGAAGACGCTGAAAAAGGCAAAGCTGGCCTGATCCTCCCCCATCGGGGGAGGTGGCAGCGGCGCAGCCGCTGACGTAGGCGGTCACCGCTCTTGTCGGCGGGTAAACCTGTTCGCAGCTGAACCGCCGACGGAGGAACAACGACCCCTACCCCTGCGGCCGCTCTTCCACGTCCTTCAGCCACCACTTCTCGACCGCCCACACCGCCAGCCAGCAGGCCATGGCCCAGGACGCCCCGACGCACCAGCCGGCCAGCACGTCACTGGGCCAGTGCACCCCCAGGAACACCCGGCTGACCCCGACCAGCACCGTCAGCACCAAGCCCATGACGATGCCGAACACCTTGACCCGCGTGCGGTTGGCGAACCGCGCCATCAGCGCCCCGAAGGTCAGGTAGATCACCGCCGACATCATCGCGTGACCGCTGGGAAAACTGGTGTGGATGGCCTCGACCAGACGCCAGGACTCCTCGGGTCGCTCGCGCCCGAACACGCCTTTCAGCGTCTGGCCCAGCACCGTGCCGCCCAGCGCCGCCACCAGCAGCACCAGCGCCTCGCGCCAGCGTCGCAGGCTGCACAGGAAGCCGACAACCAGCAGCACGAACAGGGTCAGCACCGTCCAGCCGCCCAGTGCGGTGATGTCGCCCACCGCCTCACGCAGCCAGCGCCCGCCGATTGGGGTGGTGGGATCGCCCGGCGCCCGGAACATCATCAGCAGGGTGCGGTCGATGCCGACCGTGTCTCCCTCGCCGACGTCGTCGGCGATCTCGATGAACGCCAGCACCCCGATCGCGAGCACCAGCAGGGCGACGACGGCCGCCAACTCTGCCCGCGCCGCGCGAACGATCCGTAACGTCAGGGCCGGCCAGACGCTGGGCTGCAACAATTCCTTACGGTTCATGCACTCTTTCCGCTCGAACATCTGTTTGCCGAACGCGCCAAACGCGGTATCGAACCATCAACATGGCCGACCTTATCGACAACCCCGCCGCCGCCGATCCCCTGCTCAGCCTGGTCCCGGACAAGCAGGTTTCCATTCGTGACGTCTTCGGCGTCGACAGCGACATGAAGGTGCCCGCCTTCAGCCATCGCGACAGCCACGTGCCGGACATCGACGAGTCCTACAAGTTCGACCCGCAGACGACGCTGGCCATCGTCGCGGGCCTGGCCTTCGACCGCCGCGTCATGGTCCAGGGCTATCACGGCACCGGCAAGTCGACCCACATCGAACAGGTCGCCGCCCGCCTCAACTGGCCGCTGGTCCGGGTCAACCTCGACAGCCACGTCAGCCGCATCGACCTGATCGGCAAGGACGCCATCGTCCTCAAGGACGGCAAGCAGATCACCGAATTCCGCGAAGGCATCCTGCCCTGGTGCCTGCAGCGCCCGATGGCGCTGGTCTTCGACGAATACGACGCCGGCCGCCCGGACGTGATGTTCGTCATCCAGCGGGTGCTGGAAGCCGGCGGCAAGCTGACCCTGCTCGACCAGAACAAGGTCATCCGCGCCAACCCCTATTTCCGCCTGTTCTCGACGACCAACACCATCGGTCTCGGCGACACCACGGGCCTCTACCATGGCACCCAGCAGATCAACCAAGGCCAGATGGACCGTTGGTCGATCGTCACCACGCTCAACTACCTCGACCACGACGTCGAGGCCGAGATCGTGCTGGCCAAGAACCCGGCCTACGCCACGGCCGAGGGCCGTCGCACCTTGGCCGCCATGGTCCGCGTCGCCGACATGACCCGCAACGCCTTCATGAACGGCGACATCTCGACGGTCATGAGCCCCCGCACCGTCATCACCTGGGCCCAGAACGCCGAAATCTTCGGCGGCGACATCGGCCTGGCCTTCCGGATGACGTTCCTCAACAAATGCGACGAGCTGGAACGGCCGACGGTGGCGGAGTTCTACCAGCGGGCGTTTGGTGAGGATCTGCCGGAGAGTGCGGCGCGGGTGAAGGTGGCTTAGGCCGCCTGCGCCAAACTCAGCATATTCCCCTCACTGTCCGGGAAGAAGGCGACCTTGGCCGCCCCGTCCGGTGAGGTCCAGATGCCCAGCGGGTCCTGGCCCATGCCCTCATAGACGGTCATGACCACGCCCTTGGCGGTCAATGCCGTGACCGCCGCGACGATGTCCGGCACGTTCCAGCCGACGACCGGGTGCGCGCCCGGCTTCCAGCCCGGCAGGGCGGTCATGCGGATTTCCGCGCCGGCGCCGAAGGTCAGGAAGTCACCGAAGCCGTCGCTGCTCTTGAGGGTCAGGCCGAGGACATCCTGGTAGAAGGCCAACGCGCGGGCGCGGTCGATGACCTGGACGAACGCCACGAGGGTGGCGTTGGGGGTGATGGTCATGGCTGTGTGATCTCCCGTTTGGAGCGAGACTGCGGGGCCCGGGGTGGCTTCGCAATCGCCCGAAAGGGTGATTTCGCGGCCCGCCAGACGACGACGCGGTATTTCTGGTCCATCCACCTGGTGGCTGCTATCTTCCCTTGGGTCTCAAGGAAGATTGCCATGGCCATCAACATCAAGGATCCGGCGACAGAAGGCGTGGTCCGTGAACTGGCGACCGCGACGGGCGCCAGCATCACCGACGCCATCCGCGCCGCCGCCCAGGCCGCGCTGGACGCCGTCAAGGCCGAGCGCGAGGCCGACCGGGCCCAGCGGCTAAGCGCGATCCAGACGCTGATGGCCGACGTCGCCAGAATGCCGGTCGCCGACGACCGGCCCATCGCGGACATCCGCAAGGATCTGTCGGGCGGCCTGTGACCATCGTCGTCGACAGCTCGGCCCTGATCGCCATCCTGTTTTCCGAGCTGGAGGGGGCGGCCTTCGCGCGCCTGCTTGTCGACGCCGATGAGGTGGCGGTTTCGGCCGTGACCCTCCACGAGACCCGACTGGTCTATGCCAAGCGCATGGTTGCCGCCGACCAGACGAAGCTCGACGAACTTCTGAGGCTCGTCCGCGCAAGCATCCGGCCGTTCGACGAGGAACAGGCCGACATCGCCTTCAAGGCCTTCACCCGCTTCGGCCAGGGGCGCTATGGCCTGAACCTCTGCGACTGCGCGTCCTACGCCCTGGCCAGGTCCCTCGGCGCGTCCCTGCTCTTCAAGGGCGAAGACTTTGCCCGCACCGACATTGCGCCGGCCACCGATCGCCATGTGTAACAATTACGCCAACCGCATCCCCATCGATGAGATCTTCGAGATCTTCAGCGACAGCCGCTTTCCGCTGGTCTTCCCCTCCGGCCCGCCCAACCTCGAGCCCAACGACGACATCCGCCCGACCGACGCCGCCCCGGTCATCCTGCCCCAGGGCGACCACACCACCCTGGTCCGCCTCAAATGGGGCCTCTTGCCCAGCCAGCCCAGACGGCCGCCGGTGATCAACATGCGGTCGGAGGGGCGGCGGTTCGAGCAGGGTCGCTGCCTGGTTCCGGCCTCGTCCTTCTTCGAGTTCACCGGGGAGAAATACCCCAAGACCCGCTGGCGCTTCACCCGCGCCGATGGCGACTGGTTCTGCTTCGCCGGCTATCAGAACGGCCCAAACATTGGGGATGGGCAGGATGCCCGCTTCAGCCTGCTGACCGTCGATCCCGGCCCCGACATCGCGCCGACCCATGACCGCCAGCCGGTCGTGCTGGACCGCGCCGACTGGGACCGCTGGCTGGCGGGCGATGAGGGCCTGCTCAAGCCCTCGCCGGCCGGGACCTGGGTGATCAAGGAAGCGCCGCGGGAAGTGAAGGGTTCGCTGCTCTAGGCCAGATGAATATGTCTAGACATATCCATTTTCCGCGCTTCGGCCGCCTCGCGCGACCGACCGCAGAATTGCCGCAGGCTGTGGGTCCGCCAGGGCACATTCCGACCCACTTTCGGCAACACCCGACCTACGGGCGACCTACGCCCGAGGCTACATTCCCCGCGCTCCGGGCAACCGGGCGGGCACGGATTTCTCAAGACTTTCAAGGCGGAACGCAGGCCGCGGTCTCTTGCCGGCCGGAGACGCGGTATAATTGTAGCCCGCTTCGATAGCGGACGCCGCCCTAGTTCCGGAACAGCTGCAGGATCAGGTTGGGCTGCTGGTTGGCGATGCTCAGCGCCTGGATGGCCAGCTGCTGCTTGACCTGCAAGGCCTGGAAGCGGGCGCTTTCCTTGGCCAGGTCGGCGTCGACCAGTCGGCCGATAGAGGTTTCCAGCGTGTCCTGCAGCTTGCTGATGAAGTTGGCATGGGTGTCCAGCGCCTTGGACCCGGTGCCCAGCTTGGCCACCGCCCCGTTCACCCCTTTCAGGGCGTTGTCGAGGTTGGTCAGGTCGGCGGCGGTCACCGTCGTCAGGTCGGCCAGGGTGCCGCTGAGCAGGCCGCCCGTGGTCGACAGATCGACGTGGTCGACGTTGATGCTGTCGGTCGCCGCCGCGTTGGCCAGGGCGCGCACGTTGCCCGAACTGCCCGACGAGATCAGGCTGACGCCGTTGAAGGTGGCGTTGGAGGCGGTCAGGTCGATCTGTTTGCGCAGGGCCACATAGTCGGCGCTGATCGCGGCCCGGTCGCTGGCGTTGAGCGAGGGGTCGGAGGCCGCCAGCATCTTTTCCTTCATCTGGCTGAGGAGATCGCTGATGGTTTCGCCGCCGCTGATCGCCACATCGACGATCGACTGGCCCCGCTGCAGCGAGCCGGTCACGGCGTTGAGGGATTTCATCTCTGCCCGCTGGCCCTGGGCGATAACCCAGATGGCGGGGTCATCCTTGACCGACGAGATCTTCAGGCCGGTGCTGATGCGGCGCGTCACCTCGGAGAGCTCGCGGTTGACGGCCCCCAGGTTCTGCAGCGCGATCATCGCGCCATGATTGGTGTTCACGCTCAGCATGGCCGGCCCGTTCTGGAATCCGCCTGAGCGGAAGGGCCTTTTGCCCCGTCCCGACTGATAGCGCGGAATGGGTTACCCGCCGGTGAAAGGCCAGAAGAGCGATATCAGGAGCGGCGCCACGAGGAGGATAATCACCGACAGCGGCGCCCCCAGACGGGCGTAGTCGCCGAACCGGTAGCCGCCCGGACCCATGACCAGGGTGTTGCACTGGTGACCGACCGGCGTGAGGAAATCGCAGCCCGCTCCCACCGCCACCGCCATCAGGAAGGGGTCGGGGCTGAGGCCCAGCTGCTTGGCCAGGCCCATGCCGATGGGGGCGACGATGAGCACGGTGGCGGCGTTGTTGAGGAAGGGGGTGGCGATCATCGCCACGGCCATCATGGCGGTGAGGGTGACCAAGGGCGGCATGCCGTGGAAGGCCCCCGACAGGGCCGCGGCGATCAGGTCCGCCCCGCCGCTCCTGGAGATGCTGTCGCTGACCGGGATCAGGGCGGCGACGAGGATCAGCACCGGAGCGTCGAGCGCCGCATAGGCCTCTCGCATGCGCAGGGCGCCGACGGCGACGACGAGGACGGCGGCGATGAAGAAGCCAGCGGCGACGGGCAGCAGACCGGTGGCCACGACGATCATCGCCCCGACCAGGATCACCGCCGGCGCGATGGCGTGGCGGATGCCGCCCAGCCGCACTTCGCGCTCGGCCAGGGGCAGCAGGCCCAGCGCCTTCAGGGCCTCGGGCAGGGACTGCTCGCTGCCCTGCAGAACCAGGATGTCGCCGCTCTTCAACCGCGTCGAGGACAGCGGGCCGCGCATCCGATAGCCGCTGCGGCTGACCCCGATCAGGTTGACGCCGTGGGCCTCGTGCAGGGCGAAGCTCTTGGCGCTCTCGCCGATAAGGTCGCTGTCGGCGCCGATCACCGCCTCGACGACCCGGACCTCGTCGGTCGGCTCGGCCAGGGCGACCGGGCGGTCGGTGAGGGAGAGTTTCAGGCCCGCCCGGACGATCAGCTCGTTCAGCTCCTGCTCTTCACCCTCGACCAGCAGGGTATCCCCGGGCCGGATCTTTCGGTTGGGGTGGGGGGCGCTGATGCGCTTGTGGTTTCGCAGGATGGCGACCACCTGGTTGGAGCCGTCGCCGAACTTCTGGATGTCGCCGACGCGGCTGGCCTTCCAGGCCCAGCCGGCGGGGACCTCGACCTCGGTCATGTAGGCGTTGGCGGCCAGGGCGGCGTCGACGCTGATGCTGGCCTTGCGATCCTTGGGCAGCAGCCGGTAGGCGAAGCTCAGGTAGACGATAGCGATCCCGGTCAGGATGATGCCGACCGGGAAGTAGTCGAACATCCCGAACGGCGTGCCCGTCGCCTCGCCCCGCACTTCGGAGACGATGATGTTGGGGGAGGTGCCGACCAGCACGGCCAGACCGCCGACCAGGCTGGCGAAGCTCATCGGCATCAGCACCCGGCTGGCCGGGGTGTTGGTGCGTTTGGCGATCTGCAGCGCCGTGGGCATCATCAGGGCCAGAGCCCCGACGTTCTTGCTGAGCATGGACAGCAGGGCCGTGGCGGCGCTGAACACCGGCACCTGGGATTTTTCCGACCTCAGTCGCGGGACCAGCGGCGCCAGGATGGTGTCGACCAGCCCTGACCGCGCCACCGCGGCGCTGAGCACCAGCGCGCTGGCGATGATGATGACGATGTCGTTGGAAACCCCGTCGAAGGCGCTCTTGATCGGGATCACCCCGATGACGATGCCGACCGCCAGGGCGCCGAGCGCCACGAGATCATACCGCCAACGTCCCCAGATGAAGACGAACACGGTCAGCCCGACCAGGCCGAAAGACAGCGCCTGCTGCAAGGTCATATGAAGCGCCCCCATTCGACGGGGTAACGCCACCAGACCGTTGAGGTTCCTAGCTCACCAGCGGCGAACCGGCCGTCGGCGGATAGCCGCCGCCATGCGCCTCGGCCGGCGCGCCCGACGGGTCTTTCTTCGGCCCGGTCGGTCCGCGCAGGGTCATCTTGTAGTCGCGCCAGCGCACCGTCCGGTCCTTGCGGATCAACCACCGCCCGAAGCCGACGATGTCCTCCAGGATGGTGTACATCACCGGCACGAACAGCAGGCTGAGCAGGGTCGAGGTGATCAGGCCGCCGATCACGGCGATGGCCATCGGCTGGCGGAACTCGACGTCCTCGCCGAGACCCAGCGCCACCGGCAGCATGCCGGCGCCCATGGCCACGGTGGTCATCAGGATCGGCCGCGCCCGCTTGTGGGCGGCGTCCATCATGGCGTCGTAGCGGTTCTGGCCGGCATTGCGGGCCTCGATCCCGTACTCGACCAGCAGGATCGAGTTCTTGGCCGCGATTCCCATCAGCATCAGCAGGCCGATCAGGGCGGGCATGCTGAGGTTGGTGTCGGTGATCAGCAGGGCGAAGAAGGCCCCGCCCAGGGCCAGCGGCAGGGCCATCTGGATGGTGATCGGATGCAGGAAGCTTTTGAACAGCAGCACCAGCACCGCGTACATCAGCAGGATGCCGGTGATGAAGGCGGTCGCGAAGCCGACGCCGAGCTCGGCAAAGGCCTCGACATCGCCCGAAGGCTGGACCGAAACGCCGGCGGGCAGGTTGGTCATCGAGGGCAGCGCCTTGACCGCCTTGTCGGCGTCGCCCAGCGCCATGCCCGCCAGTTCGGCGGTGATGGTGGCGTTGCGGCTGCGGTCCAGACGGTCGATCTGGCTGGGTCCGGCGCCGAAGGTGATGTCAGCCACGGCGGACAGCGGCACGGCCGCCCCTGAGGCGGTCGGAACACGCAGGTTCTGGATGATCCCCAGCTCCTCGCGGGCGTCCTCGGTCAGGCGCAGCCGGATGGGGATCTGGCGGTCGCCGAGGTTGAACTTGGGCAACAGCTGGTCGATGTCGCCGAGCGTAGCGACCCGCACCGCCTGGCTGATGTCGTTGGCCGACACGCCCATGCGGGCGGCGACGTCGGGCCTGGGCGTCACCAGGATTTCAGGCCGGGCGATGTCGGCGGTGTTGACCACGTTGGCCAGGCCCTCGAGACCGCGCATCTCCTGTTCGACCGCGCGGGCGGCGCGGGCCAGGGCTGCGCCGTCGTCGCTGGTCAGGGTGACATTGTAGAGCGGGGCCGAGCCGTCGACGCCGAAGCGGATGCGGACGCCCGGGATATCCTTCAAGCTCTTGGCGACGTCCTGCTCGAACTCCTGCTGGCTCAGCTCGCGATCGTGCTTGGGCACCAGGTTGGCCGTCACCGCCGCCCGCCGCACATCGCCCAGCGCCGCGCCGGAGCCGCCCGGCCCGGTGGCCGAAAGGCCGGCGCCGACGCCGCCGTAGACGCTCTTCACTTCGGGGCGCGCCTTGAGGGTCTCGGTGATCCGCAGGACCACCGCGTCGGTGTCCTCGATGGTCGAGCCCGGCGGCAGCTCCACGCTCATGGCGCTGTAGCCCTGGTCGCCGGCCGGAATGAACTCACCCGGCACCAGGGTGGCGACGAAGATGGACAGCACGAAGAAGACGGTGCCGGCGGCGAAGGAGACGACACGGTGCTTCATGCCCCAGGCCAGCGACGTCAGGTACCGGCCCATCCAGAACGGATCCTTGTGGTCGTTCATCTTGCTGGTCCGCTTGAGCAGGTAAGCGCTCATCAACGGCGTCAGCATGCGGGCCACGACCAGGGAGAACAGCACCGAGACGCAGGCCGCCAGGGCGAAGCTCTTGAAGAACTGGCCAACCACACCCGGCATGAAGCCGACCGGCGCGAACACCGCGATGATGGTCGCCGTCGTCGCCACCACCGCCAGCCCGATCTCGTCGGCCGCCTCCATCGAGGCCTGGTAGGGCGACAGATTGTACTGCTGCATATGTCGGACGATGTTCTCGATCTCGACGATGGCGTCGTCGACGAGGATGCCGATGGTCAGCGACAGGGCCAGCAGGGTGACGACATTGAACGTCTGGTCCAGCGGCGCGAGGATGGCGAAGGTCGGGATCAGCGACAGCGGGATGGCCGTCGCCGTGATCAGGGTCGCCCGCCAGTCGCGCAGGAACAGGAAGACCACGGCCACCGCCAGCACGGCGCCGAGGACCAGGGCCTCGACCGAGGCGAAGTAGCTGGCCTCGACGTACTGCACCGTCGAGGTGACCTCCTGGATGTCGAGGTCCCTGCGCTCTTCATCGATTTTCTCGACCGCCGCGCGCACCGCCTTGCCGGCCTTGACCTCACTGCCGTCGCGGGTGCGGAGCATGGAGAAGGAGACGACCTCCTGGCCGTCGAACCGGGCGCGGATGCGCGGCTCGGTCCAGCTGTCAGTGACGGCGCCCAGGTCGCCCAGCCGCACGCTGCGGCCGCCGCCAAGGACGATGCGCTTGTCGGCCAGCTGTTCGATGGTGTCGGCGCCGCCGAGCGTGCGGATGGCGCGCTCCTCCCCCCCGACCGTGGCCCGGCCGCCGGGCAGGTCGGCGTTGATGTTCCGTAGCGTCTGGCTGACCTGGGCCGCCGTTACGCCTTGCGCCTCGAGTTTGCGCGGATCCAGCTCGACACGGACCTCGCGCGACACCCCGCCCTCGCGGGTCACCTGGGCGATGCCCGGAATGGCCAGAAGCCGCTTGGAGATGTCGTTGTCGACAAACCAGCTCAGCTGTTCGGGGTTCAGGCTGCCCGAGCGCACGACATAGGTGATCAGCGGCTGGCCGGAGATGTCGATGCGCCGGACGATGGGCTCGGGAATGTCCTGCGGCAGGTCGGCCCGCACCGAGGCGACGGCGTTGCGCACATCGTTGGTCGCCCGCTCCAGGTCGACGCCGATCTCGAATTCGACGCTGGTGTTGGACACCCCGTCGCCGACTGTCGAGCGGACGTGGCGCACACCGTTGAGGCCGGTCAGGGCATCCTCGATGATCCGGGTGACCTGGCTTTCCAGTTCCGGTGGTGCGGCCCCGGGCTGGCCGGCGGAGACGACGACGAGCGGGAAGTCGATGTCCGGGAAATTGTTGACCCGCATCTGCAGGAAGCCCTGCACGCCGGCGATCGTCATGATGATGAACATCAGGACGACCGGGATCGGGTTCTTGATCGACCAGGCGGAGATGTTGCGGAACATCGGTGCGCCCCTAGCGCTTGGGCTGGGCGGCGACCACGCGGACATGGTCCCCGTCAGCCAGGAACCCGGACCCGCCGACCACCACGCGCTCGCCGTCCTTGAGACCGGCGGCGATCTCGACGCTTTCGCCGACCCGGGCGCCGGTTGTCACTTCGCGGAAATGAGCGACGGCCTGGGCGTCGATGACGTAGACGCCGGCCTTGGAGTTGCGGAACACCACCGCCGACTGCGGCAGGACCAGCGCCGGCTGATCGCCGACGTCTATGCTGGCCTTGGCGAACATGCCGGGCCGGAAGCTTTGCGGCGAAGCCAGGCTGACGCGGGCCAGGCCCACCCGGGTCTGGGCGTCGACGCGGGGGGTGACCAGACGCAGGACGCCGCTGGTCTGGCCACCCTCGTCGCCGGTGATGGCGGCCGGCATGCCCGGGCGCAGAAGGTTCAGCTGGGCTTCCGGCACCTCGCCGGCCAGTTCCAGCCGGCCATCGCGGACCAGGCGGAACAACTCGGCGCCGGGCTGGACGATCTGGCCCTTGACCACGGTGCGGCTGGAGACACGGCCACTGACGGGAGCGCGAAGATTGGTCTGGTCGAGCTGGGCGGCGGCCGAGGCGGCCTGGGCCTGGGCCTGGGCGAGGCCGGCCGAGGCCGTGCGCTGCCGGGCCAGCGCCTGGTCCAGGGCTGCCTGGGAGAGGTAGCCCCGGCTCTTGAGTTCCTGCGAGCGGCCGAGCGCGGCCGTGGCCTCGGCCAGGGTCGCCTGCGCCGACTGCACGCCGGCCTGCGCCTGCCTGAGGGCCGCGCGCTGCAGGGTGTCGCTCATCTTGACGATCAACTGGCCCTGGCGAACCCAGTCACCCTCGTCGGCCAGCACCTGAATGGCGGTCAGCCCGCCGGTCTCGGCGCCGACGATGACTTCGTTCCAGGCTGTGACGGTGCCGGACACTTCGACCCGCCGGGGAAGGGTCTGCGAGGTGGCGATGGCGGCGGTGACCGTTTGGGCGGACTTTGGCTTGGGCGCCTCTTCCTTCTTGCCACAGGCAACCAGCGGCATCGCCAACACGAGGGCGATCGTCACTGCGAAGGTCCGCATCCGGCGAGGCCGGTCGGTATAGGCGCGCACTTGGAGCTCCCCGGTCTGTGCAGACGTCACGCGGTATCTAGGCCCTTGCGGTCATTTCGCAACCGCGAAGGGGCCCGTACATACCCAAGGACGGCCAGCCACAGCAGGTTCCGACAGGCTGCTGACATAATAGGGACAGGCAGGCGACGGCATGGCGTGCTCGCACCCGCCGCGATTTGTGCTAGACGCGCCCCACCATGACCACCCCGCCTATCGACAAGATCCGCAACTTCTCCATCGTGGCCCACATCGACCACGGCAAGAGCACGCTCTCCGACCGCCTCATCCAGCAGACGGGCGGCCTGACCGCGCGCGAGATGACCGAGCAGGTCCTCGACAATATGGACATCGAGAAGGAGCGCGGAATCACCATCAAGGCGCAGACCGTGCGCCTCAACTACAAGGCCAAGGACGGGGAAACCTATGTCCTGAACCTGATGGACACCCCCGGCCACGTCGACTTCGCCTATGAGGTCAGCCGCTGCCTGGCCGCCTGTGAAGGCTCGATCCTGGTGGTCGACGCCAGCCAGGGCGTCGAGGCCCAGACCCTGGCCAACGTCTACCAGGCGATCGACAACAACCACGAGATCGTGCCGGTCCTCAACAAGATCGACCTGCCGGCCGCCGAGCCTGACCGCATCCGCCAGCAGATCGAGGACGTCATCGGCCTCGACGCCAGCGACGCCGTGCTGTGCAGCGCCAAGAGCGGCGTCGGCATCGACGACGTGCTCGAAGCCATCGTCACCCGCCTGCCCGCCCCCAAGGGCGACCCGGACGCGCCGCTGAAGGCCCTGCTGGTCGACGCCTGGTACGACGCCTACCTGGGCGTCATCGTTCTGGTCCGCATCTTCGACGGCTCGCTCAAGGCCGGCCAGCGGATCAAGATGATGAACGCCGGCAAGACCCACCTGGTCGACCGGGTCGGGGTGTTCCAGCCCAAGAACACGCCGGTCGACAGCCTCGGCCCGGGCGAGGTCGGCTTCTTCACCGCCCAGATCAAGGAAGTGGCCGACGCCGCCGTCGGCGACACCATCACCGACGAGAAGAAGCCGACGGCCCAGGCCCTCACCGGCTTCAAGGAAGTGCAGCCGGTGGTCTTCTGCGGCCTGTTCCCGGTCGACGCCGCCGACTTCGAAGACCTGCGCGCCGCCATCGGCCGCCTGCGCCTGAACGACGCCAGCTTCAGCTACGAGATGGAAACCAGCGCCGCGCTCGGCTTCGGCTTCCGCTGCGGGTTCCTCGGCCTCCTCCACCTCGAGATCATTCAGGAGCGGCTCTCCCGCGAGTTCGACCTCGACCTGATCGCGACGGCCCCCAGCGTCGTCTACAAGATCGGCCTGATGCACGACGGCGGCGAGATCGAGCTGCACAACCCGGCCGACCTGCCCGATCCGGTCAAGATCGACACCATCAGCGAGCCCTGGATCAAGGCGACGATCCTGACCCCCGACGAATACCTCGGCGGCGTCATCAAGCTCTGCCAGGACCGTCGCGGTCAGCAGCGGGAACTGTCCTATGTCGGCAGCCGCGCCCTGCTGGTCTATGACCTGCCGCTCAACGAGGTGGTCTTCGACTTCTACGACCGGCTGAAATCCATCTCCAAGGGCTACGCCAGCTTCGACTACCAGATCGAAGGCTACCGGGTCGGCGACCTGGTCAAGATGCAGATCCTGGTCAACGCCGAGCCGGTCGACGCCCTCTCGATGCTGGTCCACCGCGACCGCGCCGAACAGCGCGGCCGGGGCATGGTCGAGAAGATGAAGGAGCTGATCCCGCCCCACATGTTCGTCATCCCCATCCAGGCGGCCATCGGCGGCCGGATCATCGCCCGGGAAACGGTGCGGGCCCTGCGCAAGGACGTGACGGCCAAGTGTTACGGCGGCGACGCCAGCCGCAAACGCAAGCTGCTCGACAAGCAGAAGGCCGGCAAGAAGCGCATGCGCCAGTTCGGCAAGGTCGAGATCCCGCAGGAAGCCTTCATCGCCGCCCTGAAGATGGACGATAACTGATGCTGCCGGCGGAGCACGACGGGGTGACCCTGCTCGTCGATGTTCCGACCGCGGGGCTGCAGGCGGGGGATGTCGGTACGATCGTCGCCGTCATCCGCGCTGCCGATGGCCGTCTTCGCTACACTATCGAGATCGATCGGCCGGAGGGCGGGACGGCCGACGGACAGCTGATCGACCTCGACGCCTCCCAGTTCGGGCTGGACTGATCAGGCCTCCAGCAGCTTGCGCAGCTCGTTCTTGGCCACCTTCTCCAAGGTGGCGCGCGGGAAGCTGTCGACGAACCGCACCTCGTGCGGCTGCTTGAAGCTGGCCAGCTGATCCTTGCAGGCCGCGAGGATCGCCCCCTCCAGGCCCTCCGTGTCGCCGGGGGCGATGACGAAGGCCACCGGGACCTCGTCCAGCATCGGGTGGCGCTTGGCGACCACAGCCACCTCGCCCACGCCGGGCACTGACGCCACAACCCGCTCGATCTCGCTGGCGGCGACGTTCTCGCCGCCGACCTTGAGCATGTCCTTCGAACGGTCGGCGAAATAGAGGTAGCCGTCCTCGCCGCGCCGCACCCGGTCGCCAGTGATGAACAGGCCGTCGGCCGTGAAGGCCTTCGCCGTCGCATCCGGATCGCTGGCGTACTCCAGAAACAGCGACACCCCCCGGATGCCGCCGACCAGCAGGTCCCCCGTCTCGCCGACGGCCACGGGCTGCCCCTCATCATCCAGCACATGGATGTCGTAGGCCGGCGATGGCCTGCCCATCGACATCGGGGCGTCGGGGGCGGTGGGCGAACCGACCGTGCCGTGGGTCATGGTCTCGGTCATGCCCCACCAGCCGACGGTCTTGACGCCGAACAGCTTGTCGGTGGCCGGGTCGCAGATGCCGTTGCCGAAGTTTCGGTAGCTGTGCTGCGGCACGGGCTGCTGGGCGATGGCCTTCAGGCAGAACGGCACCATCGAGGTCCAGGTACAGCCGTGCTTTAGCGATACGGGCCAGAAGCGGCTGGCTGAGAACTTCGGCATCAGCACCGCCGTGCAGCCGGCCCAGAAGGCGGCGAGCACCGAATAGACCTGGGCGTTGGTGTGGAACAGCGGCAGGTAGACGAGGTGGACGTCCTCCGGGACCAGGCCTTCGTTCTGGGCGCACATCCGGCCGCCCCAGAGGGCGTTGGCGTGAGTCCAGAGCACCGCCTTGGGCCGGGCCGTAGTGCCACTGGTGTATTGAATGCCGAAGTGGGCCCAGGGGTCGTGCGGCCGGTCGGTCAGGATGGCCGGGTCGGCGTCCAGGGCGGCGAAGGGTTCGAACCCATCAGCCGACGCCGGCTCGCCGCTGTCGTTGTCGGTGACGACAGTCCAGGCCAGCTGCGGGGCCGCCTCACGCACAAGGCCGGCCAGCATCGGCTGGGTGATGGCCCCGACCGCGCCGCTGTGCTCTGCGAAGTAGCGGACCTCATCCAGGCTGGACTTCGTATTGGTCGTCACCGGCACCGCGCCGGCGTAGGCGCAGCCCAGCCAGCTGATCACCGACTCCGGGCAGTTCTCCAGATGCACCAGCACCCGGTCACCGACTTTCACCCCGCGCGCCTGCAGCCCGGCCGCCAGCCGACGGGCGGCCTCGGCGAAGGCCGCGTAGGACCAGCTCCGCCCCTCGCCCTCGAAGGGCTCCCAGACCAGGAAGGGGTGGTCGCCGCGCCAGGCGGCGCGGGCGTCGATCAGGCTGCGGATATCCATGCCCTCGAAGGGCGTCAAAGGTCTGGGCGCGGTCATGGTCGCAAGGGTCGCAAGCGCCCCTCCTCCCGTAAAGGCCGACGTGGCGTCAGAGCCGGCCTTTTGCAGCGGGGCCGCATCGGGCATCGTGATCCCATGACCGCAACCAAGCGCAACCCGACTCGCGAACGCCTGATAGAGGCGGCCTTCGCCGTTGTCGCCCGCGAGGGTCTGGAGGCGGCCAGCGTCAAGTCCATCGCCGCCGAGGCCGGGATCACCCCGGGGCTGATGCACTACCACTTCCCGACCAAGGACGCCCTGCTGGAGGCGGCCCTGCGCCGGTCGCTGGAGGCCTATCGTGAGCGGGTTCGCGCCCGCCGCGCCGCCACCGCCCCCGGCGACCAGCTGGCCGCCTTCTTCGCCGACGCCCGCGGCGGGGTGGAGGCGGATGCTGACTTCTTCCGCGTGCGCCTGGCCTTTGCCGCCCAGGCCCTGACCCATCCCGGCCTCGCCGCCGTGCTGCGCGACCTCAACACCGCCGCCACCGAGGAAACTGCCCTGACCTTCGCCGCCGCCGCAGGCCGGACGGCGCCCAGTGAGCGCGACCAGGCGCTGGCCGCGACACTGAAGGCGGCGTTCGATGGCCTGATGCTGGCCTGGCTGAACGACCCCGCCTTTCCCCTCGACGCCGCCGGCGCGATCCTTGAGGACGCCGCCCGCCGCTGGCTGTCGCCCTTGCCCTAAAGCCGGCTTCGCGCTATTTGGTTGGTCGACCAACTTAGGGAGCGGGTCATGCGCATCGTGATGACGGGCGGGACGGCGGGTATCGGCCTGGTCGCCGCCAGGCGGCTGTTGAAGACCAGGGCCCTGCTGGCCGTCGGCGCCCGGCGGCCGGATCGAGCCCCCGCCGAATTCAGCGGCCGGGTCGATCTCAAGCCGCTCGACCTGGCCGATCTCCAGCAGGTCCGGGCCTTCGCCGCCCGCATCGCCGAGGGTCCGCCGATCGACGTCCTGCTGCTCAACGCCGGCCTGCAGAACGTCACCGGCGGACGCAGCCGGCAGGGCTATGAGCTGACCTTCGCGGCCAATCACCTGGCCCACCATCTGCTCCTTCGCCTGCTGTTGCCGCGGATCGCAACGAACGGACGGATCATCCTGACCGCCAGCGGCACGCACGACCCGGCGGAGCAGACCGGGATGCCACCGCCGCTTCACGCCGACGCCCAACGGCTGGCCTATCCGGAAACCGATCCCGAGCGGGACGCCAAGGCCGGTATCGCTGGCCGCCGGGCCTATTCGACCTCCAAGCTGTGCAACGTGATGACGGCGCGCGAACTGGCCCGTCGCCTGGCCACCGATCGGCCGGACCTGATGGTCGCCGCCTTCGACCCGGGCTTTACACCGGGCACCGGCCTTGCCCGGGACTACCCCTTTCCCCTGTCCCTCGTCTTCCGCTTCATCCTGCCGCTCGTGGTGCGGGGAAAGCGGGTCAGCACCCCGACAAATTCAGGACAGTTGCTGGCCCAATTGGCGACAAGCGCACGGTGGGCGGACGCCCGGGGCGACTACATTGCCGTGCGTGGCAAGGGACTGGAGACCGTTCCGCCCTCGGTCCTGGCCCGGGACGACGCGGCCTGCGGCCGCCTGTGGGACGACAGCGTAGAGCTCACAGGCCCGGTCTGATCTCGACAGCGCCCGGTGCAGGCGCCATCTGTCCGCCCATGACCCCCGAAGACGCCGAACTGCTCGAGCCCTACCACCAGGAAATCGGCCGCCTGGCCCTGGAGGCCGCCGACGAGACCGCCACCCGGCTGCTCGTCTACGCCGAGATGGACGCCGACGGCCTGACCGCCGACCTGTTCTTCGATGACCCGGAGCATCCCGACGACATCCGCTATCGTCTGTGCCCGCCGATGCTGGAGAGCATCATCGAGGCCTATTGGGACGCGGCCCGGCAGGTCGATCCCGCCGGCGAGTGGGCGACGATGGCCTATGTCATCGAGGACGGCGGGTTCCGGGTGGAGCTGAAGTATCCGGAAGAGATCGACGAGCTGCCGGACGAGGACATCAGCGACCGGCGGCCGGTGGTGGTGGCCAGCGTATTCGGGCCGGGACTGATCGACTACTCGCGCCCGGGCCTGTAGCGCCCCCCTTTTGGCGCCTTGCCAGCCGCGTTTGGCTGAACCACGATCTCCCAACATACCGGCTCTGGGACATCGAACATGACCGCCCTCTCCCGCCGTGGCCTGCTGGCCGCCGCCTCCGCCCTTGCGCTTCTGCCGCTGAAGGCCATCGCCGCCATCCTGCCAAAGCCGCCGGCGGCCAAGCTGACCCCGGCGACCGACACCGCCTTCGGCATCAGCCTGACCGACCCCTACCGCTGGATGGAGTCGCAGGAGAAGGATCCGGACTGGGTCCCCTACATGAAGGCCCAGAACGCCTATGCCCGGTCGGTATTCGACGCCATTCCGGGCCGTGACGCCCTGGCCAAACGGATCGCCGAGCTGACCGGCGAGATGGCGGCGATGCGGGGCCTGGTCATCGCCGGGCCTTACGTCTTCCTCTATGAGCGGCCCGTGGGAGCCAACAGCTACCGGCTGGTGGTCAAGGAGGGTTTTGGCGGCGCGGCCCGGGTGCTGGTCGACCCCAACACCGAAAAGCAGGACGGGGTGCACATCTCGCTCGACTGGTGGAGGCCGTCGGACGACGGCAGGCATCTGGTCTACGGCATCAGCAAGGCCGGCAGCGAGGACAGCGTCATCCATGTGATGGAGGTGGCCACCGGCAAGGTCCTGCCCGAGCGCATCCCGCGCGCCCAGTACGCCAGCCCCGCCTGGCTGCCCGACGGTTCGGGCTTCACCTACAACCAGCTGGGCAAGGAGGGCCTGCCGCCGTCCGATCCGGAATACTTCCTGCGCAGCCGCTGCCTGCTGCACCGGCTGGGGACCGATCCGAAGACCGACAGCATCGTCTTCGGCGGCGGCTATCAGTCGGACCTTGTGGTCGCCGACAAGGAGTTCCCCTTCATCATCACCCAGGCCGGCTCGAAGTGGGCGCTGGGCGTGCTGAGCCCGGGCGTGGCGCCGGAGACCCGGATGTGGATCGCCCCGGTCTCGGACGTCGCGGCCGGCAAGCCCAGGTGGACGGAGATCTGCAAATCCTCCGACCAGGTGATCAACGGCTCCATGCAGGGCGACGATCTCTACCTGCTGACCTTCAAGGACGCGCCCCGCTACAAGGTCATCAAGATCAACGCCGCCGCGCCGGACCTGAAGACGGCCAGGGTGGTCGTGCCGCAGGGGACGCGGGTCATCCAGGGCCTGGGGGCGGCGAAGGAAGGCCTCTACATCACCGAGATGGACGGCGGGGTCGGCCGGGTGCGGCTGCTGAAAACCGACGGCAAGCTGGTCGAGATCGCCCTGCCCATCGAGGGCACGGTGACGCCGATGTTCAATGACCCGATGGCCGAGGGCCTGTTCGTTTCCAGCGAGAACTATGTCACCCCGCCGGCCATCTACCGGGTCGGGATCGACGGCAAGGCGGTCGACACCAAGCTGACCACGCCGCCGCCCTATGACCTGTCGGGACTGCGCCAGACGCGGATGTTCGCCACCGCCCGCGACGGGACCAGGGTGCCGCTGACCGTCGTGCATCGGGCGGACGCGAAGAAGAGCGGCGACAACGTCGTCATGCTTGACGCCTACGGCTCCTACGGCATCAACGCCGATCCCTATTTCAGCCCGCGCCTGCTGCCCTTCGTCGAAGCGGGCGGCATCCTCGTGACCGTGCATGCGCGGGGCGGCGGCGAGTATGGCCGCGAGTGGCATCTGGCCGGCCAGAAGGCGACCAAGGCCAACACCTGGCGCGACGTGATCGACAGCGCCGAATACCTGATCAAGGAAGGCTGGACGAAGGCCGGCAAGATCAGTGTCGAGGGCACCTCGGCCGGCGGCATCATGGCCACCAACTGCCTGACCGAGCGGCCGGACCTGTGGGCGGTGGTCTATGACCGGGTCGGCAGCTCCAACACCTATCGCATGAGCTTCACCCCCGGCGGCCCGGCCAACTTCGACGAGTTCGGCGATCCAAACACCGAGGAAGGGTTCAAGGCCCTGGCCGGGATGGACGGCTATTACCGGGTCAAGGACGGGGAGAAGTACCCGGCCCTGCTGGCCACGGCCGGGATGACCGACCCGCGCGTGCCGCCGTGGCAGGGGGCCAAGATCAGCGAGCGGGTGCGGGTGGCGTCGAGCTCCGGCAAGCCAGTGCTGCTGCGGGTGGAGTTCGAGGCCGGCCACGGCATCGGCTCGACGCGGACACAGGCGGACAATGAGTATGCGGACGCGTTTGCGTTCATCTTCTGGCAGTCCGGGGATGGGCGGTATCAGGTGAAGGCCTAGGAACTCTTATCCAGACTCTCCCCCCGCGAAGCGGGAGGAGGACAGGTTTCGAGCGCGAGCGAGAAGCCAGGAGGCGGGCCCCACCGGCGGTTGGGATTCCTCCTGAACGCGGGGTTGCCCCCCTCCTGCTCTGTCGCTGGACGCTCCAGAGCGGTCCTCCCCCCGCACGCGGGGGGAGAGTTGGGATTGCGCTATGCCGCCGGCGCCGCCAGCCCACGCCAGGGATCGCTCAACGGAAACTGGCCCGCCAGGTTTCCGTCTCCAGCCGCACGGCGCCCTCCAGCGGCGGGGTCAGCTCGGTTTGGCTCGCTTGCAGCGCTCGCCAAATCCACTCCCCCACCAAGTGGGGGAGTGCGACGTGGTGAGCGCTATTGGCTTTCCTCCCCCCGCTTGCGGGAGGAGGACAGGTTCGGAGCGGAGCGACGGACCAGGGGGCGGGCTCGCCGGCGGTTGGGGGTGGCGAACGGTGGTTAGGCTACCACTTGCCCCCCTCGGCATGGCTCGCTTGCAGCGCTCGCCATGGCCACTCCCCCCAGAGGGGGGAGAGCCCGCGGCTCGTGGGAGGGCGAAGGGCTCAGTGAACCTTCGCCTTGCCGATCTCCAGCGCGCCCTCCCCGGCCGACACCTGGATGACGCTGCCGTCCTCCAGTTCGCCGGCCAGCAGCTTCTTGGCGATCGGGTCCACCAGGTCCTTCTGGATCACCCGCTTCAGCGGCCGCGCCCCGTAGACCGGGTCGTAGCCCTTCTCCGCCAGCCAGTGCAGGGCGCCGTCGTCGAGCGCGATGGCCATCCGCCGGTCGGCCAGCAGCTTTTCCACCCGGGCCAGCTGGATGCGGACGATGCTGCCCATGTCCGCCCGCGCCAGCCGCTTGAAGAGGATGATCTCGTCGATGCGGTTGAGGAACTCGGGGCGGAAGTTGCGGCGGACGACGTCCATCACCTGGGGCCGGACAAGTTCGGTGTCCTCGCCCTCGGCCTGGTTCGCCAGGAATTCGGCGCCCATGTTGGAGGTCATGATAATCAGGGTGTTGCGGAAATCGACCGTGCGGCCCTGGCCGTCCGTCAGGCGGCCGTCGTCGAGCACCTGCAGCAGCACGTTGAAGACGTCCGGGTGGGCCTTTTCGATCTCGTCGAACAGCACGACCTGGTAGGGCCGGCGGCGGACGGCCTCGGTCAGGGCGCCGCCCTCGTCGTAGCCGACGTAGCCGGGAGGCGCGCCGATCATGCGGCTGACGCTGTGCTTTTCCATGTACTCGCTCATGTCGAGGCGGGTGACCGCCGCCTCGTCGGTGAACAGGTATTCGGCCAGGGCCTTGGTCAGCTCGGTCTTGCCGACGCCCGTGGGGCCGAGGAACAGGAAGCTGCCGATCGGGCGTTGCGGATCCTTCAGGCCGGCGCGGGCCCGGCGGACGGCGTCGGAGACGGCGACCAGGGCCTCTTCCTGGCCAACGACGCGGCCGCGCAGGCCGTCCTCCATCTTCAGCAGCTTCTCGCGCTCGCCCTCCAGCATCTTCTCGACCGGAACGCCGGTCCAGCGGCTGACGACGGCGGCGATCTGGGCGTCGTCGACGACCTCGGGGGCGACGTCCGGCTGGGCGGCGTCCTTGGCCTCTTCCTCGGCCAGGCGCTTTTCGAGGGCGGGGATTTCGCCATAGGCGATCTCTGACGCGCGTTGCAGGTCGCCCCGGCGCTGGGCGGCGATCAGCTCGGCTTTCAGGCGTTCGAGGGCCTCACGCGACTGGGCCTCGGCCCCGCGCATGTCCTTCTCGGCCTTCCATTTGGCGGTCATCTCGTCGGAGCGGTGCTGCAGGTCGTCGATCTCGACCTCCAGGTTCTCCAGACGGGCCCTGGAGGCGTTGTCCGTCTCCTTCTGCAGGGCGACGCGCTCGATCTTCAGCTGCACCAGGCGGCGGTCGATCTCGTCCAGCTCCTCGGGCTTGCTGTCGACGGCCATGCGCACGCGGCTGCCGGCCTCGTCCATCAGGTCGATGGCCTTGTCGGGCAGGAAGCGGTCGGTGATGTAGCGGTTGCTGAGCGTGGCGGCGGCGACGATGGCGCCGTCGGTGATCCGCACGCCGTGGTGCAGCTCGTACTTCTCCTTCAGGCCGCGCAGGATGGAGACGGTGTCCTCGACCGTCGGCTCGTCCACGAAGACCGGCTGGAAGCGGCGGGCAAGGGCGGCGTCCTTCTCGACGTGCTTGCGGTATTCATCCAGCGTGGTGGCGCCGACGCAGTGCAGCTCGCCGCGCGCCAGGGCGGGTTTCAGGAGGTTGGAGGCGTCCATGGCGCCGTCGGCCTTGCCCGCGCCGACCAGGGTGTGCATCTCGTCGATGAACAGGACGATGCCGCCCTCGGCCGCCGTGACCTCGTTGAGCACGGCTTTCAGCCGTTCCTCGAACTCGCCGCGATACTTAGCGCCGGCGATCAGGGCGCCCATGTCGAGGCTGAGGAGCTTCTTGTCCTTCAGGCTTTCGGGGACGTCGCCGTTGACCATGCGGATGGCCAGGCCCTCGACGATGGCGGTCTTGCCGACGCCGGGTTCGCCGATGAGGACGGGGTTGTTCTTGGTGCGGCGGGCCAGCACCTGGATGGTGCGGCGGATCTCTTCGTCGCGGCCGATGACGGGGTCGAGCTTCTGGTCGCGGGCGGCCTGGGTCAGGTCGCGGGCGTAGCGCTTGAGGGCGTCGTAGCCGTCTTCGGCCGAGGCGGAGTCGGCGGTGCGGCCCTTGCGGATATCGTCGGCGGCGGTGGTCAGCTTCTTCTCGTCGGCGCCGGCGGCCTTCAGCGCCGTGGCGGCGTCGGCGCCTTCCTTGGCGATGGCGATCAGCAGACGTTCGGTGGTGACGAAGCTGTCGCCGGCGGCTTTCGCGCCCTCTTCGGCGGCGGCGAAGACGCGGGCGGTTTCCGGCTTCATGTAGAGCTGGCCGCTGCCGCCCTCGACCTTGGGCATCTTGGCGAGGTTGGCCTCGACGGCCTGGTCGGCGACGTCGGGCTTTCCGCCGGCGCTCTGGATCAGGGCGCGGCTGAGGCCATCCTTTTCCTCGAGCAGGACCTTGAGGAGGTGGTCGGGGGTGAGGTGCTGGTGGCGGCGGGCGAGAGCCAGCGACTGGGCGGACTGGACGGCCTGTTTGGCGCGGTCGGAGTAGAGATCGATGTTCAAGGCGGTATCCCCTTAAGCGGCGGAACGGGCCGACTGCCTCTTCGGAGCGCAACCGGCGTGAGCCACAGATATGTGTGGCGGATGGGCCACACAAGGACATGGATCAAATTGTTGGCGGCGGGGACAGGTTGTGTGCGCAAGCGCGCTACCTGTCCCCGGCCTGCGCCGGAGGTTTGGTCAGGCCGGGTCCAGACGTCTGGAGCGCGGAGGCGGAACAGCCGGCGCTGACCGGGGACAGGTAGCCCGCCTGAGGGCGGGCAACCTGTCCCCCTACTTCTGGTCGGCGTACAGCTTCACGACCTCAAACAGGAAGGTGCGGCTGTCGTAGAGGCTTTTGACGCGGACGCGTTCGTTGAGGCCGTGGGTGCCGCCGCCGTCGGGGTCGAAGAAAAGGCCGGAGAGGCCGTAGCTGGGGATGCCGGCGGCGGAGGTGAAGCGGCTGTCGGTGGCGCCGGTGGTCATGGTCGGGACGATCGGCACGCCCGGCCAGATGGTCCCGGCAACCTTTCGGGCCGGGCCCAGCACCTTTTCGTCCAGCGGCGGGGCGACGGCGGTGGGGCTGGGTTCGGCGGCCAGCTTGAAGGCGACGCCGGGGTCGCCGCCGATACGCTCCAGATCCTTCAGAACCTGGCGCGGATCGTTGCCGGGCAGGATGCGGCAGTTGACGTTGGCGGTGGCCCGTTGCGGCAGGGCGTTCTCGGCATGACCGGCGCTGACCATGGTCGGCACGCAAGTGGTGCGCATCATGCTGTTGCGGCCGCGATCCTTGACGATGAGGGCCTCGGCGACCTTGTCGTTCGGGTCTTTCAGGATGGCCAGCAGGGCGGCGGCGACGGCGGGGTCAGTCTCCAGCGGGGCCGAGCCTTCGAAGTTCAGGCGGACGCTGTCGTTGATGGCAATCGGGAAGTCGTAGTCGCCGATGTTGGACAGCACCTTTGAAAGTCGGACGATGGCGTTGTCCTTGAACGGCCGGCTGGAGTGTCCGCCCGGGTTGGTGATCTCCAGGGTGTAGTCCTGGTAGACCTTCTCGCCGGCCTGGATGGCCAGGTAGACGGGCTTGCCCTGCGGATCGAGACGGGCGGCGGCGCCCTCGTTGAGCACCATGCCGGCGGCCAGGGCCTGCGGGTGGGTCTTCAGCAGCCATTCGACGCCGTTGAAGGTGTCCGCGGTCTCCTCGCCGCAGGTCAGGGCCAGCTTGATGTCGCGGCGGGGTTTGTAGCCGGCCTCTTTGTACCGGATCATGCTGTCGGTGAAGATCGAGGCCATGGCTTTATCGTCGCTGGCGCCGCGGGCGTAGAAGTAGCCGCCTTCCTCGATCAGGGTGAAGGGATCGCGCTCCCAGTCGGCGCGGTTGGCCTCAACCACGTCGATGTGGGCCAGCAGCAGGATGGGTTTGGCCTTGGCGTCCTTGCCATGCAGGGTGGCGATCAGATTGCCGTCCTTGGGGCGGCCTTCCGGGATCAGGATCTGGACGTCGGCGTCAGGGTAGCCGGCGGCTTTCAGGCGGGCGGCCATGCGCTCGGCGGCGAGGGTGCAGCTGCCGACCGACAGGGTGGTGTTGGTCTCGACCAGCTCCTTGTAGAGGCCCTTGAAGCGGACGAGGTCGGGGGGAAGCGTCTCCTGCGCGCTGGCCGTACCGGCGGCGAAGGTCAGGGCCAGGACGGCGGCAAGGCTACGGATAGACATGGAGGCTCCCCGGGGTTTCGGAGAGCCTATGGGCGCGCGAGGGAGGGGGCAACACTAGAGGTGGCGCGCGAAGTCCATACGCTGATGGAGGATGCGAACGACATGGACGTCGTCACCGCGCAGCTGGAAGAAGACGACGTGCGAACCGGCAGAAATGCGCCGGTATCCAAGGCGGACATCATCACAGGGAACACCACGCCGAGGATCTTCTGCGATGGTCACCATGACCTCTCGAAGCTTTCCGGCATAGCTATCGGCTTGCGGACGACCCCAACGATCGAAGGAATATCGCCAGGCTCCGGCCAGGTCGGCGCGCGCCTTCGGCGCGATGACAAGGCGGCTCAAGCGTCGGCCTTCACCGAGGCGTGCATCTCAGCCAGGAACTCATCGAAGTCGAAGGGTGTCGGTTCGCCACTTTCCTCGCCTTCGATCAGGGCCGCTCGAAGGGCAGCAAGCCGTGCTTCATCTTCTTCCAGGCGTCGAAGACCGGCACGAACGACATCGCTGGCGGACCCGTACCTGCCACTCGCCACCTGGTCATCGATAAAGCGGCTGAAATGGTCGCTGAGACTGACGGAGGTGTTCTTGGCCATGACCGAAAAGTACCAAATGTTGGTATAGCCAGCAAACCCTATTTCTTCAGCTCCAGCACGTCGAGCTTCGATTCCTGCTTCGGGAACGGCACGACCAGCCGCCACCGCTCCGTGCCGATGCGTTCGAAGACGCCGACCTGGTCGCGTTCAGGCGTCTGGCCGTAGGACGGGAAGCCCGTCTCGTCCATGCCCCAGGCCTGGGCGCCGATGAAGACCAGACGATTGGCATTCCCGGCGTCGGGATAGAGCAGGCCGCGGGTGCGCTGGCTGCCGGTGGTCTTGGTGAGGATCAGGTCGCCGCCCGGGGTCAGGTCAATGCTGCATTTGAACCAGGGGTATTCGACATAGGCCAGGCCCTTGCCGTCCATCGAGCCGATCTTGATCGTCCGGCAGCGGTAAATCCCGGGGCCGGGCTGCAGGTTGCCGGGCAGGGCGGCCCTTGGCACCAGCAGCATGCCCTTGGCGTCGATCATCGCGCCGTACTCGGTGTCCGCCTCGCTGAGCGCCGCGCCCCAGGCGCCGTCCAGCCGGGCGATGCGGTCCTGGTCCTCAGTCGAGGCAACCTTGCGCCACGGGTCGGTACCGCCCTGCTCGCCGGCGGGGGGGATGGTGACGGCGTCGACGGCGGCGCCGGCCGAGGTCATGGCGGTGTCGGAGGGGCTGGCCTTGGCTTCGGGGACAGGCGCTGGAGCGGGAGCCTGTTCGGCCTTGCGGTCGCAGGCGGCGAGGGTCAGGGCCAGGACGGCCAGCGACGGGAAAAGGAAGGGCGAAAGGCTGGGGCGCATCATGCGTCCACGGTGAGGCGCCCCGCCGGTTTCGTCAAAGTCGCTCGTGTATGGCGCTACACCCGATCGCGGAACGGATCGGCCGGGAAGACGCCGAGGATCTCGATGCGGTCGGTGAAGAAGGCCAGCTCCTCCAGGGCCAGGGCCAGGCCCCGGTCCTCGGGGCGGCCATCGACCTCGGCGTAGAAGAAGGTGGCGGTGAAGGCGCCGCCCTCCATGTAGCTTTCCAGCTTGGTCATGTTGACGCCGTTGGTCGCGAAACCGCCCATCGCCTTGTAGAGGGCGGCCGGCAGGTTCTTCACCCG
>JAUMCZ010000063.1:0-7663 GCA_032122215.1 Caulobacter sp.
AGACTGGCCCTGGTCGGCAACCCCAATTCCGGCAAGACCGCCCTGTTCAACGCCCTGACCGGCAGCCGCCAGAAGGTGGCCAACTACGCCGGCGTCACCGTCGAGCGGAAGGAGGGGCATCTGACCACGGCCTCGGGCCGGCCTCTGAGCGTGCTCGACCTGCCCGGCACCTATTCCCTGCGCGCCCGAAGCCCGGACGAGGAGGTCACCCGCGACGCGGTGCTCGGCCGGCTGTCCGGGGAGCAGGAGCCGGACGTGCTGATCGCCGTGGCCGACGCGACCAACCTGCGGCTGGTGCTGCGGCTGATCCTCGAGCTGAAGCAGGTGGGGCGGCCGTTCGTTCTGGCGCTCAACATGTTCGACATCGCCCAGCGCCAGGGCCTGCGCATCGACGTCGAGGGGCTGTCGAAGGAACTGGGGGCGCCGGTGATCACCACCGTGGCGACCCGCAAGCGCGGCATCGACGACCTGGTCGCCGCCGCCGAAGCCCTGTTCGAACAGCACGCCGACAACCCCAACGTCTGGCGCGAGCCGAGCGCCGGCGAGATCCGCGCCGCCCATGGCGAGGCCCAGCGCATCCTGCGCACCTATGTGCGGCCGGCCGAGCGGCCCGACACCTTCACGGGCAAGGTCGACGGGGTGCTGCTCAATCCGGCCGGCGGCCTGGTGATCCTGGGCGTCGTCCTCTTCCTGATGTTCCAGGCGGTCTTCACCTGGGCGACGCCGCTGGCCGATGGGCTGGAGGCGCTGGTGCTCGGGTTCGGGGCGCTGGTGGCGGGGGTCATTCCCGATGGTCTGGCCCAGAGCCTGGTGGTCGACGGCCTGATCGCCGGGGTCGGCAGCGTGGTGGTCTTCCTGCCGCAGGTCATGATCCTGTTCTTCTTCATCATCCTGCTGGAAGACACCGGCTACATGGCCCGGGCCGCCTTCCTGATGGACAAGCTGATGGGCGCGGCGGGCCTGCACGGACGCACCTTCCTGCCGCTGCTGTCGAGTCTGGCCTGCGCCATTCCCGGGATCATGGCGACCCGGGTCATTGACCAGAAGCGCGACCGGCTGACCACCATCCTGGTCGCGCCGCTGATGACCTGCTCGGCCCGTATCCCAGTATACACCCTGATCATCGCCGCCCTGATTCCGAATACGAAGGTCTGGGGCTGGATGAGCCTGCAGGGGCTGGTGATGTTCGGCCTCTACGCCAGCGGCATCGTCGCCACCCTGGTGGTCAGCTTCATCATCCAGCGGCTGTTCTGGCGCACCCGAAGCGAGCCCTTCATGATGGAGATGCCCGCCTACAAGACGCCGGACGCCATGCAGGTCGCCCGCCAGCTGTCGCAGCGGGCGTGGATCTTCATCGAGCGGGCCGGGCGGATCATCCTGCCGCTGATGGTGCTGGTCTGGATCCTGTCGACCTTCCCCTATCCGCCGGAGGGCGCCACCGGCCCGGCCATCGACTACAGCTTCGCCGGCATGATCGGCCACGCCATCCAGCCCTTCCTGGCCCCGATCGGCTTCAACTGGGAAATGTCGGTGGCGCTGATCCCCGGCATGGCCGCGCGCGAGGTGGCCGTGGCGACGCTGGGCACCATCTATTCGGTCGGCGACGTCGAGGGCACGGGCCTGTCGGTGCTGGAAGGCATCGTGCGGGCGCAGTGGTCGCTGGCCACCGGCCTGTCATTCCTGGCCTGGTACGTCTTTGCGCCGCAGTGCGTTGCGACGCTGGGCGTGGTGAAGCGCGAGACCAACAGCTGGACCTGGCCGACGGTGATGTTCGTCTACATGGTGGCGCTGGCCTATCTGGCGTCCTTCATCACCTACAACGTGGCCAAGGCGCTGGGCTGGGGCTGACCGCAAAAAGGCCTTGGATTGACGGTTCAGAGGCGGCACACCGCCTCTGCCGTTGTAAGGACCTGACGTGTTGAAAGCTTCTTCCCTGTCCGCCGTTTTCGCGGTGCTGGCCACGATCCTGCTGGCCGGTCCGGTGGCCGCCCAGCCGAAGGTGCCGGTCTTCGCCGAGGGCCGCACCCTGGGCGATCCCAGGGCGCCGGTGACCATACAGGCCTATCTGTCGTTTGGCTGTCCGCACTGCATCGACTGGTACGGCAAGGAACTGCCGGAGCTGAAGCGCAAGTACATCGACACCGGCAAGGTCTGGCTGGTGTTCGTCGAGTTCACGGCCGGTCACGCCAACCTGGCCCGGGCCGGAGTCGCCGCCGCGCGATGCGCGCCGAAGGACAAGTACTGGGCGGCGACCGATGCCCTGTTCGGGACGCAGCCGAAGCTGCTCAAGGGGCCCCGCGACCAGGACGAGTACGGCCAGCAGCTACTCGATACCGCCGGCTGGGCGCGCGAGGCGATGGCCAGGACCGGCATCGACATGAAAGCCTGGGAAGCCTGCGACAAGGAGGCTCAGCTGACGGCGCTTGAGGCGCGCATGGAAAAGGCCATGGCGCAGTACCCCGGCTATGAGGGCGGCACGCCGGTCTTCGTGTTCAACGGCGAGCCCGGCGATGGCGGAACGCTCGACTGGGCGGAGTACAGCATCAGCCGGGCCAGCAAGGCGGCGGGCAAGCCGCTGACCACGGCCGACACCTACGACCTGTTCTGCGCCGGCGGCCTGGTTCCCGCCGGGGGCGGCGAGGCGCAGACCTTCGAGCAACGCTGGAGTCGCAAGGGGACGCTGTGGCGGCTGACGCGCGGACCGTCCGGGGACAAGGGCGCGCCGGCGGTGATGGAAGCCGGGGCGCAGGTTCTGAGCGATGGGGCGCGGCGCTACCGGCTGGACGGCGAGGGCAACCTGACCCTGAAGGCGGGCGAGAGCGCGACCCTGGACGCCGCCTGCGCGCAGATCGTGCCGACGCCGTTTCCCGGCTAGGTCGCGAGTTGGTCCAGGTGATTGGACCAACTTTTAAGGCGTGATAGGCTTTCACCATGACCGTCCACGTCAACATCGCTCGCGCGAAGGCTACGCTTTCGGAACTGATCGCTCGCGCCGAAGCCGGCGAGGAGGTCGTTCTCACCCGCAATGGCAAGGCCGTTGCGCGCATAACCCCTGAAGGCGGGCCGGTGAACAAGCCGGACCGGATCCCGGGGGCCTGGATGCATCTTGGGGTTATGGAAGCCGAAGATGGGGCCTTCCATTCCGATCCTGAACTGGTGGAGGCCGCAGAAGCTGCCGACGAGGACGAGTACTACCGGCCGTGAGCCTGCTGTTGGACACGCATGCTCTGGTCTGGTGGCTATTGGCTCCTGATCGGCTCTCCAAGCGGGCGCATGACGCTATCCGGAATGGTGGGACAACGGTCTACGTCAGCACCGTCAGCATCTACGAGATCGACTACAAGCGCGCCAAGGCCCGCGCCGCCGGACTGCGAGCGCAGGACAGCCTGCTCCTCCGCATGCCCGTGAACATGCCGGCTAACCTTCCGTTGCTCGATCTGACGCTTCTGGACGTGACCGCGGAGGCGGCCTGGCGCGCTGCCCGGTTGCCGCTTCATCACAGGGATCCCTGGGACCGGATCCTTGTCGCCCAGGCCAACCTTCTCGACGTCGGCCTGGTGACCAGTGACAGCCAGTTAGCTCTCTACGACGTCGATATTCTGTGGTGAACGCCTACCGCGTCGGAACCGGCGTCTCGCCGCGGTAGTCGTAGAAGCCGCGGTTGGACTTGCGGCCCAGCCAGCCGGCCTCGACGTACTTCACCAGCAGCGGGCAGGGGCGGTACTTGGAGTCCGCCAGGCCTTCGTGCAGCACGTTCATGATGCTCAGCACGGTGTCCAGGCCGATGAAGTCGCCCAGTTCGAGCGGGCCCATCGGGTGGTTTGCGCCCAGCTTCATGGCGGTGTCGATGCTCTCCACCGTGCCCACCCCTTCATACAGGGTGTAGATCGCCTCGTTGATCATCGGCACCAGCACGCGGTTGACGATGAAGGCCGGGAAATCCTCGGCGTTGGTGGTGGTCTTGCCCAGGCTGCGGGCGAAGTTGACCGCCGTCTCATAGGTGTCGACGTCGGTGGCGATGCCGCGGATGACCTCGACCAGCTTCATCAGCGGCACGGGGTTCATGAAGTGCAGGCCGATGAACCGCTCGGGCCGGTCGGTCGTCGAGGCCAGGCGGGTAATCGAGATCGAGGAGGTGTTGGAGGCCAGCAGGGTGTGCTCGCCCAGGTGCGGGGCCAGGCTGCGGAAGATCGCCTTCTTGATGTCTTCGTCTTCGGTGGCCGCCTCGATGGCGAGATCCGCCGCGCCGATCAGGGCGACATCGTCCGTCTGCTTGATCAGGGCCATGGCCGGGGCGACCGCGGCGGCGTCGATGACGCCCCGGGCGGCCTGACGGCTCATGTTGCGCTCGATGTTACCAAGCGCCGCGACGATGCGCGCCGGGTCGAGGTCGTGCAGCCGCACTTCGTAGCCGGCCAGCGCACAGACATGGGCGATACCTGAGCCCATCTGGCCGGCGCCGATCACACCGACCGACTTGATTTGCGTCATCGACGACACCTTCCACAGGCCCTTTACGGGGAGCCGTTCAATCCGGGTCGGACCTTCTAGCACACCCTGCGCCGGGTTCGCCAAGCCTTTGCTGCAATGCAGCGAAACCCCAGCACAATTAAGGGTTTGGCGGTCTCACGAAGGCGTGCCCGACGTTACCAAGACTTAATGCCGGCCTTCGCATCCGTTCGCCTATCCCCTGTCCTCTACCCCTGTGTAGACGGCGTGAAAGCGCCCGGATTTTTCCTCCCCGGAAACAAAGAAAGACCTTGTCATGAACCGCATCATCCCCCTCGCCGGCGCCCTCTTCATCGCCGTCGCCGGCGTCTCCGCCGCCCATGCCAGCCCGGCGTCCGACGCCTGGGTGGCCAGGACCAAGGCGGCTCTGCAGGCCAAGGTCGAGGCCGCCGGCCTGGCCGACGACGGCAAGAGCGTGAAGATCCGTCTGCGCCTCGGCTCGACCGGTCCGAGCAGCGTCACCATCGCCCAGACCAGCGGCTCGGCCGACTTCGACACCGCCGTGAAGGGCGCGGCCAAGGCGGCCGACGTCAGCCGCCCGCCGGCCGACCTGGTGGGTCGTGAAGTGACCTTCACGCTCGGCCAGCCCTAGCGGCATTTGCTGGACGAGCCCGTCCTGGCGGCGGAACCGCATACACTTCCGCCTGACGGGCCCGGAGAACAGACGTCGGCCGACGGCCAAGGCCTCAGGCCAAGGCCGGCGTTTCTACGGGGAGGGGGTCTGGGGCCCCCTCCCCGTTTCTTTTTCTGGGCTCTGCTTGCGCCCGGCCCAGGGCGGAACCCGGGCGGACCTGTCCCTCTTGCGTCCCTCAAACATTTCGCCTATTTCTGTCATAACAGAAATAAGTGAATTGCCATGCAGATCACCCCCGCCATGCGCCGTTACGTCCTGCACTGGGGCGAGATGGGTCAGCGTTGGGGCGTGAACCGCACCGTCGCCCAGATCCACGCCCTGCTGTACCTGGCTGAAGCGCCGCAGAACGCCGAACAGATCGTCGAGGCGCTCGGCGTCGCCCGCTCGAACGTCTCGACCAGCCTCAAGGAACTGATGGGCTGGGACCTGATCAGGCTGGTCCATCTGGAGGGTGACCGCCGCGATCATTTCGCCGCCCGCACCGATCCCTGGGACATGCTGGAACTGATCGTCGAGGGTCGCAAGCGCCGCGAGATCGACCCGACTCTGGAGATGCTGGGCGCCTGCGTCACCGAGGCCGCGAGCGACAAGGCCACGCCCGCCTACGCGCTGGACCGGCTGAAGACCATGCAGGGCTTTCTGGTCCAGCTCGATGGCTGGCATCGCCAGATGCGTGATGTGCCGAGGCCCACCCTGATCAAGCTGATCGCGCTGGGCGGGCGGATCGCCAAACTTATCGGACGCTAGAGGGGAGGGCGGGTCATGGGGACGCTGACGGGCTGGGTTGGTCGACACGGGGTCCGGCCGGCGCGTCCCCGACGGCGATTGGCGACCCCCGCGATGCTCGACTTCCGCCGCCTGGTCGGCGAGGCCGCCTGGAGCCGCCTGCCGCTGGCGGTGCGGGAACGGTTCGGCCTTCACCGGGTAGGCGAGGAGATCACCTATCCGGGCGAGATGATCGTGCGCGCCAGCCGCTTCGGGCGGCTTCTCGCCCAGGCCTGCCGCCTGATCGGCACGCCGCTGGCGCCCTGGACCGGCGAGGCCGTGCCCATGCGGGTCGTGGTGCGGATGGAGGCGGGCGGGGTGGTCTGGGACCGCTGGTACGACTTTGCGGGCCGTCCCGAGATGCTGGTCACCTCGCGCAAGCAACTGGGCCAGGCGGGCGAGCTTCTGGAAGTGGCGCGCGGCGGCCTCGGCATGCGCTCGGACGTCACCGTGGAGGACGGCGCCCTGCATTTTCGCGGCAGGGGCTATGTCTGGGTGGTGGGGCCGTTGGTCATCCCGCTGCCGACCATCCTGACGCCGGGCGTGGCGCATGTGGTGCACACGGACCTGGGCGGCGGGTGTTTCCGGTTCGCCATGAGGTTCGTGCACCCCTGGTTCGGGGAGACGATCTTTCAGGAGGGAGTGTTCGTCGATCCCTAGTTCGTGAGCCGGACGTTCGCCGCCGCTACGGGTCCAACGCCGTCGGGCACAGGCACATTGGTTCCGGAGTAGTTCTTGTTGATCACCAGGTCCGGCCGCTGCTGCAGTTTGAGCGAGCGGGTGACGATGACGGTCCAAGCGGACTGGTCGGCGACAGGACTGTCGCCCTGGACCAGCAGTTCCGCTGACGGGACATAGACCGTACCGAGCAATTCCCGGGCGGCGCTGGAGGAAATTTCGAAGGTGTTGGTGTTGTCCCTCGTGGTTAGGACGACGAAGCCGGCGTAGGTGCCTTGGTTGCGGCCGCGGAGCGTAATCTTCGAACTGTCGCGGAAGATGAACTTGGCCTGCTTGCCGAAGATCAGAACGACGTTCTCGCCGAAAAGGCTGGCGTTCTGCTTAATTTCCAGTCGTCCGCGTTGGAAGTAGTGCTCCCCGGGCAACAGTGTGATCGGCACTGTTCCCTGGGCGACGATATTGCCGCAGTGGACGCCGGGCAGCAGGACGAGAGGGGCGACCGTGGCTAACAGGTCGGTCGGGCTGCAGGCAGCGCCGGGCGGATTGATGCCCAGATCGGCGAACGGATCGTCGATCGGCGGGGCGTCCGTTTGCGGCGCCGGTGCAATCATCCCCGTCGCCAGCCCTGAAGCCTGGACCACGCCCGCCGATAGGCTGGCCGAGCCTTCGACTTTCACGTCGGAATTGGAATGGACCATGCAGCCCGGCGCCTTCAGCTCCGCCTGATCCTTCAGATTGGCGATCTCGCCGGTGGCGGAGCCAAAGCTCAAAACGCACAGCGGGGTCGTGCCCATCTGCTGGGCCCTGGAGTCGATGACGAAGTTCCAGCCGCCGGGCGGCAGCAGGTTCATGAAGAAGCTCTGCCGGTTGGCGACAATCTGCACCGTGACTATGCCGTCGTCCGGGGACAGCGTGACGGCGGTGGTATGGGATACCCTTGCGGCGATCTCCGCCACCTGATCGTCGATCGTGGTTTGGGTGCGTTCTACCAGGCCGCTGTTGTTGGCCAGGGTCATCTGTTTGGCGGCCAGCAGCACCGCACCGTCAGCAATATCCTGCAGCTTCTGCTTGTCGGCG
>JAUMCZ010000064.1:0-6200 GCA_032122215.1 Caulobacter sp.
GCACGGGGTCTGGTTCTGGCTGGCGCTCGGCGCGGTCATTCTCGGGGCTGAGCTGCTGACCGGTTCCGGCTGGCTGCTCTGGCCGGCGGTGACGGCGGCGGTGCTGGCGGCGCTGACCTTTGTGCTGCCGCCCAATGTCGCCGTGCATCTCTTGATCTACGCGGTGCTGACCATCGGCGTCACGGTGACGGCGCGGCGCTACCTGCCGCGCAACATCTCCGGCGACGGACCCGACATCAACGACAACATCACCCGCCTGGTCGGGGCCCGCGGCGAGGCGGCGAGCATCTTCGCCGATGGCCGTGGCCGGGTGCATGTCGAAGGCAAGGAATGGGACGCCCTCAGCGATGACGCCCTCATTCCCGGCAAGTCGGTGCAGGTGCTGGAAGTGATCTCGGCGGCAAGTCTGCGGGTGAAGGCGGCTTAAGAATCCTTCTCCCGCTCGTCGGGAGAAGGTGGCCCGCGAAGCGGGGCGGATGAGGGCAGCGCCAGCTTCGGCCGGCCTGCCTTTTTTCTTTCAATATGATCCTCAGGGGCCGGCGCTGCCCTCATCGGTCGGCCTGCGGCCGCCACCTTCTCCCGACAAGCGGGAGAAGGGCTCCTTTTCCTTACCGGTTCTCGTCCATCCAGATCCGCAGAGCCTTCAGGAACGGCAGGGCCGCCTCGAATTCCCTGTCCGTGAACGCTTCCCTCAGCCCCTCCATCCGCGGTCGCAGAGCCATCAGTCCGGCCTCATAGGCCCGCGCCCCCTCCGCGGTCAGCGACACCCGCTTCTTTCGTCCGTCCGCCTCGTCACCGACGACCGCCACGAACCCCTGCGCCTGCAGCCGTTGCAGGGTGTTGGTCATCGCCCCCTTGGTGACCTGAAACGCCGCCGCCAGCCTGGCCGGGCTCTCCTCCCCGCCGCGCCGCATGAAGTGGGTCAGCACCCCGAACTGCGCCGCGCTCATGCCGTCCGGCAGGCTGCGTTCCAGCGCCGCGCTGGACAGCTGCGAAATGATGCCGATCTCGGTCAGCACCGAGACGTCCGGTCGCTCCTTCAGGGCCATCAGGTCTTGCTCGCCGAGATCGGCCGGTCGCTCCTTCAGGGCCATCAGGTCTTGCTCGCCGAGATCGGCCGGAACAGGTCCTGCAACCCCTTGCGCGGGGCCGGGGGCAGGTCCTGGGCAAACCCCGCCCGCACCAGCATCTGCAGCCGCTCGCCCGGTTGAACCCCGACCGCCGCGTCCATGCGGGCGAAGAAGGGCGCCATCTCGCGATATTCCTGCAGGGCCTGGCTCATCGGCTGGATGGCGATCCCCCGCGCCGTGGCCTCCAGCGCCATGCGCGCATAGGCGCGGCCGGCTGCGATCTGCGTCACCCGGCTGTTGTCCGGACTGACCAGCCAGATGAAGGCCGTCGTCGCCTCGCACAGCGGCCGGGCGTAGTCCCGCGTCTGCTTGAAGGCGATGGTCCCCGGCCTGGCCAGGTTCTCGGGCGTCAGGATGCCGACCGCCTTCATCGCTTCCATGGCCGGGCCTCGCAGGAACAGGCCGTCCCGGTGCTCGGCGATCGCCTTGTCGCCGATCCGCAAGAGGTCGATAGTCTCCTGGTTGGCGGCCGGGGTGTCGACCTCCCGCTCGAAGGCCTCGCGGGTCAGGGTCTTGAGGCCGCTCAGCGCCTCGCCGCCCGTCACTGCCCCGGTCCTCATTCCGGCCCCCGACGCCGCCTGCACGGCGGCCAGGTCGGCGGCCGGAATCGCCTGCTTGACGTCATAGGGAACACGAACCGTCCGCCTACGGAGTACGTGCCGGAACAGCGGATCGATGCTTCCGCCGAGCGTGAAGACCACCCTCGCGAACGGCCTGTCGTCGAGAGCATCCGCCGGCTGGCCATCGGGGAAGGGCGTCACCGTCGCGCTGTAGCCCTTGGCGCCGGCGGCGATGACCAGCAGTTCCAGAAAGGACCCGCAACCGACCACGATCTGGCGGCTGAACGGGTCAGTGGCCGGCAGCAGCCGCGTCCGGTCGATGAACAGGGTGACCGTGTCGGTCCCGTCCAGCCGCGCCAGCCATGGCTGACGATTATGCGGGTTGGGCGCCAGGATGGCGTGGGCCAGGGCGTAGCGGCGAACGTCCCGCTCGGCCGAGCCCGGCGAGACCCAGGCGGTGGTGGCGTCCGGCGCCTTTTCACAACCCGACAGCCCGGCGGCCAGCACCACGCCGCCTCCGACCAGAGAGATGAAGTTCCGACGATCCATGGCGCGAGGCCTTTCGTTCAACGTTAAACCAATAACATCGTTCAACGTTGAACTTGTCAACCCCCTGGGTCGCTACCGCTCGCCGAGCGCCTCACGCAGCCCCTCGCCGGCCAACACATCGGCCCGCTCGTTCCACTCATGCCCGGCGTGGCCCTTGATCCAGCGCCAGTCGACCTCATGCTTCAGCCGCGCCTGGTCCAGCCGCTTCCACAGGTCCTCGTTCTTCACCGCGCCCTTGGAATAGGTCTTCCAGCCGCGCGCCTTCCACAGGTGCAGCCATTCCTTGATGCCCTGCTGGACGTACTTCGAGTCCGTGTGCAGCTCGACGGTGCAGGGCTTGGTCAGCGCCTCCAGCGCCCGGATGGCCGCCATCAGCTCCATGCGGTTGTTGGTCGTCGCCGGCTCGCCGCCCTTGATCTCCTTGGTCTTGCCGCCGCTCATCAGCACGGCGCCCCAGCCGCCCGGCCCGGGATTCCCCCGGCAGGCGCCGTCGGTATAGATCACCACCTTCGGGGTCATACGGCGTCCGTCAGGATCGACAGGCCCGCCCGGTGGACGGCCAGTTTGCGCTCGTATTCCATGGGATCCTTCGGCTTGACCAGCGCCCCCGCCGGCGTCGCCCCCCAGTCGGCCAGCCGGGTCAGGAAGAACCGCATCGCCGCGCCATGGGCCAGGACCGGCAGGGCCGCCCGCTCGGCGTCCGACAGCGGTCGCCGCGCCTCATAGCCGGCCAGAAGCGCCTTGCCGGCGGTGATGTTGAACTCACCGCTGCTCTCGAAACACCAGGCGTTGAGGGTCACCGCCAGGTCGTAGGCATAGGCGTCATCGCAGGCGAAATAGAAGTCGATGGCGGCGGCGAACCGCCCTTCCCGGAAGAAGACGTTGTCGGGAAAGAAGTCGGCATGGATCACGCCCGCAGGCAGGTCCTTCGGCCAATGCGCCGCCAGATGCGACAGGTCGGCGGCGACGGTCTTCGATAGCCCCGGCTTCAACGCCTCGGCCGCCGCTTCCAGCCCCTCGAACAACGGCGCCCAGGCGGCCTGCCCCAGATCGTTGACCCGCCGCCCGGTGAACCCCTCGCCGGCCTGATGCAGCCAGGCCAGGCCCTCACCCGCCTGACGGCACTGCGCCACTGTCGGCCGCCGCGCCGACAGCCCCGGCAGGAACTGCGCCAGCGCCACCGGCTTGCCGCGCACCGACTGCAGGACCACCCCGTCGCGATCCGGTATCGGCCGCGCCGACGGAAAGCCGGCCTCGGCCAGATAGCCCATCAGGTCGAGGAAATAGGGCAGTTCCTCCGCCGTCACGCCCCGCTCGTAGACGGTCAGGATGAACCGCCCGCCCTCCGTCTCCAGCAGGAAGTTGGAATTCTGGATGCCCTCGGCGATGCCCTTGAACGCCAGCGGCTCGCCCAGATCGTATCGGGCGAGAAAGCCTGCCAGCTCCTCGTCGGTGATGTCCGTGTAGACCGCCATGATCGTGCGGGGATGGGGGAGGGCGGCGGCCGGGTCAAGCACCGAAACGCTTCGATGACAGCCGTTATAACGAATGTTATATTCTGTCGCGAAGGAGGCGCCCATGATCGCGCTCAAGCTTACGCAGGTCGGCAACTCGGTCGGCGTTCTTCTGCCGAAGGAGGCCTTGGCCAAGCTCGGGGTTGAAAAAGGAGACGTTCTCTACCTCACGGACGCTGCTGACGGCAGCCAGCGGATCGGTCCCTACAACCCGGAGGTCGCCAGACAGGTCGAGCTCGGTGAAGCGATCATGGACGAATTCAGGGATACCTTCCGCGCCCTGGCCAAATGACCGGCGGGCCCGAGCCGATCTGGCTGGACGGGGAGGCGCTGCTTATCCTCCATTCCCGAAGTATCGCCCTGCATGGCGGCGCGGACGGCTATCGCGACCTCGGCCTGCTGGAATCCGCCCTGCAGAGGCCGCGGAACCGTCATCACTATGACGGGGTCACTGACTTGGCGGACCTGGCGGCTGCCTACGCCGTCGCGATCTGCGGCAACCATCCCTTTGTCGATGGCAACAAGCGCGCGGCCTTTCTGGCCCTGGTGCTGTTTCTACGGTTGAACGGCCAGCGCCTGGTGGTCGATCAGGTTGAAGCGATCCGCACGGTCTTCGCGCTCGCGAGCGGCGCGCTCGGCCAGAAGGAGCTTGCCGCCTGGGTGGCCAGGTTTGTCAGGCCGGCCTGAGCCCGTCGTCAGCCTGTCGAACACGGCCACCGCCAACTCGCCGTCCTGGTCCACGGGCGCGACCGTCAGGCCTCAAACCCCGGCGGCTCAAACCCCGGCTGGTGAATGCACGCCACCTTGAACAGCTCGCCCATCTGGTCGGGCGCCACCAGCCGCGCCAGTTGTCGGCCGATGACCATCGACCGGTCCGGCCGAGCCGCGATCAGCGCCTCGGCCCGTTGCTGGATGCCCAGCCGGCCGAGGAACAGACCCTGTGGCATGGGGCCCGCGATCTCGGCCCCGGCCTCGACCGCCGCCGCCAGCAGGCTCGGGAAATCGACATGCACCGTCAGGTCCGACTCGCCCGGGTATTCCAGCGACTCGACCTTCTCATGGCCTTTCAGCGCCTGCAGGGTGTCGCCGAACTCGGCCTTGTCGCGGCCGTAGTCGATGATCAGCGCCGCCCCGCCGTCGGCCGCCACCCGCGCGGCGATGCCCGCCGCCAGGGCGTCCTGGGCCGGCGAGACTTCCAGGATCAGCGCCCCCTCCTCGGGCGCGGCCCCATGCTCGCTCGGCGCCAGCCCGAAGGTCAGCTCACCACCCGGCGTCAGGCCGACCAGCCGCTCGACCCAGCCGCCCGGCGTCTGCACGAACTGGCGGGCCGGCAGGCAGTCGAACAGCTCATTGGCGAGCAGGATCAGCGGCGCCCCGCCCGGCACGCCCTCCAGGCTGTCGGTCCAGGCGGCATCCGCCCCGGCCAGCTTCTCGGCCTGCGCCGTCTTCAGCGGCCCGGAGGTCTCGACCATCCACAGATCGGCCGCCGCCACGAAGTCCGGCGCCAGCCGCACGGCCCGCAACAGGTCGCTCATCAGGGTCCCGTCGCCGGGCCCCATCTCGACCAGGCGGAACTGCTCGGGCTTGCCCAGCCGGGTCCAGCTCTCGACGCACCACAGGCCCAGAAGTTCGCCGAACATCTGGCTGACCATCGGGGCGGTGACGAAATCCCCGCCGCCGCCAAGCGCCGGCCGGGTCGCATAGTACCCATCCTTCGCGTCGTGCAGGCAGCGCACCATGTATTCGGCGACCGGGATCGGCCCGCTCGCCGCAATCTCGGCCTTCAGCCGTTCTTTCAAGCTCATGGCGCGGACGCACCGTCCTTTTCAGAGGCGGGGGCGGCGTCGGTCTTCACGATCACGACCGGCTCCTTCAGGCCCCGCCAGATCAGCCAGGCCCCGCCGATCAGCATCGGCAGCGACAGCATCATGCCCATGGTCACGCTGCCGCCCATCCCGAACAGATCGTTGAGGAAGCTGTCGGGCTCACGCACCGTCTCCAGCGACACCCGCACCAGGCCATAGCCGGCGAGGAACAGGCCGGCGATGACGCCGCGCCGCTGCAGCCACAGCTTGGAGTGAGTGGCCCAGCGCAGCACCAGGAACAGCACGATGCCTTCCAGCGCCGCCTCGTAGAGCTGGCTCGGATGGCGCGGGAAGCCGTCGGCGCCGGGGAAGATCACCCCCCAGGGCATGGCCGTCGGCCGGCCCCACAGCTCCCCGTTGATGAAGTTGGCGATCCGCCCGAAGAACAGGCCGATCGGCACCGCCGGGGCGACCAGGTCGCCCAGCTTCAGAAGGTCGATCTTCGCACTTCGCGCGAAGAAGAACACCGCCGTCATCACCCCCAGCAGACCGCCGTGGAAGCTCATGCCCCCCTGCCAGATCTTGAGGATCTCGCCCGGGTTCTCCCAGATCAGGTGCGGCTGGTAGAACAGCACATAGCCC
>JAUMCZ010000065.1:0-8440 GCA_032122215.1 Caulobacter sp.
GTCGGCGAGCCGTTGATCGAAGAGTACCGCGAGGACCGCTACGGCGCGCGGCGCACGACCTACGAAGAGCGCGGGGGCTACAGTTGGGGGTATGAGGCGCGGGGCGCCGGGGAGCGCCGCGCGGAGGGCTGGGATCACCAGGAGCGCGAGGACTGGGGCCGTGAGCCGTGTCGCCAGCGCTTCGACGCCCAGGGGCGGATGATCGAAAGCTGCGGCGAGATCCGCCTGAGCGACAGCTTCTTCTGGGGCGGCGGCGGGGTCGGCCCGGAATACATCGACGGCGGCGGAGGCGGCGGAGGCGGCGGGGGCGGCGTCTATGCAGAGGCCGGCGCGGGAGCCTCGGCCTCCGCCTACGCCTCAGCCCGGGCCAGTGTCGGTGTCAACATCCGCATCGGCGGCCGTGGGGGTCACAAGGGCGGCCACAAGGGTGGCCACGGCGGCAAGGGCGGCTGCGGCAAGTGCGGGGGGCACTAGCCTGACCCTCCCCCCATTCCGGGAGAGGGCTACATCCGTTCAGGCGTCTCGATGCCCAGCAGGTCCAGCGCCAGTTCCAGCTGTTCCAGCGTCGTCCGCGCCAGGCGCAGACGGCTGCCGCGCAAGGCGTCGTTCTCGGCGCTCATGATCGGACAGGCGGCGTAGAACTTCGAAAACGCCTGGGCCAGTTTGAAGGCATGGTCGGCGATGAAGTTGGGGGCCTTCTTGTCATAGGCCTCCGCGGTCGCCGCATCGAAGGCGTCCAGCATCAGCACCAGTTCGCGCTCGGCCGGCTCGGCGACCCGGACCTTGCTCTCGGTGACACCCTCGCCCTGCGCCCGGCGCAGCACCGATTTGATCCGCACCGCCTGGTACAGCAGATAGGGCCCGGTCTTGCCCTCGAAGGCGGTGAAGCGGTCGAGGTCAAAGATGTAGCTGGTGCCGCGATAGTTGCTGAGGTCCGCGAACTTCAGGGCCGCGACCGCCACCTTGTGGGCGACGTCCTCGAATTCCTCGGGCTCGAATTCGGTCCCAAGGCCCGCCTCGCGCAGCCGCTCGCGGGCCTTCTCGCGGGCCATCTCGATCAGGTCGTGCAGCTTCAGCACCCCGCCTTCGCGGGTCTTGAAGGGCTTGCCGTCCGGACCGTTCATGGTGCCGAAGCCGATGTGCTCCAGCCCGCCGGGCACGGCATAACCGGCCAGGTAGGCGGCGCGGAACACCTGCTCGAAATGGTCAGCCTGGCGCTGGTCGACGCAGTAGAGGATCAGCTGCGGATCGAAGCTCTTCCGGCGATCCAGGATCGTCGCGAGGTCCGTCGTGCCGTACATGGCCGATCCCTCCGACGACACCACCAGCAGCGGGTCGGGCGAGGGCACGGTAACGGTCGAACCGTCATCCAGCTTCTTCTTCTTGGTCTCGCCGGGCCGGGCGACATGCACCACCCGCGCGCCCTGGTCCTCGACCAGCAGGCCCTTGGCCTGCAGCTCGTCGACCATGCCGGCGATCAGCGGATCGGCGTCGCTCTCGCCCTTCCACAGGTCGAAATCGACGCCCAGGGCGTGGAACTCGCGCTCCAGGGCCACCCGGCTGACATTGACGAAATGCTTCCACAGCAGGCGGTAGCCGAAGCGCCCGCCCTGCAGCTCGGCGGTCGCCCGGCGGGCCCGGTCGCGATAGTCGACGTCGGTCTTGGCCTTGCCGGCCGCCTCCGGATACATCCGGTCGAGATCGGCCAGCGTGATGTGGCGTCCCAGTTCCTCGAGCACCCGCTGGCTGTCGGCCTCGCTGAAGCCGCCCGGCGCCGTGACCAGCCGATCCATCAGCGCCCGCACGAACGGGAACTCATCCATCGAGGCGACGATCAGCAGCCCCATCTGGAAGCCCCAGTCGCCGAAGTGGGCGTCGCCCAGCACCACGTCGCCGCGGAACCGGTAGATGCGCTTGACCGCCTCACCGATGATCGAGGCGCGCAGGTGGCCCACATGCATCGGCTTGGCGACGTTGGGCCCGGCGTAGTCGATGATCACCCGGCGGGAGTCCGCGACCTCGACCGCCCCCTTGCGGTCGTCGGCGGCGATCTCGTTGGCTCGCGCCGACAGGGCGGCCGGGCTGACCCGCATGTTGATGAAGCCCAGGCCCGCGATCTCGACGGAGGCCAGATTCGGATCCCCGGCCAGCTTGTCGACGACATACTGGGCGATCTCGCGCGGCGGCTTGCCGGCGACCTTCGCCCCGGCCATGGCCCCGTTGGACTGGAAGTCGGCGAGGTCGGGACGGTCGGAAGGGGTCACCCGGCCGAGCTCCGGCGGAATCCCCAGATCGGCGAACGCGGCCGCAGCCGCTTCACCCAGCGTCCTCTTCAGATCGGTCATGGAAGGCGTTCTAGAGCAGGAGGCTTACTAATTGGAGTCGGCGGACTTGGGCGCGCCGGCCGAGACGCGGAAGCGTTTGCCGTCGCGGTTGAACTCGGCCATCGCCGGGGTCACGTCGAAGCCGATCAGCACCTCGAAGTTGGCGCCGCTGGTTTCCATGCTGGCGCGCGGAATGACGATGCCTTCCAGCTTTTCGGTGACCATGGTGCGGTCCTCGCTGAACTTCACCGGCAGGTCGAAGTATTCCTTGGTGATCACCGCCGAGTTGCGCGTGGTCACCGCCACCCAGTAGCGATAGGTCTTGCGGTCGCTGGTCGCCTTGGGGCCCTTGCCCAGGGCGAACAGGGCTTCGACGCTGACGCGGATCGGCTCGTCGTCCTTGTACTCGCAAGCCGACGACAGGCCCTGGATCTCGCCGCTGTAGGCGACGGTGTTGGCCGATTCCCGACCGTCGAACTCGATATAGCGGGCGGCGTCGTACAGCACCTTCACATAGGGGCAGGGACCGGCGTTGCGCAGGGCCGGAAGCGGCGCCTGCGGCTGGTTCCATTCCTTGTCGCGGGCCTTCTTCTTGGAAGCCTCTTCCTCCTGACGACGGTCCTGGTCGCCACGGCGGCCCTGGGCCATGGCGGCGGGCGCGGAAACGAGGATCAGGCCCGCGAGGGCGTAGGTGAAGAAACGGCGCATGCGGGTCCCGACAGAACTAGGCGTTTGAAGCAGGCCGTTGGCGGCCTGTCCCCTTTGAAACTCTTCTCCGCTGATAAAGGCATATGCGTGGCCCTGCAATGTAACGAAGCGTGCAACGCGAAACCGCGCGCCCTTCCGCCTTCAGGGTGGCGGCTGACCCCGCAACGCCTTAACTAGGGCGCATGGACGCCACCCTCGCCGCCAAGCCTTCCCTGAAGGTCCTGCTCGCCAGCCCGCGCGGCTTCTGCGCCGGCGTCGATCGGGCCATCCAGATCGTCGAGAAGGCCATCGAAAAGTACGGGGCGCCGGTCTATGTGCGCCACGAGATCGTCCACAACCGCTTCGTCGTCGACCGGCTCAAAGCCATGGGCGCGGTGTTCGTCGAGGAGACCTCGGAGTGCCCGGTCGACCGGCCGATCATCTTCTCGGCCCACGGCGTGCCCAAGAGCGTGCCGGCCGAGGCGCGCGAGCGCCAGATGCTCTACCTGGACGCCACCTGCCCGCTGGTCTCCAAGGTCCACGTTGAAGCCCAGCGCCATCACCAGCACGGCCGCGAGATCGTGCTGATCGGCCACAAGGGCCACCCCGAGGTGGTCGGCACCATGGGCCAGCTGCCGGAGGGCGTGGTCAAGCTGATCGAGACCGTCGAGGACGTCGCCACCTTCTCTCCGAAGGATCCGATGAACGTCGCCTTTGTCACCCAGACCACCCTGTCGGTCGACGACACGGCCCACATCATCGAGGCCCTGCAGACCCGCTTCCCCGGCATCTCGACGCCGCACAAGGAAGACATCTGCTACGCCACCACCAATCGCCAGGAGGCGGTGAAGGCCATCGCCGAGGCCAGCGAGGTTCTGCTCGTCGTCGGCTCGCCCAACAGCTCCAACTCGGTGCGGCTGGTCGAGGTCGGCAAGCGGGCCGGGGTGCGCGGGGCCTATCTGATCGACAAGGCAGCCGAGATGAAGGACGAGTGGCTGGACGGGATCAGCTCACTTGGCATCACCGCCGGCGCCTCGGCTCCGGAACTCCTGGTCCAGGAACTGATCGACCGGCTTTCAACCCGCTTCGACCTGACCATCGAGGAAGTCGCCCCGACCCGCGAGACCGTGACCTTCAAACTCCCGCGCCTGCTGACCACGTGAGCCTGCCGGTCGTCCAGTCGCCGCTGCTGAGCGCGCTGCCGGGCGTCCGCCACGCCTTCTTCACCCGCCAGGGCGGGGCTTCCAAAGGCCTGTTCGACAGTCTCAATGTTGGCCGTGGCTCGTCGGACGGGGCCGCCGACGTCGAGGAAAACCGCGCCCGCGCCGCCGGCTGGTTCGGCGTCATGCCGGACGCCCTCAACACCTGCTACCAGATCCACTCGGCCAGGGCCCTGACCGCGGAAGCCCCCTGGGGTCGTTACCGGCCCGAAGGCGACGGGGTCGTCACCGACCAGCGCAGCGTCGTCTGCGGCGCCCTGCATGCCGACTGCGCCCCGGTCCTGATCGCGGACCCCAAGGCAAGGGTGGTCGCCGCCGCCCACGCCGGCTGGAAGGGCGCCCTGACCGGCATCGTCGCCGGGACCGTGGCGGCGATGGAGCGCCTCGGGGCGAACCGCGCCGACATGGTCGCCGCCGTCGGCCCCTGTATCTCCCAGGTCTCCTACGAGGTCGGCGAGGAGTTCGAGGCGACCTTCCTCGAGGCCGATCCGGCCCATGCCGCCTGGTTCATCCCCGGCGCGCCGGGCAAGCGCCAGTTCGACCTGCCGGGTTTTGTTCTGTCCCGCCTCGCCGGCGCCGGCGTGACCCAGGCCGAATGGGTCGGGCGCGACACCTGCACAGAGGACGCCCTGTTCTTCTCCAACCGCCGCGCCTTCAAACAGGGCGAGCCCGACTACGGCCGCCTGCTCAGCGCCATCATGCTGGATTAGGCGAACAGGCTTGAAGTTGGCGCCAGACTTGAACCAGATGGCGACATGAAACGCGTTCTTCCCGTTCTGGCCGCCCTCCTGCTCGCGTCCCCGGTTCTCGCCCAGGAGCGTCCGCCGCCGGAGCGGCAGTCGCTGGTCGACCTGGCCTATGCCATCGGCGAGAGCCACGCCCTGCGTCAGGTCTGCAACGGCGACGGCGACCAGCACTGGCGCGACCGCATGGCCGAGCTGATCAACACCGAAGCGGCCGACGCCGACTTCGAGGCCCGCCTGAAGCAAGCCTTCAACAGCGGTTTCGCCGCCCGTGTGCCGCAGTTTCCCTCCTGTGGCCCCGACAGCCGCAAAGCCGAGCTGGCCGTGGCCCGCAAGGGCGAGGCCATCGCCAGACGCCTGGCTGCGTCGGTCCGCACGGTCCAGCGCATGGGACCGGACGATCCCGCCTTGAAGGAAAACCCCGAGGCCGCGCCCGCAGAATAGCGGCCAGGACACCCGGATTGGGCCTATGATTACCCATCGGTGGTAATAAGGGCCTGATGCCCTTGCAGCTTTTCACGGCTGTGGTCATCTCCTGTGGAGATATTGGGAGGGTTTTTCGATGTTCTGGATTTTCGCGCTGATCCTTGTGGTGGTCGCGCTGTTCCTCGTCTTCAGCGTCCTGAAGATCGTGCCGCAGGGCCGTGAATTCACGGTTGAGCGCTTCGGCCGCTACACCCGCACCCTGAAGCCGGGCATTTCCATCCTCACCCCCTTTGTCGAGCGCATCGGCCGGCGGGTGAACATGATGGAACAGGTGCTGGACGTGCCCCAGCAGGAAGTCATCACCAAAGACAACGCCGTGGTGCGGGTCGACGGCATCGTCTTCATCCAGGTGATGGACGCCGCCAGCGCCGCCTACCGGGTCGACAACCTCAACTACGCCATCGGCCAGCTGTGCATGACCAACCTGCGGACCGTGGTCGGCTCGATGGAGCTGGACGAGGTGCTCAGCCAGCGCGACCAGATCAACAGCCGCCTCCTGGCCACCATTGACAGCGCCACCAGCCCCTGGGGCGTCAAGGCGACGCGGATCGAGATCAAGGACCTGACCCCGCCGCCGGACATCACCAACGCCATGGCCCGCCAGATGAAGGCCGAGCGCGAGCGCCGCGCAGTGATCACCGAGGCCGACGGCGAAAAGCAGAGCCAGATCGCCAGGGCCGAGGGCGCCAAGCAGTCGGCCATCCTCCAGGCCGAGGGCCGCAAGGAAGCCGCCTTCCGCGACGCCGAGGCCCGCGAACGTGAAGCCGAGGCCGAAGCGAAAGCCACGGCCTTCGTCTCGGAAGCCATCGCCCGCGGCGACGTCAACGCCATCAACTACTTCATCGCCCAGAAGTACGTCGAAGCCTTCGCCCTGCTGGCCTCCAGCCCGCAGCAGAAGACGGTCATCGTCCCGGCCGACTTCGCCGGCCTGACCGGCTCCATCGCCGGCATCGGCGAGTTGGTGAAGACCCTGAGCGGCGGCGACGCGGTGGTCGCCCGGCCGGCGACGGCCACGCCGCGCACGCCGAGGAGCTAGGCCATGGACACCCTCTATGCCCTGCACGGGGTCTGGTTCTGGCTGGCGCTCGGCGCGGTCATTCTCGGGGCTGAGCTGCTGACCGGTTCCGGCTGGCTGCTCTGGCCGGCGGTGACGGCGGCGGTGCTGGCGGCGCTGACCTTCGTGCTGCCGCCCAATGTCGCCGTGCATCTGCTCATCTACGCGGTGCTGACCATCGGCGTCACGGTCACGGCGCGGCGTTACCTGCCGCGCAACATCTCCGGCGACGGACCCGACATCAACGACAACATCACCCGCCTGGTCGGGGCCCGCGGCGAGGCGGCCAGCATCTTCGCCGATGGCCGTGGCCGGGTGCATGTCGAAGGCAAGGAATGGGACGCCCTCAGCGACGACGCCCTCATTCCCGGCAAGACGGTCCAGGTGCTGGAAGTGGTCTCGGCGGCAAGCCTGCGGGTGAAGGCAGCTTAAGAATCCTTCTCCCGCTCGTCGGGAGGAGGTGGCCCCGAAGGGGTCGGATGAGGGCAGCGCCAGCTTCGGCCGGCCTGCCCTTTTTCTATCAGGATGATCTTCAGCGGCCGGTGCGGCCCGCATCCGTCGGCCTGCGGCGGCCACCTTCTCCCGACAAGCGGGAGAAGGTCAGCCTGCCCCTACCGGTTCTCGTCCATCCAGATCCGCAGGGCCTTCAGGAACGGCAGGGCCGCCTCGAACTCCCTGTCCGTGAACGCCTCCCTCAGTCCCTCCATCCTCGGCCGCAGAGCCATCAGTCCGGCCTCATAGGCCCGCGCCCCCTGCGCGGTCAGCGACACCCGCTTCTTTCGTCCGTCCGCCTCATCACCGACGATCGCCACGAACCCCTTCGCCTCCAGCCGCTGCAGGGTGTTGGTCATCGCCCCCTTGGTGACCTGAAACGCCGCCGCCAGCCTGGCCGGGCTTTCCTCGCCGCCGCGGCGAATGAAGTGGCTCAGCACCCCGAACTGCGCCGCGCTCATGCCGTCCGGCAGGCTGCGCTCCAGCGCCGCCGTCGACAGCTGCGAGATAATGCCGATCTCGGTCAGCACCGAGACGTCCGGTCGCTCCTTCAGGGCCATCAGGTCTTGCTCGCCGGGATCGGCCGGAACAGGTCCTGCAATCCCTTGCGCGGGGCCGGGGGCAGGTCCGGGGCAAACCCGGCCCGCACCAGCATCTGCAGCCGCTCGCCGGGCTGCACCTCGACCGCCGCATCCATCCGGGCGAAGAAGGGCGCCATCTCGCGATACTCCTGCAGGGCCTGGCTCATCGGCTGGATGGCGATCCCCCGCGCCGTGGCCTCCAGCGCCATGCGGGCATAGGCGCGGCCGGCTGCGATCTGCGTCACCCGGCTGTTGTCCGGACTGACCAGCCAGATGAAGGCCGTGGTCGCCTCGCATAGCGGCCGGGCGTAGTCCCGCGCCTGCTTGAAAGCGATGGTCCCCGGCCTGGCCAGGTTCTCCGGCGTCAGGATGCCGACCGCCTTCATCGCTTCCATGGCCGGACCGCTCAGGAACAGGCCGTCCCGGTGCTCGGCGATCGCCTTGTCGCCGATCCGCATCAGGTCAATGCTCTCCTGATTGGCGGCCGGGGTGTCGACCTCCCGCTCGAAGGCCTCGCGGGTCAAGGTCTTCAGTCCGCCCAGCGCCGCGCCGCCCGTCACCGCTCCGGTCCGCATGCCGCCCCCCGCCGCCGCCTGCACGGCGGCCAGGTCGGCGGTCGGAATCGCCTGATTGACGTCATAGGGAACACGAACCGTCCGCCTACGGAGTATATGCCTGAACAGCGGATCGATGCTTCCGTCCTGTGTGAACACCACCCTCGCGAACGGCCGCTCGTCGAGAACGTCAGTCGGCTGGCCATCGGGGAAGGGCGTCACCGTCGCGCTGTAGCCCTTGGCGCCGGCGGCGATGACCAGCAGTTCCAGAAAGGACCCGCAGCCGACCACGATCTGGC
>JAUMCZ010000066.1:0-12746 GCA_032122215.1 Caulobacter sp.
TCGAGGTGCCGCTGAATTCCCCGGACCCGCTGGAGAGCATCTCGGCCCTGGCCCAGGCCTTCGCGGGGCGGATGCTGGTGGGGGCCGGCACGGTTCTCAGCCCCGCCAATGTTGCGGCTGTGGCCGCAGCCGGCGGGCGGTTGATCGTTGCGCCGGACACCAACCTGTCGGTCATTGGTCGCGCGGCCTCCATGGGCCTGGAGGCGGCGCCGGGCTTCGCGACGGCCAGCGAGGCCTTCGCGGCCATCGGCGCCGGAGCGCGAGCCTTGAAGCTGTTCCCCGCCAGCACCTACGGGCCTGGTCACGTCAAGGCCCTCAAGGCGGTGCTGCCGCCTCATGTCACGGTTCTCGCCGTCGGCGGCGTCGGGCCCGCGGCCTTCGAAAGCTGGCTCACCGCTGGCGCAAACGGATTTGGCCTCGGTTCGGAACTCTATCGAGCCGGAGACAGCGCGGACGTCGTCGGCGCCAGGGCCCGCCAGTGCGTGGCGGCGCTTCGGGAGGCCTGACCGTACTATTGACGGATTGAGGAATAATTCTTGACGGTCTGATTTCCCCGACCTATCCATATTGACGATAAGTCCAATAAGCCCCGCCGACTCATCGGCCAAAAGGGCGATCAAAGGGGGAAGTCCAGATGAACCATTCTCACCGCATCCGGCTGGCGTTGTCCGCCGCCTCGGTCCTTACCCTTGCTGCGGCGGTCCCGGCCTTTGCCCAGGACAGCGGCGAGTCCACCGGCGTCGAGGAAATCATCATCACCGCCCAGAAGCGCGAGCAGGCCTTGCAGGACGTGCCGCTCGCCGTCAGCGCCTTCTCCGAGGAGAGCCTGGACCGCGCCCAGATCGAGGATGCCACAGACCTGCAGTTCTCGATCCCCAATGCGGTGCTGACCGGCAACGATCGCTTCACCCTGCGCGGCGTCGGCACCAATGCGCTGGGGTCGACCGACCTGGGTGTCCAGTCCTTCGTCAATGGCGCTGCGATCGGCTATCCGCCCCAGAACGAATTCTTCGACCTGCAGCGGCTTGAGGTCCTGCGGGGACCGCAGGGCACCCTCTATGGGCGCAACACGACCGGTGGGGCGATCAACGTCATCACCCGCAAGCCAGGTGACGTGTTCTCGGCCGAAGCCAGCCTGCAGCTTGGCAACTTCGAAAACGTCCGGCTCGGAGCCGGCGTCGACCTGCCGCTCGGTGATCGGGCCGGCCTGCGCATCGCCGGCTACGCCTTGAAGCGGGACGGCTACACCGAGAACCTCTCGACCGGCAACAATATCGACGGCCGGGATCAGTGGGCCCTGCGCGGCACGGCGGTGTTCGAGATCACCGACGCCACCGTCGCGACCCTGACCCTCGGAACCTACCGGGAAGACAGCTCCCGCGCCCGGGAAGGCAAGCGCCTGTGCAAGTCGCACCCGGTGCTGGGCTGCAGCCCCAACGAGTTGGGCTTCGATTCTCCGAACGCCAACACCACCATCCTGCAGACCCTGGCGCGCTTCTTCACCCCCTTCCCGGTGGGCGGAAACATCTACGCTGGCGCCCCCAATCCCCGGGACCTGCGGGCTGTGGAAGCGGATACTGATCCCACATTCCAGCTCGACCAGAACTTCGGAATCCTCAACATCGACCACGACTTCGGCCCGCTGACGCTGACCTTCATCGGCGGCTATTCCGACAGCTCGACCGAGCAGACGACCGACTGGGACAACGCCGACCTGCCGTTCCGCTTCACGGCTCCGATCACCTACAACAAGGACCGGGATACCACGGTCACCACCGACCGACTGCTGACCACCGACAGCTTCACCAACAAGTCGAAGCTCCTGACCGGGGAACTGCGCCTGGCGTCCAGCTTCGACGGCCGGTTCAACTTCCTCGTCGGGCTGTTCGGACTGAAGGGCGAGGGCTCGGGCGGCTTCGAGGTCTGGCATCCGGCCATCGAGGCCTTCCAGAAGGCCAATGGTCGGCCAGCCGAGACCTGGCGGGTGTCCAACCTGTCGCGCAACGGCGAGAACCAGACCTGGGCGCTGTTTGGCGAAACCTACGTCACGCTGACGGATGATCTGCGGCTGACCCTGGGCGCTCGCTACACGGAGGAGGAACGCTCGGGCGAGAGCCGTTCGATCGTCCTGACGGGGCTCAATCCCTACGTCAAATCCGAGTACAGCGGCGGCAAGACCACGGGTAAGGCGGCGATCGACTGGACGCCGGACCTGGGCTTCACCGACCAGACGCTGATCTACGCCTCGGTCGCGACCGGTTACAAAGGCGGCGGCCTGAACCCCGGCAACGTCGCCAGCCCGACTTTCGACGAGGAAACCGTCACCGCCTATGAACTGGGCGCCAAGAACACCCTGCTGGATCGCAACCTGCAGGCCAACTTCGCGGCCTTCTACTACGACTACTCCGGCCTGCAGCTGGGTCAGCGGATCAACGGCGGCGTGACCACCACCAATGCCGACGCCAAGATCTGGGGCCTGGAAGCGGAATTCGTCTTCGTTCCGGACGATCACTGGAGCTTCGACGCCAATCTCTCCTACCTGAACACCGAGATCGGACGGTTCTTCAGCGAGGACGCCGCCAACCCGGCCCAGAGCGAAACGGCGACCACGCCCAGCGTCCAGGTCAACCTCGAAGGCAACGAACTGCCGCATTCGCCGAGCGGGAAGGTCAAGGTCGGCGCGCAGTATGAGACCTCGCCCTTCGCCGGACGGTGGACTGCGATCTTCCGCGCCGACGCCACATGGCAGGACAGCTACTATGCCCGCGAGTACAACACGCCGACCGACCGCATCGACAGCTGGGGCGTGATCGACGGCCAGATCCGCATCCAGCGGGACGACGGCCGTTACGGGGTGCGGTTCTTCGTCAAGAACATCACCGACGAGGACAACATCACCAACATCATCATCGAGGACGCGCTCATCGGCCGTTACCGCAACGCCCGGCTGCTCGAGCCGCGGACGTTCGGGGTGATCCTCGAGGCGAAGTTCTAGAGGTCCTCGGACAGGTAGGCGTTGCCGGCCTCCGGTGCGCCTGCCTGTCAGGACCGCATGGCGCCCGTTTCCTTGCGCGACTTCCGGCCCGGCGTCATCGCCGGGCCGGCCTTTTATGTTAGCCTGCGCCGCTCCCGTCAGCCGAAATGGTCAAGACCACCGACAACTCGCCCCCCGGATCCAGCATCGGCGGCGGGCCCTCGTTTGACCCCGGACGTATCGTCCAGGCGTTGGGCCGCGCCGTCACCGGCTCAAGGCAGATGAAGCATGAGCCGGGCGGGCGATAGACGTGCAGGAGGTTGCTGTCGGCGGTCAGCGTGACGCAAAGGCCGTCCGCATGCCGCAACCGCGCCTGGCCGTTCCATCCCGTCAGGCAGTTATCGATCGGATGATCCCGCAAGCCCGTCCAGTCGGCTCGGCGCCACCGGGTCGGGATCAGCTCTCGATCGCAGTCCCAGATCCCGGATATTCCAAGCTCAATGGAGGTGTCGTCGGGCAGGACGAACGCGGGGTGAAGGCCGATGCTGGCCGGCATGGACACCGTGTCCTCGTTCAGCAGGGTCAGGGTGATCGCCAGCCCGTCCCGGTCGAGACTGAACCGTTGGAGGGCCCGCCAGCGCCACGGCCAGGCATCGTCACCGCCGCCGGTCAGGATCAGGTTGGCGACGGCGTCGCCGTCATAGACAGGCGTCCACAGGGAGCGCCAGCCGACGCCATGCAGGGCGTGGCGTTCCGGATCGGCAGGCGCGGGCCGGGCGGTTCGGTCGCCGATCCGCAGCACCGCCCCTTCGAGGCGGTTGGCGAAGGGCAGCAGGGGGAAACAGGCCGCACCGCCAGCATCCGATGCCTCGTCGGCCATCGGCCGAAGTATCGGCCGCCCCTGGAGCGACAGGCTGCGGATCATGCCGCTCCAGGGGTCTATGGCGGCCCGCCAGTCGCCGGCCGAAAGCAGTATGGTCATGCGCTCGAATTCACTATTGACGGCTGATATAATAACTTGACGATGACCGTCCGGAATAGCAACGTCTTCGGCGCGGCCATGACTTCGACGGGCGACAGCGCGGCTCGGGACTGGCCTCCGATCTGCCCGACGCAAAAGCTGATGGGAGTTTCTCATGCACAGTCCCGACCGACATTCAGTTCCGTTCCCGGGCGCGTAGCTGTTGACCACCGTTGAAGCACCGCCCCAGGCCCCCGAAGCCTCGGCCCTCAAGCCGCCCTTGCTTGTAAAGCTGGCCTTCAGCCTGGGTCAGGCCGGGCAGAGCGGCGGCTTCGACGCCGCGGTGGCCTTCATCTTCTTCTACTATTCGGCCGTCCTTGGGCTGTCCGGCGCCCTGGTCGGCGCAGCCCTGGCGGTTGGGCTGGCGGCGGATGCGGCGGTGGATCCCGTCATCGGCTCATGGTCCGACAGCCTCAAGTCCAGGCTGGGCCGCCGTCTGCCCGTGATGATGCTGGCGACGCCGATGGTGGCCCTGTCCGTAGGCCTGCTGTTCTCCCCGCCGTCCGGCCTGGATCAGCTGGCGCTGTTCGGATGGCTGGCGGTCATGTCGGTTGCGTCGCGAAGCGCCATTTCCCTGTTCCAGGTCCCCTACGTGGCGCTGGGAGCGGAGATGGCCACGGACTATGGCGGGCGCACCAGCCTGGTCATGTACCGCGCGACCGCGGGGATCATCACGGCCGTGGCCGTCACCGCCGTGGGCTATTCGGTGTTCTTCGCCGACGGCGGCCTGCAAAAGCCCGACGGCTACCCCGGTTTCGGCTGGTCAGTGGCCGGCCTGCTGCTGGTTTGCCTGACCATTTGCTGCCTGGGCGTCTGGCGCTACGCCGCCGGCCTGCCGCAGCCGGAGCCGGTTCGCTCGGCGCTGTGGAAGCGGCTGCCCGGCGAAGTCGCGGAAATCTTCCGCAACCGGTCGTTCCGCATTCTGTTCTTCTCGGCGGTCATCCTGTTCACGGCCATGGGCCTGAACGCCAGCCTCAACAACCACGCGTTCGTCTTCGTCTGGCGCATCAAGAGCGAGCTGATCCAGTTCATCGGCTACGCCTACCTCCTGGGCATGCTGATGGGAATCGCGGCGGCGCCGACCCTTCAGAAATTCATGGAGAAGAAGTACGTCGTCATTCTCGGCTTCGGCCTGCTGATCGCCAACTGGATCATCGTCCAGGGCTCCATGCTCGCTGGTCTATATCTGCCGCTGGGGGACGCCGCGCTGCTGCCGATGCAGCTGAACTCCGGCATGGCGGGCATCGGCATCGGTCTCGTCTCGGTCGCCTATCCCTCCATGATGGCCGACGCGGCCGACGAACATGAGATGCTGTTCGGCCGGCGTCGCGAGGGCCTGTATTTCGCGGGCCTCGGCTTCGGCCAGAAGGCGGCCTCCGGCATCGGCGTCATGCTCGCCGGCCTGGCCCTCGACCTCGTGCGCTTTCCCAAGGGTATCGCCCAGGCGGCCGGGGCGGGTCTTGCCCCTGAAATGCAGGCGAGGCTGGTCATGATCTGGGGCCCGGTGGCGGCGGTGATCGCTGTCGTCGCCCTGGTCATCTTCGTTTCCTACAACATCAGCCGCGTTCGCCACGACCAGATCGCGGCGGCGCTTGGGCGCGGCGAGACAGCCCCTGACCCCATCACCGATTGACGCCGCCACACATAAAGTCCGGAGATCGCGATGACGAATGCGAACAGAATTGAGCCCGCCCCCGACGAAGCGTGGGCCGACACGGCCGAGGTCGCCGCCCTGCGGGCGCACCTGGAAGCCAACAACGGCATTCGCGGGCTGGATATTCTCGAGCCACGCGACACCGCCCACGCGGTCGAGCTCTTTCGCCGCGACGGCTTCGTGGTCATGGCCAATGTGCTGAACGCCGAGCAGACCGACATCCTGGCGCAGGGCTGCGCCTCGGTGATTTCCGAGATCCTTGCGCTGGACCCGCAAAGCGCCGGCAACCGAGGCTCCCATCGTTATTCCTTCGGCGGTTCAAGCCTGACCCGTAGCCAGCTGCACCGGCCCGAATGGCGCATGCTGCTCGACATTCCTGCCGTGACCGATCTGGTCACCGCCATCTTCGGATCGGCCGACTATTCGCTGCGGGCGGCGAGCGGCGACTTCTGCCTGCCCGGCGCGGTGCAATATCAGCCGCTGCATTCCGACGTCCGCGACTGGCAAAGCAGCGCGACAACGCCGTTCAGCGCCTTTCACGACCCGCGTGGACAACTCACCATCCGGGACCTGCCCTGTCCCTATGTCTGCGTGAATTTCCTGCCCCAGGACGTCACCCGCCTGAACGGCCCGACGCGGCAGATTCCCGGCACCCAGCATTCCCGAACCCCCATCCCCAGCCTCGATGAAGAGCCGGAATGGATGCGGCTGAGCACGGTTTGTCCGGCGCCGGCCGGGGCGATCATGGTGCGGGACGTGCGCGCCTGGCACGGCGGCACACCCAATATCTCCAACGCCATTCGGGCCATTCCCAATCTCGAGTTCTACGCCCCCTGGTTCCGGGAACCGATCGTCCCGGGCATCAACTACGAGGACTACAAGACGTTATCGGATCACGCCCAGCGCGTCGTCCGATACTGCGTGGCGGATTCGAGCGAGCCCCTCGTGACCGGCCCGACCCTTCGCGCGCCCTAGTCCCCCAGACATCGGAACAGCCTCATGAAGTATCGTAGACTCGGCCGTTCCGCGCTGCAGGTGAGCGAGCTTTGCCTGGGGACGATGAACTTCGGTCCTCGCACATCAGAGCGGGACAGTTTCTCGATCCTCGACGAAGCCCTCGCTCAAGGGATCAACTTCGTTGATACCGCCAACCAGTACGGGGGGCATCTCGGGGTCGGGACCACTGAGACATTGCTCGGCAAATGGCTGGCCCAGGATCGGGGACGGCGTGACAGGATCGTGCTGGCCACCAAGGTCCATGAGCCGATGTCGGATGACATCAACGACCGCGGACTGTCGGCCCGCCACATCCAGATGGCCTGCGACGCCAGCCTGCGGCGGCTGCGGGTCGAACACATCGATCTCTACCAGCTGCACCACATCGACCGGAACGCACCGATGGAGGAAATCTGGCAGGCCACCGACCGGCTGATCGCCCAGGGCAAGATCACCTACGTCGGCTCCAGCAACTTTCCCGGCTGGAAGATCGCCCAGGCCGGCGAGACGGCGGCGGCGCGGGGGCGACTTGGGCTGGTGTCGGAGCAGGGGCTCTACAACCTCCTGGAACGCCGGGCCGAGCTCGAGGTGATCCCGGCCGGCCGGGAATACGGTGTTGGCCTGATCGTCTGGAGCCCCCTGGCCGGCGGGCTGTTGGCGGGCCGATCCGCAGACCCGGACGGCCGGCGCCAGTCGGCTGACGCTCGCGCCGAGGCCGCCGCACGGTCGGACCAACTGGCGAGATTTGCAGCCCTCTGCGCTTCGCTGGGGGAACGGCCCGGCGCGGTGGCCCTGGCCTGGTTGCTGCACCAGGACGGCGTGTCGTCAACGATCATCGGACCTCGCAGCCTCGATCAGCTGACATCGCTTCTGCACGTCCCCGAGATCGGGCTGGACGCCGGGACGCTGGCCGCGATCGACGCGATCTTCCCGCCCTGCGGTCCCGCGCCGGAGGCCTATGCGTGGTAGGCGACGCGGACGACAGCGACCCGTCCGCCTCCTGGCGATCCGGCATCGTGCCGGTCTGTGGCGGACATCTGGCCTTCCACCGCACAGGTGGCGACGGACCCGCGCTCGTGCTGTCACACGGGCTTACGGACAACGGTCTGTGCTGGAGCCGGTTGGCGAGGGCCCTGTCTCCAGACTTCGACATCATCATGCTGGACGCGCGTGGCCACGGCGGCAGCGCCCGGCCTGCTGCCGCGGCCTCCTGGGACCCGGGCCGGGACATTCTCGAGGCGATCGATTACCTGGGTCTGCGTTCACCCATTGTCATGGGCCATTCGGTCGGGGCCCGGGCCACCGCCGAATTCGCCGGCGCCTGTCCCGGCAGGGCGTCGAAGATCATTCTCGAGGACCCCACCTTCCTTCCTGTCGCCGACCCGGCGGCTGTGGCCCTTCGATGCCGGAAGTTTCGCGAGCAGGTGGAGCGCTTTCAGGCCCTATCCCAGGCTGATATTGCGGCCATGGGGCGAGCAACCTCGCCTGGCTGGCATGATGACGAGTTCCCGGCCTGGACGGTAGCGAAGCAACAGGTCGACCCGGACGCCCTTCCCGTCTTCCCCTCACCCTGGCAGGACGCGGTCAGCCGAATCACTGAGCCGACATTGCTGATCTGCGGAGAGGAAAGCCGCGGCGGGATCGCCACGCGGGCGATTGTGGAAGAGGCCAGGGCGCTGAATCCCCTTTTGAGTGCGGTCCAGATCCAGGGGGCCGGCCACAATATTCGCCGCGAGAACTTCCCGGACTTCCTGCTGGCTGTCCGGTCCTTTCTGGACGCCGACTGATCCCAGGCGAGGGCCTGCTTCGAATGTGGTCGGCTGCCACGGCTGTTTGCCGAAATGCGGAATGGCGGCTCTGGAGATCCAACCCCACCGTCTCGGATCAAATATTCAACTGAGACGGTGGGCTGGGAATGGTGGGTGCAGTAGGATTCGAACCTACGACCCGCTGATTAAGAGTCAGCTGCTCTACCAACTGAGCTATGCACCCGTATCGACGTATCGGGCGTACCCGGCGGCGAGGGCGCGGAACATACTCGAAATTGCTCGGGACACAAGGGGCGTAATTTGGCGAAGCGAGACATTACCGGCGCGGTCGATTTTCCCTACCTCGAAAGCTTCGCGGCCGGGGATTTCGGGGTCATCGACGAGGTGCTGAACCTGTTCCGTGAACAGGCCCAGATCTGGTCGCGGATGTTGGAGCCGGGGAACCCCGGCTGGCGCGACGCGGCCCACACCATCAAGGGCGCGGCGCGGGGAATCGGAGCGAACGCCCTGGGCGACGTCTGTGATCGGGCCGAGCGGGAAGGGGAGGGCGTGCTGCCGACGGTCCACGCGGCGCTGGACGCTGCCCTGCTGGACATCGCCGCCTACCAGCACGAACAGATGCTGAAGTCGCTGAAGGGTTAGCGGGTGCGATCCCAGACGCTGAACTCATAGGCGATGCAGCGGTCGACCAGGGTGCGCCACACCGGCTCGGCGATGGCGTGGCTCAGGCCCGCCTCGCTGGCCGCGGCCTTGACCTTGGCGACCACGTCCTCGATCCGCGCCACGTCGCGCACGACGCCCCGGTCCGGTTTGATCCGCGCGGCGGCGTCCATGTAGCCCTGACGCTCGGCCAGAAGCTGGACCAGCGCCCGGTCGAGGGCGTCGACCCCGACCCGCACCTCGGCCATCGTCGTGCAGTCCTGCGGCGCGACTCGCGGGTCGACCGTCACCGAAACATCCTTGGCCATGAAGAACTCTAGATACCTGCGCCGTTGTCGAGGGTCTGGAGGGCGGCTTCGTGGGCGGCCGCCTCTTCCATCAGCCAGGAGACGAAGGCCTTCACCTGAGGCAGCCGTCCCTTGGTCTTGGGATGGACGACGTAATAGGCGAAGTCCACGGCCGTTGCGATCTGAATCGGCGTCACCAGTCTGCCGGCATCCAGGTCCGCCTGCGCCAGCGTCCGCTTGGCCAGAGCCACGCCCCGTCCGTTGACCGCCGCCTCGATGACCAGGCTCGACTGGTTAAAGCGCGGCCCTCGCGTGCCGTCGACGCCGCGAATCCCCCGCGCCGCCAGCCACATCGCCCAGTCGGGGCAGCTGTCGTCAGCGTCCGGACTGCCGTCATGCAGCAGGATATGGTGGTTCAGGTCGCCGGGATCGTTCAGCGGGTTCTCGTTGAGGAGGCCCGGGCTGACCACCGGAATCACCGTCTCGGTCATCAGCTTGATGACCTCCAGCCCCGGATAGCGCCCGCCGCCGTAACGGATGGCCAGATCGATCTCACCGGAAGCGAAGTCGACCACCTCCATGCCGGCCGACAGCCAGACATCGACCTGCGGATGCTTCTCCTCGAACCGGCCAAGTCGCGGCACCAGCCATTTGGCGGCAAAGGAGGGCGCGGCCGTCAGGGTCAGCCGGCGGCCATCGACGGCGGCGGTCAACAGCGACGCTGCCTCGGCCAGACGGTCAAAGGCTTCTCTCAGGGCCGGCAGGGCGGTCTGGGCCGCGTCGGTCAGGAGCAGGCCCTTGGGCGTGCGCTTGAACAGCGCCGCCCCGACGTAGTCTTCCAGGTTCTGGATCTGCTGGCTCACCGCGCCGGGAGTCACTGACAACTCCTCGGCGGCGCGGGAAAAATTCAGGTGGCGCGCGGCGGCCTCGAAGGCCCGCAGCGCGTTCAGCGGCGGCAGGCGCCTGCGATGATCAGAGGGTTTATCCATCCCCAAGTTTTCCTGAACGCCCCGGCAGAAGTCCTAGTTTGCGAAGTGGTCTTCGCGAGCCCAGTTAGCAAGTGTCCGCTGGCGTCACGGCCCTTTTCGCCAGCGGATATCGGGCGGGGCGGGTCGTTTTCGGCCCGTCCCACCCCTCCGACCGCCCTTATAGAGAAGCTATCGCGCCATGTCCCGGCTTGTCCGTCCCGCACCTGCCAAGAAGCGTCTTGTAGCGCTGGATGGTCGCGCCACGGGGCCCGGCCCCAAGGCTGGAATGGTCTGGCTGGTTGGCGCCGGCCCGGGCGATCCCGACCTGCTGACCATCAAGGCCGCCCGCGTTATCGGGACTGCCGACGTCATCGTCCATGACGGCCTTGTCTCCAGCGAAATTCTCGATCTGGCTCCGGCCGACGCCCGCCTGATCGATGTGGCCAAGCGCAAGTCGCGTCATACCCTGCCTCAGGACGATATCAACCAGCTGCTGGTTGGCCTGGCCCAGCAGGGCCTGACGGTCGTCCGCCTCAAGGGCGGCGATCCCTTCATCTTCGGCCGTGGCGGCGAGGAGCTCGCCGCCTGCCGCGCCGCCGGTATCGAGGCGCAGGTCATTCCCGGCGTCACCGCCGCCCTGGCCGCCAGCGCCTCGGCCGGCGCCCCCCTGACCCATCGCGGCGCCGCCCAGTCGGTCACCTTCGTCACCGGCCACGCCGCCCACGGCGAGCCGGATCTCGACTGGACCGCGCTCAGCCGTCCCAATCAGACCGTGGTCATCTACATGGGCCTCAGCACCGCCGGCCTGATCGCCGACCGACTGACGGCGGCCGGCCGTGCGATCTCGACGCCGGCCCTGATCGTCGTCAACGCCAGCCGCGCCGACGAGCAACGGCTGCCGACGACGCTTGGCAGTCTGGCCGAAACCGCCGCCGGTCTCACAGGGCCCGCCCTCCTGATGGTTGGCGAGGCGATGAGCCTGGCCGTCGCCAGCGAAATCCAAGAGGCCGTCCTGGCCCGTGTGTCCGCATGAAGGCCCTCACCGCCAACCGCCTGATCGATGGCGAGGTCGTCTTCTGGCAGGCCGGCCAATGGGTCGAACGCTTCGCTGACGCCCAGCTGTTCGCGGATGACGCCGTCGATGGTCCCGCCGCCGTCGAGGTCGCCAGGACCCAGCCGACCGTCATCGTCGATCCCTACCTCATCGACCTGACCGAAGGCCCCGCCGGCCTCGCTCCTGTGAGCTACCGCGAGCGCATCCGCGCGCTTGGCCCGACCAACGAACCCACGCACGGCAAGCAGGCCGAAGGCGGCGCCGCCATCGCCGCCCTGCAGGCCGCCACCGGCGCCGCCCGCTCGACCGGCCGCGTCGATCTGATCCGCAGGAAGTAGCCCCATGTACAGCTACGACATCATCGACCAGGAATTCCTCGAGGACCGCGCCGCCGAGTTCCGCGGCCAGGTGGTCGCGCGGCTTGCCGGCGATCTCACCGAGGACCAGTTCAAGCCCCTGCGCCTGATGAACGGCCTCTACCTGCAGCTCCACGCCTACATGCTGCGGGTCGCCGTCCCCTATGGTTCGCTGAACCCCACCCAGTTCCGCGCCTTCGCCCACATCGCCCGCACCTGGGACAAGGGCTATGGCCACTTCACCACCCGCCAGAACATCCAGTTCAACTGGATCAGGCTGGGCGATGCGCCGGACATTCTCGACCATCTGGCCACGGTCCAGATGCATGCCATCCAGACCAGCGGCAACTGCATCCGCAACGTCACCAGCGACCCCTATGCCGGGGCCACCGCTCAGGAAGTCGACGACCCCCGCGTCTGGTCCGAGGTCCTGCGCCAATGGTCCACGCTGCACCCCGAGTTCAGCTACCTGCCGCGCAAGTTCAAGATCGCCGTCACCGCGGCGGACACCGATCGCACCGCCGCCCGCGCCCACGACATCGGCCTCAAGGTCCTGCGCAACGCCGACGGCGCGCTGGGCTTCGAGGTGATGGTCGGTGGTGGCCAGGGCCGCACGCCCTACCTGGCGCCGACCATCAAGCCGTTCCTGCCGGCCGGTCGGCTGATCAGCTACCTGGAAGCGGTTCTGCGCGTCTACAACCGCCACGGCCGCCGCGATAACATCTACAAGGCCCGCATCAAGATCCTCGTCGCCAGCCTTGGCGCCGAAGAGTTCGGCCGTCAGGTCGAGGAGGAATGGGCCAGGATCGGCGAAGGCCGCGACCTGCCCGACACCGAACTGGCCCGCATCCGTGGCGGCTTCATCAAGGTCCCGTTCGAAACCCTGGCGCCTCACTCCGACGTCTTCGAAGCGAAACGCGCCGCCGACGCCGTCTTCGCCCGTTTCGTCCGCAACAACGTCAAGGCTCACAAGCAGCCAGGCTACGCCATCGTCGAGATCAGCCTGA
>JAUMCZ010000066.1:12756-13081 GCA_032122215.1 Caulobacter sp.
TGCAGACCAAATGGATGTCGTCGCCGACCTGGCCGAACGCTATGGCCTCTCCGACATCCGCGTCACCCACGAGCAGAACCTGGTCCTGCCGCATGTGAAGCTGGACGACGTCCCCGCCGTTCATCGCGCGCTGCAGGCGGCGGGCCTCGCCACCTCCAACATCAGCCTGATCAGCGACATCATCGCCTGCCCGGGCCTCGACTACTGCGCCCTGGCCAATGCCCGCGCCATCCCGGTCGCCCAGTCGATCCAGGACCGTTTCGCTGATGCCGATCGGGCCGAGGACATCGGCGAGCTGAAGATCAAGATCAGCGGCTGCATCAAC
>JAUMCZ010000067.1:0-44369 GCA_032122215.1 Caulobacter sp.
TGACGCTGCTGAAAGGCCTGCCCGGCAAGGGCAATGACAAGCTGGCCGCCAACGCCGACGTCGACTTCACCTTCGGCGAGAAGCCGCCCTATGTCGGCTTCGCCGGCAACGGGGTGATCCTGCCGCGCGAGGACAGCGACGGGGTGGGGATCGAGACGGTCAATGTCAGCCGCCTGGCCATCGAGGTGTGGCGGGTCTCGGATCGCAACCTGGTGCGGAAATCGATCAGCGCGCCCGATCCGACCGGCGAGGGCGACTGGGCCGGGGACTATGGCGACGACAGCCCCGACGACGAGGGCCGCAGGGTCTGGAAGGGCGATGTGGCGGTGCGCGGCGGCCAGGGCGAGCGGGTGACCACCGTCTTCCCGCTGGGCGCGGTGCTGAAGGAGATGAAGGCCGGCGGCTATGTGATCAAGGCGCGCGACGCCTCGGCCGGGGTCAAGCAGGACGGCGAGGGCGAGGGGACCAATCCGGCCCAGGCGCGGCGCTGGATCATGTTCACCGACATGGCGCTGGCCGGATATGACGGGGCCGAGAGCCTGGACGTGGTGGTGCGGTCGCTGAAGGGCGCCAAGACCATGGCCGGAGTGCGGGTGGCGCTGGTGGCGCGCAACGGCGAGGACCTGGCCGAGGCGAAATCGGACGGCAGCGGGCGGGTGCGGTTCCTGCGGCCGCTGCTGAAGGGCGAGAATGCGCTGAAGCCCAGGATGGTCATGGCCTATGGGCCGCAGGGGGATCTTGCGGTGCTGGATCTGGACCGCTCGCCGATCGATCTGTCGAAACAGGGCGTGGGCGGGCGCAGTGGTCCGACGCCGGATGAGGACGAGACCGGCGGGCGGATCGCCGGGGCCGATGTCGACGGCTTCCTCTACGGCGACCGGGGCATCTATCGGCCTGGCGAGACGGTGCACCTGACCGCCATGATCCGCGACCTGCAGTCCAAAGCGGTGAAGGACCGCAAGGGCGTGATCACAGTGAAGCGGCCGAGCGGGGTCGAGTTCAAAAGGCTGGCCTTTGACGGGGCGCCCAAGGGGGCGGTGACCTATGACGTCGCGCTGCCGAAGAGCGCACCGCGCGGGCGGTGGACGGCGACGCTGACCATCGAGGGGCTGGAAGGCGATGCCGGAAGCCTGTCGTTCTCGGTCGAGGATTTCGCGCCGCAGCGGCTGGCCGTCGATACGGCGGGCAATGAGAAGGTTCCGGTGACGGCGGGCGAGACGCGCAATGTCGCGGTCACGGCGCGGTTCCTCTACGGGGCCATCGGCGCCGGGCTGCAGACACAGGGCGAGGCGCGGCTGGCGGCCGACCCCAACCCCTTCCCGGCCTACAAGGACTATCGCTGGGGCAACGAGAAGGACGGCTTCCAGGAGAAGTTCCTGGAGCTGGGCGGATCGGTGACCGACGGCGAGGGCAAGGCCATCCTGGCCATCAATTCGGCCGAGGCGGGGGATACCGCCGCGCCGCTGAAGGTGACGGTGACGGCGAGCGTGTTCGAGCCGGGCGGCCGGCCGGTGCGGGAGAGCCTGTTCCTCAAGGTTCGCACCAAGCCGCTCTATTACGGGGTCAAGATCGACGAGGCCGAGGGCGGCGGCTCGAACCCGAGCGTCGGCATCGACGTGATCGCGGTGAACGCGGCGGGGGCAAGGATCGCCGCGCCGGGCACCACCTACACCCTGATCTCCGAGAACTGGGACTATGACTGGTTCCAGCAGGACGGCCGCTGGCAATGGCGGCGGACCAGCCGCGACGCGGTGATCAGCAAGCAGACGATCACCGTGGGCGCGGGCGCGCCGGCCAAGATCGGCCGGCGGCTGGAATGGGGCGACTATCGCCTGGAGATCGAGGGGCCGGACGGGGCCAAGACCCTGATCCGCTTCAGCTCCGGCTGGGGCGGGGCGGCGCAGGACGGCGAGGCGCCGGACTTCGTGCGCATCGGGCTGAACAGCAAGACGCCGGGCCAGGGCGACACCGTCGACCTGACCATCAAGTCGCCGTACGCCGGCGAAGCCCAGGTGGCGGTGGCCACCGACCGGGTGATCGACTTCCGGACGTTCATCGTCCCGGCCGGGGGCACGACCCTGCGGCTGAAGACCAGCGCCGCCTGGGGCGGCGGGGCCTATGTGCTGGTCAGCGTGGTGCAGCCGCGCGATCCGGTCGCGACGCCCAAGCCGCGCCGGGCGCTGGGGCTGATCTATGTGCCGCTGGACCCGAAGGGGCGGAAGCTGACCGTCGAGCTGGGGACGCCGGAGAAGCTGAACGCCAAGGCCGAGGTCGTGGTGCCGGTGTCGGTGAAGGGCCTGGGGGTCGGCCAGCGGGCCAAGGTCACCGTCGCGGCGGTGGACGAAGGCATCCTGCGGCTGACCAAGTTCGCCAGTCCTGATCCCGCCAAGTGGTATTTCGGTAAGCGGGCCCTGACCATCGACTACATGGACGACTACGGGCGGTTGCTGGATCCGAACCTGGGCGCGCCGGCCAACGTCAACTTCGGCGGCGACCAGCTGGGCGGTGAGGGGCTGACGGTGACGCCGATCAAGTCGGTGGCGCTGTGGAGCGGCATCGTCGAGACCGACATGCTGGGCAAGGCGACGGTCAGGCTGCCGGCGGCCGACTTCAACGGCGAGCTTCGGGTCATGGCCGTGGCCTGGACCGACGAGGCGGTGGGTTCCGCCGCCAAGCCGATGACGGTGCGCGAGCCGGTCGTGGCCGACCTGAACCTGCCCCGGTTCCTCAGCCCCGGCGACAAACCGGTGGCGACGCTGGAGCTGCACAATGTCGAGGGCAAGGCCGGCGACTATACGGTCGAGACCAGCGCCACCAACGGCATCGTCATGTCGTTCAAGAAGGTGGTGCGTCTGATCCTCGGCCAGCGCATCGCCGAGAAGATCCCCTTCCTGGCGCCGGACCGCATCGGCATCGGCGAGGTCAGCTTCAAGGTGGCCGGGCCGGACTTCAACACCGCCAAGACCTATCCGATCCAGAGCCGTCTGGGCTGGGGCGCGGTGACCCGCGCCACCACCGAGCAACAGGCGGGCGGAACCAGCTGGACCCCCGACGCAGCCCTGCTGTCGGGCATGGCTGCCGGGGATGTGACGCTGCAGGTCAGCTATTCACCGTTCAAGGGCTTCGACCCGGCGGCGATCGCGGCCTCCCTGTCGCGGTACCCTTATGGCTGCACCGAGCAGACGGTGTCCGTGGCCTACCCGCTGCTCTATGCGCGGCAGGTGGCGCCTGATCCTAAGGACCGGAAGTCGAGCGCGGCGTTGAACGAGGCGGTCGGCAAGCTGCTGGACCGCCAGACGCTCGATGGCGCCTTCGGTCTCTGGCGGGTCGGCGACGGCGAGGCGGACGCCTGGCTGGGCGCCTATGCCACCGACTTCCTGGTCGAGGCCAAACTGCGCGGCGCCCCGGTGCCGGACAGCGCGCTGGAGCGGGCCATGTCGGCCATGCGGGCGATCAGCCGGCCGGACGGCTGGGTCTCGGTGGGCTATCGCACCGAGTATCCGGTCTGGTGGGGCGCCAATGAAGCGGCGTCGAAGGCGGCGACCGAACGCATGCGGTCGCGGGCCTCGGCCTATGCCCTCTACGTCCTGGCCAAGGGCGGCAAGGGCGATCTGGCGCGGCTGCGCTGGTGGCACGACGTGCAGATGAAGAAGGACGACAACCCGGTCGCCCGGGCGCAGGTCGCCGCCGGCCTGGCCCTGATGGGCGACAAGGCGCGGGCGCGGTCGGCGCTGAAAGGGGCGGTGGCCAAGCTCGGCTACCGCGACGAGGCCGACTGGTACCAGAGCCCGCTGCGCGATATCGCCGCCGTCATCGCCTATGGCTATGAGGCGGGCGAACCCGGCATGGTGCGGTCGCTGGTCGACCGGCTCGATGGCGTGGTGCGCGATCCGGACAGCCTGAACACCCAGGAGCAGGCCCGCCTGCTGCAGGCCGCCGCGGCGATGATGAAGGCCAGCGGGCCGATCAACATCGAAGCAGTGGGCGTGACGGCGCTGGAATCGGCCGGCGGGGTTCCCCGCTGGGCGGTCGGCAAGCTGCCGGAAGCGCGGTTCACCAACCGGGGCGGCGCGCTCTGGAGAACCGTGACGGTGCGCGGGACGCCGCTGGTGTCGCCGGGACCCGGAGCCAGCGGGGTCAGCGTCGACAAGCGGCTGTTCACCATGCAGGGCGGGGGCGTGAACCTGGGCGGCGTGACCCAGGGCGACCGGATCATCGTGCTGCTGTCGGGCCGTTCGGCTCAGGGGCGGACGATGGCCCTGGTGGTTGATGACGCCCTGCCGGCCGGGTTCGAGATCGAGACCGTATTGAGCCCCGAAGACGCCAAGGAGGGACCGTTCAAGTTCCTCGGCGACCTGACCGGGGCCGATGTGCAGGAGTCGCGGGATGATCGCTATATCGCGGCGCTGGACCTGGAGGGGAACAAGCCGTTCGCCCTGGCCTATGTGGCGCGGGCGGTGACGCCAGGCGACTTCTTCTTCCCCGGCCCGCAAGCGCAGGACATGTATCGTCCGGCGGTGAACGGTCGCGGCGGGGCCAGCCGGGTGGTGATCGTCGGGCGGTAGGGTCCCTGGATGGGTCCGGGTTTCGATTCCTTCTCCCATAGGGAGAAGGAGGGGCCCGCCCTGCGCAGCGTCAGCGAAGCAGGGTGGGAGGATGAGGGGTTATGGTGCTTGGGGGTTTGCCCGCGGTGTTTCGGCGTCTGATCGGCAAGGCGCGTAACCCCTCACCCTCCCACGCCCTCGGCGCGGGCCCCTCCCTCTCCCTATGGGAGAGGGGAATTCCCCTGTTCGTTCGACTGCTGATCCTGCTCGTGGCCGTCCAGGCCGTTCTGATCGCGCTCGACCTGGCCTTCCCGCCGGACATGGGCCGCGCCGAGCGGTCCTCCCCGGTCGCCCTCGACCGAAACGGCGCCTGGCTTCGCGCCCTCCCCGTCGAGAACGGTCGCTGGCGGATCCGGGCGGACCTGGCCCGCACCGATAAATCCTTCCAGCGGCGGGTCGTGCGGATCGAGGACCAGCGGTTCTGGCTGCATCCCGGGGTCGATCCGATCTCGCTGGTTCGGGCCGTCGGCAGCGCGGCAGTGCGGGGCCGGGTGACCAGCGGGGCCTCGACCCTGACCATGCAGACGGCGCGGCTGCTGGAGCCCAGGCCGCGCAACATCGGCTCGAAGCTGATCGAGATGGTGCGGGCGATGCAGCTCGAGGCGCGGATGTCCAAGCGGGAGATCCTCGCCCTCTACCTGACCCTGGCCCCCTACGGCGGCAATCTGGAAGGGGTGCGGGCGGCGTCGCTGAGCTACTTCGGCCATGAGCCGGAGAGCCTGACCAATGGCGAGCAGGCCCTGCTGATCGCCCTGCCCCAGGCGCCGGAGGACCGCCGGCCGGACCGGTTTCCGGACACCGCGCGCCGGGCGCGGGACGGGGTGCTCAGCCGGATGATCCGGGCGGGCATGATCAGCGAGGCGGCCGGCCACGAAGCCGAGACCGAGCCCCTGCCCCGCCGCAGCCCCTTTCCGACCAACGCCTGGCATATCTCCGGTCAACTGGCCCGAGGGGCGGGGCAGAAGACCGCCAGCGTGCAGTCGACCATTGATGCGGGGCTGCAGGCGCGGCTGGAGCCGCTGGCCGCCAGCTATGCGCGGGCCCAGGGCCCCGAGGCGACGGCGGCCATCCTGGTGGTCGAGATCGAGGGGCGGGCGGTGCGGGCCGTGGTCGGCTCGGCGGGGCTCGACCGGCCGGGCGGCTGGATCGACATGACCCGGGCCGTGCGCTCGCCGGGCTCGGCGCTGAAGCCCTTCATCTATGCCATGGCCTTCGATGACGGCAAGGCGGCGCCGGACACCCGCATCCAGGACGTCGCGACGCGGTTCAAGGACTATCAGCCGGAGAACTTCGACCGGGTGTTCCGGGGCGAGGTGACGGCGAGCGAGGCCCTGGCCCATTCGCTGAACGTCCCGGCCGTGGCGATGATGGAGAAGATCGGGCCGCGCAGTTTCCTGGGGCGGCTGGAGAATGTCGGGGTCGAGCTGGTCAGGCCGGAGACCGGGCGACCGGACCCGGGCCTGGCCATCGCGCTGGGCGGCGAGGGCATCACCCTGCGGGATCTGGCGGTGCTCTATTGCGCGCTCGGCGACGAGGGCCTGGCCAGGCCGCTGGCCTTCACGGAAGCAGACGCGCGGCGCAACAGCCGGACCGGCGGCCGGCGGCTGGTCGGGGCCAAGGCGGCGGCGGACGTGCTCGACATCCTGCGCGATGCGCCCGGACCGAAGGGTCGGATTCCCAGCGCCCTGACGCGCGGCGGGCCGGGCCTGGCCTTCAAGACCGGCACCTCCTACGGCTTCCGCGACGCCGTGGCGGCCGGGGTGGCCGGCGGCTATGTGATCATCGTCTGGACCGGCCGCGCCGATGGCGGGGCGCGGGGCGGACTGACCGGGCGCGAGGCCTCCCTGCCCCTGCTGTTCGACGTCGCCGACCTGGTCGGGGGCCCGCAGAGCGCGCCGCCGCCGATCGCGCCGAAGGCGGCGCCGATGGCCCTGCAGCGGCTGGAGAAGGTCGAGGCCGGCCCGCGGCTGATCTTCCCGCCGGACAGGGCGACCGTGCAGGTCGAAGCCTTCGGGCCGACATCGCGCGGTCTGGCCCTCGCGGCCGGGGGCGAGGGGCTGAGCTGGTACATCGACGGCCAGCCGATCCCGGTCGAACCGATCAGCGGCAAGCCGATCTGGCGACCGGCGGCGCCGGGGTTCTATGCCGTGAAGGTGATCGACGGCGCGGGGCGGGAAGCCAGGGCGCGGGTGCGGATCAAGGGGGGCTGAACGATTCCCTTCTCCCGCTAGTCGGGAGAAGGTGGCCTGCGAAGCAGGTCGGATGAGGGCAGAGCGAGCGGAAAGAGATTGGCGGACAGACCTCGCCACAACGCGCGAGCTTTGACGGGCCGGCGCTGCCCTCATCCGTCAGCCTTCGGCTGCCACCTTCTCCCGACAAGCGGGAGAAGGATCACAAAGCAAAAGGGCCGCCGGTTTCCCGACGGCCCTTTCGAACTTCAGTGAAGCTTCGCGCCTACCGGCCCGGGGGCTTCTTCGGGGCGGCGATCAGGCCTTCACGCTGGGCGCGCTTGCGGGCCAGCTTGCGGGCGCGACGGACGGCCTCGGCTTTTTGACGGGCGCGCTTTTCCGAAGGCTTTTCATAATGCACGTGACGCTTCATCTCGCGGAACGAGCCTTCGCGCTGCATCTTCTTCTTCAGGGCCTTAAGCGCCTGGTCGACATTGTTGTCGCGGACGAAAATCTGAACCAGGGGTATCTCTCCTTCGGCTGCCCGCCGCACGCCTGCGCGGCAGGGCGGTCGAAAACAAATATCTGCGGACCCCGACAGAGAAAACCCGGTCGGAGCAAGGCGCGCGGGATAGCAGAGGCCAGCGGCCTTGTCCACGGTTCGGCGCCAATCAATGAGTCGGATCAACAGCTTGTCGCCAGCCCGCCACAGCGGAGTATAGAGTAGCGATCATGACCGCCGCCGCCGAAACCGCCGCCGGGCCCCGGGATTGGGCCGCCGAAACCGAGAGCCGCATCCTGGATGAGGCTCTGACCCTCTGTGTCCACATGGGCTGGACCCGGCCGATGACCCTGGCCGCCGGGCGCCGGTGCGGGCTGAGCACCGGCGAGACGGACCTGCTCCTGCCGCACGGCCCGCGCGACCTGGCCGCCCTGCTGTCGCGCCGCCATGACGCCGTCGCGCTGGCCGCCCTGCCGGCGCCCGAGGGCCTGAAGATTCGCCAGCGCATCCGGTCCGCCGTCGAGGCCCGCCTCGAGGCCGCCGCCGCCGATCGCGAGGCCCTGCGCCGCTGGGCGGGATATCTCAGCCTGCCGCTCAACCTGCCCCTGGCCCTGCGGCTGGTCTGGGAGAGCGCCGACAAGCTGTGGCGCTGGGCCGGGGATACGGCGACCGACGAGAATCACTATTCGAAGCGGGCCATCCTTTCGGCCATCCTGGTCTCGACCACGGCCATCGACATGGCGTCCGGGCGGGAAGCGGCTCTGGCCTATCTTGACGCCCGCATCCAGAACGTCATGGACTTCGAGAAGTGGAAGGCCGGGCTGAGCGCCGTCGACCTGGCCCGCGAAGTCGCCGGGGCGCTGGCCTCCATCCGCTACGGGCGGGCGTAGAGGATAGAATCCAGCCTTCAACGGCGACGGAGCGCCTGCCCTCCCCCACTTGGTGGGGGAACCATCCTGTGGCGAGCGCTGCAAGCGAGCCACACCGAGGGGGTCCCCACCGGCGGTTGCAGGTTCTAACCTTGAACCGGCGGTCCCGCCTCCTGGTCCGTCGCTTACGCTCCGAACCGTCCTCCGCCCGGAGGGCGGAGAGCAACACGTTCGCTTATGTCCCCTAGATCGGCCCGCGCATCCGGTTCACGTGCGCCATCTTCCTGCCGGCTACCGTTTCTCGCTTGCCGTAGATGTGGAGGCGGGCATCGGGGTCGGCGGCGAGTCTTGGCCAGGCATCGGCCTCCTCGCCCAGCAGGTTGAGCATCTCCACCCGCGCCAGCGCCGTCGTCGAGCCCAGCGGCCAGCCGGCGACGGCGCGGATGTGCTGTTCAAACTGGTCCACCGCACAGCCGTCCTGCGTCCAGTGGCCGGTGTTGTGGACGCGCGGAGCGATCTCGTTGACCAGAAGCTGGCCATCGGCGAGCTCGAACAGCTCGACCCCCATGACCCCGACATAGTCCAGGCCATCCATGATCTGCAGGGCGATGCGTTCGGCCTGGTCGAGCAGGGGCTGGTCGGCGGCGGCGGGCGCCACGGTGCGGCGCAGGACGCCGCCCTCGTGGTGGTTCTCACCGATCGGGTAGACGGCCGTTTCACCGTCCCGGCCGCGCGCCGCGATCACCGACAGCTCGCGCACGAAATCGGCACGGGCCTCGAGGATGGCCGGCTTGCCGCCGATCAGGTCGAAGGCCGCGGCCTCGTCGGCCAGCTTCTCGATCCAGGTCTGGCCCTTGCCGTCATAGCCCTCGCGGCGGGTCTTCAGCAGGCAGGGGTGGCTCAGGCTCTGGGCGGCGGCGGGGATGTCGGCCGGGCCGTCGATGGCGGCGAAGGCGACGGTCGGGGCGCCGACGGCGTTGAGGTAGGTCTTCTCCGCCACCCGATCCTGGGCGACGGCCAGAGCCTTGGGACCGGGCGCGACGTCGGCGCCCAGCGCGATCAGGGCGTCGACGGTAGCGGCCGGGACGTTCTCGAACTCGTAGGTGATGACGTCGCAGAGGCGGGCGAACGCAGCCAGGCTGACCGGCTCGTCATAGGGGGCGACGAGGGTCTCGCGCACCACGCGGGAGGCGGGACTGTCCTCGTCGGGGGTATAGATGACGACGTCGAGGCCGAGCCGGGCGGCCGCCAGGGCCAGCATGCGGCCGAGCTGCCCCCCGCCGAGGATGCCAATGGTGGAGCCGGGCGGGAGGGGAAATCTCATCAGTCTTCGACCGTCTCGGCGACCGCGTCGGTCTGGCGGGCGCGGTAGTCGGCCAGCCTCTGCGCCAGCCCCTCGTCCGACAGGCTGAGGATCTGGGCGGCCAGCAGGCCGGCGTTCTTGGCCCCGGCGACGCCGACCGCCAGGGTGGCGACCGGAATGCCGCCCGGCATCTGGACGATGGACAGCAGACTGTCCAAACCGTTCTGCAGCTTGCTCTCGACCGGCACGCCGAGGACAGGAAGCTGGGTCATCGAGGCGGTCATGCCCGGCAGGTGGGCGGCGCCGCCGGCCCCGGCGATGATCACCTTGAAGCCGGCCGCCTTGGCGCCCGTGGCGAAGGCATAGAGCCGGTCGGGGGTGCGATGGGCGGAGACGACCTTGGCCTCATACGCCACGCCGAGCGCATCGAGGCTGTCGGCCGCATGCTTCATGGTCGGCCAGTCGGACCTGCTGCCCATGATGATCGCCACCGGCGCTGCGCTCATGTCACATCCTCAGAAGGAAAGGGGCGGAGTATAGCAGCCCTTGTTGCGCCGCAACCGATGGATCAGAATCAGCGTTGGGCGAGTTGATCAGGTGATTCTGACATGAAGATATCAGGCGCGAGAGCGGAGGCCTTTTCGGCGATCCGTCGGCGCGCCCTGACAGCGGCCGGGGCTCAGGTCACCGGCCAGGCGTCGGAGGCCGACAAGGCCGGCTTCCTCGGCCTGACCGAAGCGGAACTGACCCCCAGCGTGCAGGGGGCGCTGAAGACCCTGCTCGGCGAAATCGACGATCTGCGCGGCGAGGTCGGGCGGCTGAAGGGCCAGTTGTCCGAGCTGGAAGGCCTGGCCGACCGCGACGTGCTGACCCCGGTGCTGAACCGGCGGGCCTTCATGCGTGAGCTGGGGCGGATCTCAACCTTCGCCCAGCGCTATGGCGCCGACGCCAGTCTCGTCTATTTCGATCTCGACGGCTTCAAGAGCGTCAACGACCGCTTCGGCCACGCGGCCGGCGATGAGGCGTTGAAGGCGGTGGCCGAGCGCCTGCTCGCCAATGTGCGCGACAGCGACATCGTGGGGCGGCTGGGCGGCGACGAGTTCGCCGTCATCCTCGTGCAGGCCGATCTCGAAACAGCCCGGGCCAAGGCCGACAGCCTGGTCAAGGTGATCGAGAGGACGCCGGTCACCTTCGGCGACTGGTCGGCGCCGCTGCATATCACCGCCGGGGTGCGCCAGATCGAGCCCGGCGCCGATCCGGAAACGGCTTTGGCCGAGGCGGATGCGACGATGTACGTGCGCAAGCGCGAGCGGTCTGCGGACTAATCGTCTCCCCTGATCCCGGCGAAGCGGGCTTTCAGCTCCGGTCACCCAGGATGACGACGCGGTTCGACAGTTCATTGGGGTTGTCGGCGCGGGGCGGCACATGGGCCGCCAGGATCTCGCCAGACTTTTCGATGGCCGCCACATAGCCAGCCGCCAGGTCGCCCGACCTCAGGCCGGCGACGAGCAGGGCGACCACCTCTTCCCAGACCTGCGGCGGGGCCGCCAGGTAGATGTTTTCGTCGGCGATGACCTCGGCGCGGCGCTCTTCCAGCGAGGCGAAGATCAGAACGCCGGTGCGGTCCCGGGTGTGATGCAGGCCGTGGCTGAGGAACTGGTCGAGGGCGGCGCGGCGGACCCGTTCGATTTTCAGGGGCCCGGGGGTGGCGAAGCGGTGCAGGGCCGGGATCATCATGGCCAGCAGGACCAGCAGAAAAACCGCCAGCTGCAGGCCGATGTAGGCGGCCAGGGACGCCAGCACCGTCTGACCAACGGCGAGGTCGTGACCGACGGTCCAGCCGCCGAGCAGGGCGTCAAGGCCGCGCGGGCGCAGGCCGGCCAGCAGGGCCAGGGGCGGCAGGGCCAGCGCCAGCAGGGCGGCCCAGACGATGGGGACTTCGCGATAGGCCGAGGCGCGGGGGGCGACAACGCAATAGATTTCGCCGGCCGTGCGGGTCTCGGCGGCCGTCACGGCGGCGGCGATACGGGTCTGGTCGGCGGGGCTCAACTGCATGTCACCACCGCCCTGTCGCGCCGCCGCCGCCGAACGAGCCGCCGCCGCCTGAGAAGCCGCCGCCACCGCCCGACCAGCCGCCGCCGTTGCCCCGGTTGTTCCAGCCGCCGCTGCTGGTGGCGGCGTTGAGCAGGATCCAGGGCAGGGCCGCAGCCATGCCGGACCGGCGCCGGCCACGGCCGCCGAGGCGGCTGAGGATGACGATGATGACGAAGAGGATGATCGGGAACAGCCAGACCGGGAAGCCGCCGCCGCGTTCCCGGGCCGGAGTTTCCGCCGCCTTGACCTGGGCGCGCGCCTCGCCGACCGGCAGGGTCAACTGCTGGATCAGACTGTCGGTCCCGGCGACGATGCCGCCCTGCATGTCGCCGGCCTTGAACTTCGGCAGGATGGCGCTGTTGATGATGACGCTGGACAGGGCGTCGGTCAGGAAGGGCTCGAGGCCGTAGCCGACCTCGATCCGCACCGCCCGCTGGTTGGGGGCGACGATCAGGAGGGCGCCGTTGTCGGCCTTGGCGTCGCCGAGACCCCAGGCGCGGCCGAGCCGGTAGCCATAGTCCTCGATCTCCAGCCCGCCGAGATCCGGCAGAGTGACGACAACCAGCTGGCGGCCGGTGGATTTTTCCAGGCTTTCCAGCTTGCCGGTCAGGTCCGCTTCGACGGCGGGCGTGAGCAGGCCGGCCTTGTCGACCACCCGGCCGGTCAGGGCCGGGAAGACCGGGGTCGCCGCCAGCGCGGGCATGGCGAGGACCGCCAGCGCCAGACCGATCAGCCAGCCTTTGAGCACCCGCGTCATCGGCCGCTACTGAACCTTCGGCGGGGGCGGGGCGTCGAAGGTGACGCTGGGCGCGGTCTGGGCGGCGGCGGCGGCCTGGAACGGCAGGGCCGGCTTCTGGCTGCGATAGAAGGTTCCGGCCCAGATCGAGGTCGGGAAGGTGCGCAGGCTCGTGTTGTAGCTCTGGACCGCCTCATTGTAGTCGGTGCGGGCGACGCTGATGCGGTTCTCGGTGCCTTCCAGCTGGCTCTGCAGGGCCAGGAAGTTGGCGTTGGATTTCAGGTCCGGATACTGCTCCTGAATGACCATCAGCCGGCCGAGCACGCCGGTCAGATTGTCCTGCGCCGCCTGGTATTCGGCGAACTTGGCGGGGTCGGTGATGGTCGAGGCGTCGACCTTGACCTGGGTGGCGCTGGCCCGCGCCTCGGTCACCGCGACCAGCACATCCTTCTCCTGGGCGGCGTAGCCCTTCACCGTGGCGACGAGATTGGGGATCAGGTCGGCGCGGCGCTGATACTGGTTCTGGACGTTGCCCCAGCTGGCCTTCACGGCCTCGTCCCTGGTCGGGATGGTGTTGATGCCGCAGCCGGCGAGCACGGCGCCCATCAGCAGGACGGGCAGGACGCGGAACATCGAGGTCACACGGTTCATGGCGATCTGAAAGCCTCCCAGGAAAACGTCGATCGGTGCGCGGCGCGCCCCCATTTTCTACAGCCTAGCACCAACGCGCGCCGTGCGCTTGCGCTGCATCAATGCGCGACCTTGGACGGACGGCGACGCAGACGGTATGAAGCAAGCCATGGCCGACGGCGAAACCCCCAAAGCAAAAGCCCCCCCGACCCGGTTCGGGACCGGCTTCCTGCGCGACATCTGGTACTTCGCCGCGCTCAGCGGCGACGTGAAGCCCGGGGCCATGGCGCGGCACGAGATGCTGGGTGAGCCGGTGCTGATCGGGCGCGACCGCAAGGGGGCGCTTTTCGCCCTGCGCGATGTCTGTCCGCACCGGGCAGCCCCGCTTTCGGCGGGAAAGATCACGACCGAGGCTGACGGCGAGACCAGCGTCGAGTGCCCCTATCACGGCTGGCGCTTTGGACGGTCGGGGGCCTGCACGGCTGTGCCGTCACTGACCGCTGATCAGGCGATGGACATCAGCCGCATCCGGGTGAAGCGCTACCCCGTGGCCGAGAGCCAGGGGATGGTCTGGGTGTGGATGGCGTCCGACCCGCGCTTCGACGGTGAGCCGCCCGAGCCGCCGCCTCAGTTTCCGGGCGTCGTCGGCAGCGGTCCGAAGATCATCGATCGGATGGTGTTCGACAGCCATATCGACCATGCCGTGGTCGGGCTGATGGACCCGGCCCATGGCCCCTACGTGCACCAGCAGTGGTGGTGGCGCTCGAAAGGCAGCCAGCACGACAAGGCCAAGAAGTTCGAGCCGCGCGAGGCAGGGTTCTCGATGATCCGCCACGAGCCGTCGAAGAATTCCAGAGCCTACGCCATCCTCGGCGGCGAGCCGCTGACCGAGATCACCTTCCGGCTGCCGGGGCTTCGCTGGGAGCACATCACCATCGGGGCGCGGCAGGTTCTGTCGCTCACCTGCCTGACGCCGATCCACGACACCGCCACCCGGATCACCCAGATCCTGTGGTCCGACCACCCGGCCTTCCTGTTCCTGAAACCCTTCGTCGCGGCCGGCGCCCGGGCCTTCCTGCGCCAGGACGCAGCCATGGTGAACCTGCAGAACGAGGGGCTGAAGTACGACCCCTCGCTGCTGTGGGTCGACGACGCCGACACCCAGGCCAAGTGGTACCAGCAGTTGAAGAAGGAATGGACAGCGTCACGCAGCGCAGAGCGGGCGTTCGAGAATCCGGTGCAGGCCGTGACGTTGAAGTGGCGGAGTTGAGCCGCTGACCTCACCGGGTTTGCCTCGAGACAAGGGGAAAAGTCTTCGCGTCGATCAGGCCCTCTGGCTCCACAGGTCCGGCTCGTCCTCCAGGCCGATCAGCGCCAGGCCGGTGGCGATGGAGACGAGTTCGGCGCCGCTTTCCAGTTTCGACGCCCCGAAGCGGCGGCTGAAGATGCCTCTCACCGCCGGGACGAAGGACGACCCGCCGGTGAGAAAGACGCGGTCAACGCCGGTCTCGTCCAGACCGGCGCGGGCGAGGGCCTCGTCGACGGCGCCCTCGATGGCCTTCAGTTCCGGGGCGATCCAGCTGTCGAAATCGCTGCGCCGGACAGTCGACTGCATGCGGATCGAGCCTTCCTCGAACAGGAACTCGGCCTCTTCGTTCGCAGACAGCGCCTCCTTCAGGCGGGAGACCGACTGGTAGAGGCGGTAGCCGTGGTTGTCGTCGAGCATCTCGACCAGCTTCTCGATCTTCTCCGGCTGCAGGGCGGTGCGGACCAGACCCCGGATATCGCGCATGTCGCGGCTGGCCCGCAGGATGGCGAGCTGTTCCCAGCGGGCGAAGGCGCTGAAGTAGCGGTTGGGGATGGGCAGGATGTTGTCGAAGGCGCGGTAGCTTGAGCCCTTGCCGAGGCGGGGCGAGACCAGGTTGTCGATGATCCGGTAGTCGAAGGCGTCGCCGGCCACCCCGACGCCGCTGTTGGCCAGGCCCTCCGAGCGGATGCGGCCGTCCTGGCGCTCGAACCGGACCAGGGAGAAGTCGGAGGTGCCGCCGCCGAAGTCGGCGACCAGGACGGTGGCGTCCTGTTTCAGCTGGCGGGCGAAGAAGAAGGCGGCGGCGACCGGTTCGTAGGCGTAGCGGATGTCTTCGAAGCCCATCCAGCGGAAGGCGTCCTGGTAACGGGTCAGGGCCAGCTCCGGGTCGGGGCGCAGGCCGGCGAAGTTGACCGGCCGGCCGACAATGACGCGTTTGGGCAGGTCGGCGAGCTCGACCCCGGCGTGGTCGCGCACCTTGCCGAGGAAGGCGCTCAACAGGTCCTGGAAGGCGAAGCGTTTGCGCAGGATCTCGGTGTCGGTGAACAGCGGGCTGGCGGCGTAGGACTTGAACGACTGGATGAAGCGGGTCTCCAGCGGCTCTTCCAGATAGGTGTCGATGGCCCAGGGCCCGGCCTCGACCTCGCGGCCGTTCTCGTCGTGGTTTGGCGCATGGAAGCTGAGCGCCGAGCGGAAGGCGACGATGTCGGCGTCATTCCGGGGGAAGTGGATCAGGCGGGCGTCGCCGTCCGGGGTGGTGATCGAGACGACGGTGTTGGTCGTCCCGAAGTCGATGCCGAGGACGGGTTCGTGAAGGGTGGGCATGGTGGGGTGTCCAACGCCGGAATGGGAGCAGGTCGTTCTCCCCTTGGGGGAGAAGGTGGCGGCGAAGCCGACGGATGAGGGGTCGCACCGGCCGACAGGGATCGGCGGATCGATGACGATTGCTGAGAGAGTCTTCGACCCCTCATCCGACCCCTTCGGGGCCACCTTCTCCCACAAGGGGAGAAGGGACCTGCCGCATCGGCTTCGCGATTCGAGATGCGCGTCACGGGCGTTGGGCCGTGCCCGGAGCCCGGACGGGCTCCAAACGCAAAGTGGACCCTTTCCATTCGGAAAGGGTCTGGCACGGCTTCAGGCCTGGCGCAGAGTGACCATCATCATGAAGCCATAGCCCTCTATCCTTCCTGCGCCGGCTGCTCGTAGGCCGCCATCATCGCCATGTTGAGGATGCGCGACACCGAGGCGCCGAGCGGACAGATCTGCACCGACCGCGACAGGCCCAGCAGCACCGGGCCGATCACCGTCGCCCCGCCCAGGCTCTGGACCAGCTTGGTCGAGATCGAGGCCGAGTGGATGGCCGGCATGACCAGCACATTGGCCGGGCCGGTCAGGCGCATGAAGGGATAGGCGGCGCGGCGTTCCGGCTCCAGGGCCAGTTCCGGCGGCATCTCGCCCTCGTACTCGAAGTCGATGCCCTCCATGTGGTCGAGCATGGCGACGGCGTCGCGGACCTTCTCGCTGCGCTCGCCCATCGGGTTGCCGAAGGCCGAGTAGCTCATGAAGGCGACACGCGGGGTGTAGCCCAGTCGCTTGACCGCCGAGGCCGCCTCGACGGCGATCTCGACCAGGTCCTCGGCGTCGGGCATCTCGGTGACGTTGGTGTCGGCGATGAAGATCGGCGCGCCCTTGGCCAGCAGGATGGACATGCCCATCACCCGGCCGCCCGGCGCGGGATCGATCACCCGGGTCACCTCTTCCAGCACCTGGTCGAAGCTGCGGGTGACGCCGGTGACCATGCCGTCGGCATGGCCGGCCGCCAGCATGGAGGCGGCGAAGCTGTTGCGGTCCTGGTTGATCAGCCGCTGGACGTCGCGCTTGAGGTAACCGTCGCGCTGCAGCCGGGCGTAGAGATAGTCGACATAGTCGGGATTGCGATCCGACAGGCGGGCATTGACGATCTCCAGCGTCACCTCGTCCGGGTCGAGACCGGCGATGCGCATGTTCTCGCGGACCAGCTCCTCGCGGCCGCAGAGGATGGCCTTGCCCAGGCCCTGCTGCTCGAAGGCGTAGGCGGCGCGGATGACGCTCGGCTCTTCGCCTTCCGCAAAGACGATCCGCTTCTGGACGCCCGACTGAACGCCGCCGGAAATCTTCTGCAGGAAGCCGGCGGTGGGGTCGAGCCGACGGGCGAGCTTGGCGCGGTAGGCGTCCATGTCCTCGATCGGCTTGCGGGCGACCCCGGTGTCCATCGCCGCCTGGGCGACGAAGGGCGGGATGTACCAGATCAGGCGCGGGTCGAAGGGCGTGGGGATGATGTAGTCGGGGCCGAATTTCAGGTGGCGGCCGTGATAGGCGGCGGCGACCTCGTCCGGCACGTCTTCCCGGGCCAGCATGGCCAGGGCGTTGGCGCAGGCGATCTTCATCTCCATGTTCACCCGCCGGGCGCGCACATCGAGGGCGCCGCGGAAGATGTAGGGGAAGCCCAGCACGTTGTTGACCTGGTTGACGTAGTCGCTGCGGCCGGTGCCGACGATGGCGTCACCGCGGACCTCGGCCACCTCTTCCGGGGTGATCTCCGGATCCGGATTGGCCATGGCGAAGATCAGCGGATTGGGGCCCATGCTGGCCACCATCTCCTTGGTCAGTGCGCCCTTTGCGGACAGGCCGACGAAGACGTCCGCGCCGACGATCGCCTCGGCCAGGGTGCGGTGCGGCGTGTCGGTGGCGTGGGCGCTCTTCCACTGGTTCATGTCTTCGGTGCGGCCGCGGTAGAGGACGCCCTTGCGGTCGACGGCGATGACGTTGGAGGGGGTGACCCCCATGGCCTTCATCAGCTCGAGCGTGGCGATGCCGGCGGCGCCCGGGCCGTTGAGCACGACCTTGACGTCCTTCAGGTCCCGGCCGGTGATCTCGCAGGCGTTGATCAGGCCAGCGCAGGTGATGATGGCGGTGCCGTGCTGGTCGTCGTGGAAGACCGGGATATCGAGCAGCTCCTGCAGCTCGGTCTCGATGCGGAAGCATTCGGGGGACTTGATGTCCTCCAGATTGATGCCGCCGAAGGTGACGCCGATGTTCTTGACCACGGTGATGATCTCGTCGGGGTCCTCGGTGGAGACCTCGATGTCGATGGCGTCGACGTCGGCGAAGCGTTTGAAGAGGACGCCCTTGCCTTCCATCACCGGCTTGCTGGCCAGAGCCCCGAGGTTGCCGAGGCCGAGGATGGCCGTGCCGTTGGAAATCACCGCCACCAGGTTGCCCTTGGAGGTGTAGTCGTAGGCCAGCTCGGGGTTGGCGGCGATGGCCAGCACCGGCACGGCGACGCCCGGCGAATAGGCGAGGCTGAGGTCCCGCTGGGTGGCCATCGGCTTGGTGGCGGCGATGGCGATCTTCCCCGGCGTCGGGAACTGGTGGAAGGCCAGCGCTTCCTCGTCGGTGAAGGTCTTCTTCTCGGACTCGTTCATGGGGGCCTGTTCAGCTCGCCGGGCGCGGCAGCGCGCCTCTTTGTAGGAAAGGCGCGCAACCTAACGACCGAGGGCGGCGGGAACAACCGCCAGCCACGGTCCTTCTCCCGCTTGTCGGGAGAAGGTGGCCCCCGAAGGGGGTCGGATGAGGGCAGAACCGACCTCAAGGCATTGGCGACAGCGCTGACAGCGCCACAAGGACCACAGCCTTCCGACGCCGGCGCTGCCCTCATCCGACCGCTACGCGGCCACCTTCTCCCGACAAGCGGGAGAAGGTGTTCGCTACGCCTCGGCTTTCGCCTTCGCCGCCACCGTCGCGATGGCGTCGACGATCTGGTCCCAGAAGACCGGCGGCACGTCATGGCCCATGCCGGGGATGATCAGCAGCTCGGCGCCGGGAATGCTGTCCGCCGTGTCGTGAGCGCCGGCGACGTTGACCAGGGTGTCAGCCTCGCCGTGGATGACCACGGTCGGGGCCGTGACGCCCTTCAGCTTGGGACGGCGGTCCGGCGAGGCCAGCACGGCGGCGTACTGGCGCATGAAACCGACGGGATAGTAGCTGCGCCGCACATCGGCGGCCATGCGCTCCCGCAGGGCGGCCTCGTCGACGTGGCCCGGCGAGCCGACGATGTGGGCGGTCCTCAGACCGGCGGCGAGGAAGCCTTCCATGTCGTCATGCGGGTTGGGGGCCGGGGTGCTGAGGGCCGCCATGGCTTCCGGCGTGCCGGTCGGCAGCTCGCGATTGCCGGTGGTGGACATGATCGAGGTCAGGCTCAGCGTCTGGTTCGGGAAGTCGGCGGCGACCAGCTGGGCGATCATGCCGCCCATCGAGGCGCCGACGATGTGGGCCTTGTCGATGCCGAGCGCGTCCAGCACCCCGACGGCGTCCTCACTCATTTCCTGCAGCGTGTAGGCGACCGGCGGGACCTGTCCGCTGGCGAAGGCCGTGAAAACGGCGGCCATGTCGGGCAGCCCGGCCTCATCCATCTTTGAAGAGAGGCCGATGTCGCGGTTGTCGAAGCGGATGACCCGGAAGCCCCGCGCCGCCAGCGCATCGCAGAAGCCCTCCGGCCAGCGGGTCATCTGGGCGCCCAGGCCCATGATCAGCAGCAGGGGATCGCCCGACCCGCGCTCGTCGTACTCGATGGTGATGCCGTTGGCAGAAAGCTGGGGCATGGGGTTTCCTCTTGTCTCGTTGGTACGCAGTGTCCTGTCGCAACCCACCCCCGTCAATTGCGTCGGCGCTCGCGGGCCAGGGATGGATTATAATGATCCGCCGCTTCGATAAGGGCGGCCCGGCCAGCCGCGTGGGCGAGCCGGCGACCGTCGGGCGACCATCGGTTCGCCAAAGTCCACCCGCCGGGCGACCAAAGGGCCACCGAACGTCCACCCGGGGGCCACCGTCGTTGCCGGACATAGTGCAATGAAAACAAGGCGATCCCCTGATTTCACCGGGTTCTCCACACCGCCTCCATTGATTTCCCCCGCGCCTGTGCTTTGTTCCCCTCCCGTTTCAAGGAGCTGCCCGTGACCGCAACCCCCGTCCGTCTCGCCATCGCCGGGGCGCTGGGTCGCATGGGGCAGGCGGTCGAACGCTCGGCGGAGGGCCGCGAGGACGTGGCGGTGAGCGCCCGCTTCGATCGTCCGGGGGCGGAGGGACAGGGCCTGGTCAGCCAGGCGCAGGCGCTGTCACAGGCCGACGCCGTCATCGACTTCACCGTGCCGGAGGCCTCGGTCGCCCTGGCCGAAGCCGCCGCCGGGCGCGGCGGTGTCGCCCTGATCATCGGCTCGACCGGCCTGTCACCCGACCAGATCCGCCGGATCGACGAGGCGGCGAAACGCATCCCTATCGTCCGCTCGGGCAACTACAGCCTGGGGGTCAACATGCTGCTGGGACTGGTCGCCCAGGCGGCGCGGGCTTTGCCGGACGATTTCGACATCGAGGTCTTCGAGGCCCATCACCGGCGCAAGGTCGACGCCCCCTCGGGCACCGCCCTGATGCTGGGCGAGGCGGCGGCGAGAGGTCGGGGCGTGGCCCTGGCGGACGTGCGGCTGCCCCCGCACGACGGCATCACCGGTGCGCGCAAGGCTGGCGGCATCGGCTTTTCGGTGGTGCGCGGCGGCGGCGTCATCGGCGACCACAGCGTCATTTTCGCCGGCGAGGAAGAGGTGTTGACCCTTTCCCACAGCGCCAGCGACCGTGGCCTGTTCGCGCGCGGCGCCATCGCGGCGGGGACCTGGGCGGTCCGTCAGCCGCCCGGACTTTACGACATGCAGGATGTGTTGGGGCTCAAGAGCCCTGCTGGAGACTAGACCGTTGAAAAACCTGACCGTGCTGCTGGCCGCCTCGGCCTGTCTGATCGCCGTTCCCGTCGCTATCGCCGAGCCGGCCTGGGCGCAGCTTCCGGGATCGCGCACCCTGACCGCCCAGGACCTGTTCAGCCTGGAGCAGGCCACCGACCCGCAGGTGCGGCCGGGCGGCAAGCAGGTGGTCTATGTGCGGGCCAGCAACGACATCAACGCCGACCGCGCCCGGCGCTCGATCTGGATCGTCGACGTCGCCACCGGCGCCCAGTCGCCGCTGGTCACCGGCCCGGGCAACCACATGAGCCCGCGCTGGTCGCCGGACGGCAAGCGCCTGGCCTATGTCTCGACGGCCGAGGGCGGCGCCCAGCTGTTCGTGCGCTGGATGGACACCGGGGCGACGGCCCGCGTCGCTGTCCTGCCCGAGGGACCGGACAGCATCGCCTGGTCTCCGGACGGCCGGTCCATCGCCTTCCTGATGTTCACCGGCGGGGGCGGCCTGACCCTGACCAGTGGGACGGCGCCGACGAAGCCGGAGGGCGCGACCTGGGCCGAACCGCTGAAGATCATCGAGGGCCTGAAATACAAAACCGACAGCGAGGGCATCCTGAAGCCCGGGGCCGGGCAAATCTATGTCGTCTCGGCCGACGGCGGGGCGCCGCGCCAGCTGACCAGCGGCGCTTTCGACAACCAGGGCCCGCTCAGCTGGAGCCGGGATGGTTCGAAGATCCTGTTCTCCAGCGCCCGCGAGGCCGGCTGGGAGCATGATCCGGCCCTGGTCGATCTCTATGAACTCACCGTCGCCACCGGCGCGGTGAAGCGGCTGACCGACCGCTTCGGCCCGGACTTCGCGCCCAGCCTGTCTCCGGACGGCAAGATGATCGCCTACCTGGGCTTCGACGACAAAAAGACCGCCTATCACGATACCCACCTCTATGTGGCGGGGGCCGATGGCAGCAATCCGCGCCGGCTGGCAGCCGATCTCGACCGGTCGGTCGACGACTTCCGCTGGGCCGAGGACAGCCGCAGCCTGACCTTCCAGTACGTCGACCGGGCGATCACCCGGCTGGCGCGGGTCGATCTGGCGGGCAAGGTTTCGCCGATGGCCCTGGAGCTGGGTGGCGGTGGTCTGGACCGGCCCTACAGCGGCGGCGGCTTCGACGCGCGGTCGGGGGTCATCGCCTTCACCCGCGCCACGACCAGCCGCCCGGCCGACCTCTACATCAAGGGCGCCGGCGCGCCCGTCCAGGCGACCCGGCTGAACGAGGACCTGCTGGCCGCCAAGACGCTGGGCAGGGTTGAGGCCCTGGAGGTGAAATCCTCGCTGGACGGGCAAGAGGTTCCGGCCTGGCTGGTCTATCCGCCGAACTTCGATCCGGCGAAAAAGTATCCGCTGGTTCTGGAGATCCACGGCGGGCCGAACACCTCCTACGGCCCCTACTTCGCCACCGACATGCAGCTCTATGCGGCCGCCGGCTACATCGTGCTCTACACCAACCCGCGGGGTTCGACCTCCTACGGCGAGGCGTTCGCCAACCAGATCGACAAGAAATACCCCGGCCCCGACTATGACGACCTGATCAGCGCCGTCGATGCGGCCATCGCCAAAGGCCATGTCGACGACCGCAACCTGTTCGTTACCGGCGGCTCGGGCGGCGGGGTGCTGACCGCCTGGATCATCGGCAAGACCGACCGCTTCCGCGCCGCCGCCACCCAGAAGCCGGTGATCAACTGGACCACCGAGGCGCTGACCTCGGACATCCCGCTGGTCACCGCCGGATACTGGTTCGCCAAAATGCCGTGGGAGGACCAGAAGTCCTACTGGGACCGCTCGCCGCTCAGCCTGGTCGGCAATGTGAAGACCCCGACCCTGGTCGTGGTCGGCGAGAACGACCATCGCACCCCGGTGTCGGAAGCGGCGCAATACTACCAGGCCCTGCAGCTGCGAAAGGTGCCCAGCGCCTTCGTCATCGTGCCGGGCGCCAGCCATGGCGGCATCGCGGCCCGGCCCTCGCAGTCGGGGGCCAAGGCCGGCGCGATCATCGCCTGGTTCGAGAAGTACCGGGTCCGGTAGTGCACCCCGCGCCGCTTTTCAGAGAAACCGACGAGGCGGTGCTGGCCGCCCGGGTGCGGGCCGCGCCCTTCGCCCTGATCTGCGCCAGCGCCGGAGGCCGGCCGGTGGCGGCGCACGCGCCGGTCTTGCTGGACGGCCGGCGACTGCGGTTCCACCTGTCGCGGGCCAATCCGGTGGCCGGGGCTCTGACCGATGGCGCCACGGTGTTGGCGGTGGTCACCGGCCCGCACGCCTACATCAGCCCCGACTGGTATGGCCAGGAGGACCAGGTCGGCACCTGGAACTACCTGTCGGTAGAGCTGGAAGGCCCGGTGCGGATCCTCGATGCGCAGGCGGCGACGGCCTTGCTCGACGATCTGTCGGATCGTTTCGAACACGATCTCCTGCCCAAGCCGATGTGGAAACGCGACAAGATGAGCGAGGGCCGGTTCGACACCCTGCTGAAGATGATCATCGCCTACGAGGTGACCCTCGACCGCTTCGAAGGCATCACCAAGCTGGGGCAGAACAAGCCGCCGGAAGCGCGGGCGGCGGTGGCGGACGCCTTGAGCGCGACCGGTGAGACCGGAATCTCAGGACTGATGCGCGGTCTCTGACTCCGCTTGCGACAGGGAAGGGACGGCTTCGGCGATGCGCCGATCGACCCGCCAGGTCCGATGCGGTTCGTAGTGTGTGCCCTGCCAGGTCATGGCGGTGACCGTCACGCACTCGGCTTCCACCTCCAGGCAGTTGAAGCTGGGCGCCACGCCCCGCTCGCGGATCGACAGGGTGCCGGCGCCGACCGCGTAGGTGCGACCGTCGCCGAACGGATAGGGGCTCACGAACGGCGTGTGGATATGGCCGGTCAGCACGATGTCCACGCCTGAGGCGGTAAAGGCCTCGGCCGCCGTCCGGCCGCCCCAGACATTGCCGGTCATCGGCCCACCCAGCACCTCCATGAGGGGATGGTGGCAGGTGACCAGCTTCAGGGCGCCGTCATCCCCGCTCCGCACCCGGCCGATCGCCTTGCGCACCTGGGCCTGGCTGATCTGGCCCTTTGACCAGTTGGCGCGGGGCTGCACGCCGCGGGCGGTGTTGACTCCGGCGTAGGCCAGCCCCGGGGTCGGCGGCGGGGCCTTGAGGTCGCCCATCCAGCGGTCAAACCGCTTCCAGGGCATCAGGGCGCGGTAGGGAATGTTGAAATAGGGAACGTCATGATTGCCGGCCGTGACCACCACCCTGCAGGGCAGGGTGTCGATCCAGGCGCGGGCAGCCTCGAACTCAGATGGCTGACCTTCGCGGGTCAGGTCGCCGGAGAGGATGGCCAGGTCGACAGGGTTGTCAGCCATCCACCGGGCCGCGCCGGCCACGGCGGCCTCGTTCTCGCCGCCGAAATGGATATCCGAGGCGTGGAAGAGGCGCAGCGCCGTCACGCGTCGGCTCCAACACCTCGCGGGACCAGCGCCCGGAAGGCATTGGGCTTGAACCGGACCACGGCGGTGCGGCCCAGCCGCACCGACTCGCCGTCGAGGATGGCCGGGATCGGACCGCCGGCCCAGGCGTAGGCCTGGCGCACCACGGTGACGTTGACAGACGGGTCGCGCCGCCATTGGCCGGCGGCGGCGGCCACCGCCAGCCGGAACACATCGACCGCCCCGGTGGGATCGAGAGCGGCGGCCTCCAGCCCCATGGTGTCGTTGTCGACGGCCTTGGAGACCAGCGGGCACATGAAGGTCAGCGCCTCGGACTTCTGGCGGGCGGCCCCGTCGAGCGTGAAGCGCAGGCGGCCGGTGAAGGCCTGCTGGGCCGCGCGACGGGCCCGCTGGATGGCAAGCCAGAGCTTGCCATGACGCGCCGCTTCCCGGGCCCGGGCCCAGAGGGCCGGCGAACCGAGAATAGCGGCGACATAGAAGCTGTACTTTTCGACCGTGCCGCCAGAAATGTGTTTCTCGACGCCATCGGTCAGGATGGCCTCCAGCGCCTCCGCCCAGGTGGTGTGGCCGTAGATGGCGAAGGGCAGCATGTTCATGGTGCCGCCCGGCAGCGGCGCAACCAGCGGGCCGTCCGGTCCCGCGGCCTCGGCCACGGCCCGGGCCGTTCCGTCGCCGGCGATGACGACGATCAGGTCCGGCCTGGCGGCCAGGGCCCGGCCGATGATCTCTTCCAGCTTGCCGGACTCGCAACGCTGTACGTTGACGTCCAGGTCGTAGGCGTCAAGCATAGCCGCAGCTTCCTCGCAGGCGTGGGGACCGACGCTTCCCGACAGCGGGTTGGCGATCACCTCGACCTTGCGGATACCTTCGACCGAGCGACGGACCGCTGCCGGCGCGGCTTTCGGCGGCGCCGGCGACTTCGGTTTGGTGGTTGATTTGCGCCGGACCGGCGTCTCGCCCCCCGTCATCGGTCAGCCCGCCGGCTTGCTGGTGGCGGTGTCGCTCGACAGTTGGTCCTGCACGGCCTCGGCGCCCTTGCGGATGGTCGGCACGGCCTCGCGGGCGGCGGTGCTGACCCCGGCGTCCATCAACGCGCCACCCTCACGGAACGAGCCCTCCTTGGCGGCCAGAACCAGCGAGGTTCCGCCGATCAGGGCGACGGCGACCAGGCCCAGCACCAGGACGGGCGAGCGGCGATGGCGGGCCCGTTCTTCCTTGCGGCCGCGTTCATAGGCGGCGCGCAGCTCGGCGTCGCTGTGGCCCTGCAAGGGGGCATGGTCGTGTTCGGTGGCCGTCTGGGCCCTGTTCTGGAACAGTTTCATGATTGTCTCCGTACGATGGCCGGTTCCGGAGCAGAACGGAAGTCGAAGGATGGAAGTTCCGGCGGGTTCCCGACATGGAACTTCCCAGGGTGTAACAGCGTTGGGTATGAAACGGGTGCGCCATGGGGCGATCCCCTCCGCCTGCCCGAGAGGTTTTTCGTGCGTCTGTCCGCGGTCCTGGTCGCCAGCGTCACCCTTTCGGGACTTGCCGCCTGCGCCAGCGTTCCGCCGCCGCCCCCGCCGCCGGCGGGAGAGCGGATGGCCGCGCCACCCCGACCGTCCGGCAACGTCAACAGACGGCAGTACTTCGACGAGAAGCACCGCCGGTACTATTATTTCGACAGCCAGCGCGGCGCCTATTTCTGGGAAAACGGCCAGCCGCGCGGCTGATGGGTTTCAAGGCCCGCCCGTAAACCACGGGGCGGGGGCATGGAGGGGTAGAGATGAACGTTCGCAACCTGATGGTCCTGGGTGTCGCCACCCTGGCGCTGGCCGCCTGCAAGACGACGCCGAAGACGGAGGTCGCCCGGTTCACGCCCTGCGAGGACATCAACGTCGCCATCTATTTCGAGCCTGCGTCGGCGGTGATCGGCCGTGAAGGCAAGGCGGTGCTGCGCGGCGCGGCGAGCCGGGCCAGGGGCTGCACCGTCGACCGCGTCGACGTCAACGGCCTGGCCGACTCTGTCGGCACGGCCGAGGCCAACATGCGGCTGTCCGAACAGCGGGCGGCGATGGTCACCAAGACCCTCAACGGCTACGGCCTGAAGGATGTGAAGGTGACCGCGGCTGGAGACAGCGGGGCCCTGACCGCGGCCGGCGCCGCCGCGCCGTTGCGTCGCCGGGCCGAAGTGACCCTTCGTCTGTCAGCGCCGGCGAGCTGAAACAGCGCCACGGGGGCGTCCTTCTCCCGATGATCCGGAGAAGGGCGCGGGACTGACGCGGCAAGAAAAAGGGCGGATCCGTTTTTCGGATCCGCCCTTCTCAAGTTTTGCATCATCGAGAATTGGGGTGCGGAGACGGCAGGCTGACTGTGGTCAGCCTCAAGTCGGGGGGGGCGTCGCCGCCTCCGCAAAGAGAAAACACCACGCGGGATATTGCGTTCCCGGCGAGAGCGAATTTTTCGCACTTTTTCGAGGGCCAGGCGGCAGTGCGCGCCATGCCTCGGGAACGTCGTTGTTTCGCAAGCGTTTTCCTGATCGAGGGCGTCGACAGGTCGGCGCAGTTTTCTTCGAAGGAGCCGCACATGGCTGAAGTCACTCACGACGCCGACGGCGACCACGTCCACATTCCCGTCACCGAGGTCCGTCAGGGCCGTTGGGGCCGACATGCTTTCTGGGTGCTTCTGGCCTCCACCCTGCTGGCGGCGGTGGCGCTGTTCGCGGCCTGGGGCATGCGATCGGGTGACCTGAGCGACGCTCAGAAAACCCAGGTTCCGCCGACCCGCGAGGATGTCCAGGGCCAGGCGACGTCGCCGGCCGCCGACCCGGGCCCGACCAGGTCCTACCCGGCGTCCTGAAGCCGAGAGCCCACGAAAAAGGGGCCGCCCGCGAGGACGGCCCCTTCTTTGTGTCTGCAATCCAGACTAGGCGGCGATCTTCTGCCGGCCCGGGTGGAAGAACAGCGCCTGGCCGATCGCCGCCTTCACCGTTTCCGGCTGGAAAGGCTTGGTGATCAGGAAGGTCGGTTCCGGGCGCTCGCCGGTCAGCAGGCGCTCGGGGAAGGCGGTGATGAAGATCACCGGCACATTGATCATACCGAGGATATCCTTGACCGCGTCGATGCCCGAGCTGCCATCGGCGAGCTGGATATCGGCCAGGACAAGACCCGGCTTCTTCTTGGCGATGGCTTCCAGCGCCTCGGTGCGGGTGGCGGCGATGTCGATCACGTTGTGACCGAGTTCGCGGACCAGCGCCTCGATGTCGGCGGCGATGACCGGCTCGTCCTCGATGATGAGGACGTCGGTGGCCAGTTCGGCGTCGATGTCGGCCTGGGCCTGGGCGATCAGGCGCTCGACTTCCGGATAGCCGGTGTCGAGGATCTGGGCCGCCTCACTGGGGGTGAAGCCTTCCAGCGCCGTCAGAAGGAAGGCCTGGCGCGACCGCGGAGCGATCCGCATCAGGCGGTCGGCGGGCGCGCCGCCGGTTTCCTGGTCGGGATTGCGATCCTCCAGCTGGGCCCCGGAGGTGCCCCAGATGGCGTGGAACACGTGATACAGGGCCACGCGCGGTGACAGCTGATCGGGCAGTGTTTGTTCACCGGCGGCCAGGGCCTCCAGGGCGACGCGCACATACTGGTCGCCGGTCTGCTGGCTCCCGGTCAGGGCGCGCGCGTAGCGGCGAACATAAGGAAGATGCGGCGCCAGTCGGGCGAGAAGACTCATGACCCCTCCGTCTCATAGTGGTCTTCGAAAAACATAAGGCGCAGAAACAGGCGCGCCAGGACGCGACCGCAATGAACCTGGGCGTCTAACGGGTGGAACGCAACGATGGTTCCACGCGTTGGAACTTTGCGTCACCATGGCCGATGGAACTTCTCCAATCGGACGATGGAACCTGAGGGGGTGGACTGCGTTGAAGCGGGACAGAACCAGCAAGTACGGGGAAGCTGCGCCTTCGGGCGCCGATGGCATGATCGATCAGCAACAAACTCCGCCCGGCCGCCGCGCCGCCTCCGAAGGGCTCGACGAAGCCCGTCTGCGCCAGCGCGCGATCGGCGTCAAACTGCGCCAGATGTTCGATGAGGTCGTCAACGAGCCGGTGCCCGACGAATTTCTCGATATCCTGCGTCGCGCCGACAGCAACGACAAGTCGGGGGATCGCTGACTTGAGCACCTCCGAAGATTTGGCCTCCCTGACCGGGGCCGCCCGCGACAAAGTCTTCCAGAAAGATCTGGTGACCTTGATTCCCCACCTGCGCGCCTTTGCCCGCACCCTGACCGGCGACGCCACCCAGGCCGATGACCTGGCCCAGGACGCCCTGATCAAGGCCTGGGACGCCCGCGCCTCCTTCCAGTTGGGCACCAACATGAAGGCCTGGACCTTCATGATCCTGCGCAACCAGTTCTACAGCGACAAGCGCCGGTCCTGGCGCTCGACCCAGCTCGACCAGGAAGCCGCCGAACGCACCCTGATGGCGGTGGACGATCCGGAATCGCCCGTCGCCCTGGACGAATTGCGCCAGGCCATGGCCGTGCTGCCGCCGGAACAGCGTGAAGCGCTGATCCTCGTCGGGGCCGGCGGGTTTGCCTATGAAGAAGCCGCCGACATCTGCGGCTGCGCGGTCGGCACGGTGAAGAGCCGGGTCAGCCGGGCCCGCAAGGCCGTGCAGGGCATCCTCGAAGCCGGCGCCTATGGGCGCGACGGGCGCGCGGCCGGCGAAGCCATGGGATCCATTCTGGGTGAAGCCGAACGCCTGAGCGCCGCCTCGCGGTGAGGCGGTTCTTTCGCGGACGGCCTGGGCCCGGTGAGCCCGAGGAAGCGGTCGCGTCCGCTATGGGTCCAAGAGGTGCGGGCGATGCACGCACCATCCGCGCGCGCCTGGCCGGGGCCCTGGCCCTGGCGCTCATCCCGGTGCTGTTGCTGGGGGCGGTTCAGTCCGCCCTCTCCTTCCGCCGCGAGGCCGCCGAACAGCGCCAGCAACTGCAGGACGCCGCCGAACGCAGCGTGGCCAACGCCACGGCGCGCATGGAGGCCAGCCGCGTCTTGCTGGAGACCCTGGCGCCGGGAGTCATCGGCTTCAGCTGCGCGGGGAAGCTGAACGACATCACCAAGCGCCTGCCCGGCTACGCCAATCTGATCCGCTTCGAGCCGACGGGGCGGGTCTCCTGCGCCGCGAACACCGTGCCGGCCGATCCGCAGCGCCGCTACAAGCCGTGGTTCAGTGATCTGTTCAACGGCAAGACCGAGACCACGGTCGTCGATCCCAGCCGCACCTTCGCATCCGAGCCGGTTCTGCTGGCCTCCGTGCGGGCCGGGCCGCAGGCCGACGGCGTCCTGACCGCTGTCATCCCCCTGAGCAGCCTGGCGCCGGAGACCGAAGGCCGGGCCCTGCCCGAGGGGTCGGAAGTGGCCCTGGTCAACGGCAAGGGCGCCATCCTGTCGTCCTCGAGCGCCAGGGCTTTTCCGGCCATTCCCGTCGCCTGGATCAACCGGGCCCGCGGGCCCGAAGGGGCGCTGATCACTGCCTCGGGCGCGGCCGACGGCGAGCGGGTCTATTCCATCGCGCCCTTGTACGGCGACCTCTTCGTGGTGCTGTCGGCGCCGTCCAAGGGCATCTTTTCAAGCTCCTGGCTGGACCCCCTGTCCGGCCTGGTGTTCCCGCTGCTGGCCTTCAGCGTCGGCCTGCTGGCGGTGTTCTGGGCCGCCGATCAGGCGGTGGTGCGCTGGATCGTCTATCTGCAGCGGATCGCCGACATCTATGCCCGCGGCCGCTTCACCGTCCGCCCCCTGCAGGCCGAGGCCGCGCCGCCCGAGATCCGCCAGCTGGCCGAAACCCTGGATGAGATGGCCGCCGCCATTGTCGCCCGCGACACCACCCTGCAGGAAAACCTGACCCAGAAGGACGATCTGCTGCGGGAGATCCACCACCGGGTGAAGAACAACCTGCAGGTCATCTCCTCCCTGCTGTCGATGCAGGAGCGGGCCCTGACCGACCCCGGCGCCCGCCAGGCGATCAACGACACCCGCCAGCGGATCACCGCGCTCGCCCTCATCTACCGCGCCCTCTACCAGGGCAGCGACCTGCGCCACGCCGACCTTCGGCCCTTCCTGGAAGAGCTGACCGCCCAGCTGATGATGACCGAGACGGCCAACGGCACGGTTCGGCTCGAGGTGCGGGCCGATCCCCTGATCATCGATCCCGACAAGCTGGCGCCGGTGGCCCTGTTCGCCGTCGAGGCCATCACCAATGCCCAGAAGCATGGGCTGGCCGACCGCGGCGGGACGCTGACGGTAGACTTCAAGGTCGACGGTCCGGAGGCGACGCTGAACATCTCCGACGATGGCGGCGGGCTGCGGCCTCCGATGGAAACGCTCGAAGCCAAGGGCGTCGGCCGCACGCTGATGACCGCCTTTTCGCGCCAACTTCGGGGCCGCACGGAGATGTCCATCAACCCGGCGGGCGGCCTGACCGTGACCCTGGTGTTCCCGACGCCGGAGTCGGTCGACTAGGTCCGGGTACGCCAGACCCAGAACGCCAGCAGTGGCATGACGACCAGTTCGGCCGCCAGGGAGCCAACCACGGCCGGGCCGAAGACCACGGCCGGATCGAGGACGCTGAACCGCGCCAAACCCCCGACCACGATCAGCCCGATACAGGTCAGAAGCGGGACACGAAAGACCTTCAATCGGACTGCTGCGGCGACAAACACCAGCGCCACACCGAGCCACAGTCCGCCGAGAAATCGAACATGGCTGTCCTGAGCCTGGAACATGGCCTTGTCGGTGACCGCGAAGAAGTCGTGGGCCCCCTGCAGACCAAGGGTCTCGATCCCGCCCAGGCCGACATTGATACCGGTCAGGGCGATCAATCCGCCGGCAAGAACCAGCACCGTCCGCAACGCCAGAGCGTTCAAACGCGACCGCGCACCGGCCTCTGTCACGTGGGTCATCGCCCTGCCTTTTTTAATTAGTACGCGTTCCGTTTATTTAACTTGCCTCGGCACGTCAAGCCGCCTTAGCTGCACCCATGCCCCCCTCCGATTCCCCGCGCGGCCGCGGCCGTCCGATTCTGAGCCAGGCCGACCTGGCGGCCGGTCGCGACCGGATCGCCAAGGTGGCTGAGGCCTTGTTTCGCCAGGAGGGGGTGGCCGGGGTCTCGATGCGCCGGCTCGCCCAGGCGGCCGGCTGCGCGCCGATGACCCTCTACGCCTACTTCGACGGCAAGCCGGCCATCCTGCAGCGTCTGTGGCGCGGCTTCTTCGATGAGCTCTTCGCCGATCTCGCCGACCGGGCGGCGGGGCTGACCGAGCCGCATGCCCGGCTGCTGGAGATTTCCCGAGGCTACGTCCGCTACTGGCTGGACCACCCCGACCGTTACCGGATCGCCTTCATGGCCGAAGAGGTCACGCCGGGCGAGGTGGAAGGCTTCGTGTCGGGCGGGGTTCTGGAGCAGTACAGCCTGTTCTTCACGGCCCTGGAGCCGTTCGAGCCTGACGCGGCGGCGCGAAAGGCGCTCTACGAGACCCTGGTCTGCGGCCTCCAGGGCATCGCCCACAATCTGGTGACCGTGCAGGGCTATGATTGGGAGCGTGGCGAACGACTGGCGGGCCTGTTGGCCTCGGCGCTGGCGCAGTCCGCAGAAAGGCCTTGAGGGCCGGGGAACTCCGGTCGCGACGCGGCGTTGTTGACGGGCAAGTTCCACGCCCAGGTTCCGGGCGCCCAACAGGAGAATTCCTTATGCGTAAGCTGATCGTTCTGGCCGCCATGGCCGCCTGCCTGACCACCGCCGCCTGCAACACCGTCAAGGGCGCCGGCGAAGACGTCTCGGCCGCCGGCGACGCCGTGTCGGACACCGCCGAAGCCGCGAAGCCGAACTAAGGAAGACCGTTTCACCCATCCCTCCCCTTTATGGGGAGGGTGTCACGCGAAGCGTGACGGGTGGGGTCGTAAGATGAAGGGCGCCGACCTTAAGGGTTGGCGCCCTTTCTCTTGAGTCCCCCACCCTGGCCGCTACGCGGTCTGTCCCTCCCCATAAAGGTGAGGGAGGATTTCAGGCCAGTTCGTACTTGATGGGCAGGGTCTTGGGCCCGCCGACGAAATTGGCCTGGGCCAGTTTCGGTTCGCCGTTCAGCGACAGGCTCTTCAGCCGCGGCAGCATTTCCTCGAACAGAATGCGCATTTCCATCTTGGCCAAGTGCTGGCCAAGGCACAGGTGGGCGCCATAGCCGAAGGCCAGGTGCTTGCCTTCCTTGCGGTCGACCTTGAAGGCGTCGGCGTCGCTGAACACCGCCTCGTCGCGGTTGCCCGACGGATAGGCCAGCCACAACCAGTCACCCTTGGCGATCTTCTGACCGCCGACCTCGGCATCCTCGGTGGCCGAACGCATGAAGTGCTTGACCGGCGTCATCCAGCGGATGGCCTCATCGACCAGGCCCGGGATCAGCGACGGGTCGGCCTTGACCTTGGCGAACTCCTCGGGATTCGCGGCCAGACCCCAGATGGCGGCCGCGGTCGAGGACGAGGTGGTGTCGTGGCCGGCGGTGGCGACGATGACGTAATAGCTCATCGCCTCGAAGTCGTTGATCGGCACGCCGTCGATCTGGGCGTTGGCGATGACGCTGGCCACGTCTCCCTTGGGGTCGGCCTTGCGGTCGTCGGTGATGCCTTTGAAATACATGAAGAAGTCGGCGATGACGCTCTGCATCATCTCCATGCCGGCGGCGACATCCATGGTCTCCTTGCGATCCCGGTTCAGTTCCGGGTCCTGGGCCCCGAACAGCTCCTGGGTCAGCTTCAGCATCCGCGGCTCGTCTTCCGGCGGCACGCCGAGGATCTCCATGATCACCCGCAGCGGATAGAAGAGCGCGATCTCGTTGACGAAATCGCATTCGCCGCCGAGCTGCGCCATGTGGTCGACATGCTCGCGGGCGATCTGGCGGATGCGATCCTCCAGCTTGCGGATGTTCTGCGGCAGGAACCAGGACTGGGTCATCACCCGGTACTTGGGGTGATCGGGGGCGTCCATCTGCACCAGGGTGCGGACCAGGTGCGGGCTGCCGCCGGTCATCTGGCGCACCGCCGCTTCGGCTTCCTTGGTGGTGAAGGTGGTCGGCCGGTCGCCCGAGTGGAACAGGTCGTTCTGGCGGCTGATCTCGAGGATGTCGGCGTGTTTCGTCACCAGCCAGAAGGGCTCCACACCCTCCAGCTCGGCCCGGCCGAGCGGCTGATTGGCGCGCAGCCAGCGGAAGGCGTCATGCACCGTCCCGTCGGCATAGGCCTTGGGGTCGACGGCCTTGAAGGCGATCTCGTCCGGAATTCGAAGGGTGTCGGTCATGGTTCTGTTTCTCCCGCGGCGCAGAAGATGCCCGTTTGACGGAAGGTAAGGAAAGGGGGACCGACGCGCGTGGAACTCTCGCCCGGGCAGAAACTTGATGTCCTGGGCGGTCGGGCCTGAAAGATTGGTCACCGGGGGATGGAGGGGTCATGTCCGACAACACGCGAGCCGGCGCCGTCAGTCGCCGAAGTCTTCTTGGCGGAGCCGGTCTGGCCCTGGCCGCCGGCGCGGCGCTGGCGCAGGAATCACAGTCCCCCGGTCCGGGCGATCCGCCGGACAGCGATCCCGACTTCGCTGGCCCCGAACAGCCGGCGGAGCCGCCGCCGATGGAGTCCGCGCCGGCCACCGTGGACTGGAACTGGGTGCGCGGCCAGTGGGCCCTGGACTGGAGCTGGGTGAACCTGTCGGCGATGCTGTTCGCCAGCCACCCCCGCATCGTCCGCAACGCCATCGCCCGCCATCGCGATGGGCTCGACGCCAATCCGGTGACCTATCTGGAGGCCAACAACCGCCCCCTGCAGAACGCCGCGCGGCGCGCCGCCGGCCTCTATTTCGGCGCTGATCCTGACGCCATTGCCCTGACCGAAAGCACCACCAGCGGTATCGGCCTGGTCTACAACGGCCTGCTCGTCGGCTACGGCGAGGAGATCCTGACCACCACACACGACTACTACGTCACCCACGAGAGCCTGCGGCTGGCGGCCCGGCGCAGCGGGGCGACGGTCAAGAAGATCAGCCTGTTCGACCAGGCCGCCACAGCCAGCAAGACCCAGATCGTCGGCCGGCTGATGGGCGCCATAACCGAGCGCACCCGGGTGCTGGCCCTGACCTGGGTGCACAGCTCGACCGGCCTGAAGATGCCCATTCCCGAAATCGCCCAGGCGCTCAAGAGCGTCAACGCCAGCCGGGATCCGTCGAGAAAAGTGCTGCTGATCGTCGACGGCGTGCATGGCTTCGGGGTCGAGGACATCACCTTCGACCAGCTGGGCGCCGACGTTCTGGCCGCCGGTTGCCACAAGTGGATCTTCGGGCCGCGCGGCACCGGCGTGGTCTTCTTCCGCCCCGAGAGCCTGGCCCGCTTCGAGCCGACCATCCCCAGCTTCCTGGCTCCCAACGCCTATGGCGCCTGGCTGGGCAACTACGATCCCGGGGCGACGACCGGCGCGCGGATGACGCCGGGCGGCTTCAAGGCCTTCGAACATGTCTGGTCCCTGAGCGAGGCCTTCGCCTTCCACGGCATGGTCGGCAAGGCGGCTATCGCGGCCCGCACCCGCGCCCTGGCCAGCCGGCTGAAACTGGCGCTCAGCCAGATGTCGCATGTTGTTGTGCGCACGCCGATGGACCCGTCCTTAAGCGCCGGCATCGTCAGCTTCGACCTGCCGGGCCTGTCGGCCGATGCGGTGGTGCGGCGGCTGCGCAGCTCCAAGGTGATCGGCTCGGCGGCGCCCTATTCGACGCGGCATGTGCGGCTGACGCCCAGTTTCCGCAACACCGAGGCCGACGTGGATTTCGCAGCGCAGATTATCGCCAACATCCGGCGGTAGTCAGGCGGACGAACCTCGGGCTAGGGTTCGCCTCGAGGAGACACCCATGCACCGCCGCACTGTCCTGACCGGCCTCGCAGCCGCCACCGCCACACCGGTCCTGGCCCAGACTGCGACGCCGGGCATCGTCCGTCTGACCATGACCACCGCCGAGGGCCCGCTGATCCTGGAGCTGGCGGCCGACAAGGCGCCGCTGACGGTGGCCAACTTCCTGAGATATGTCGACGCCGGCCGCTACAACGGCGGCGAGATCTACCGGGGCATGGCAGTGTCTTCCAACCCGCTGATGGGCCTTGTCCAGGGCGGCGCCAAGCCCGGCAAACCGATCCCGCCGGTTGCCCATGAACCCACCACCCAGACCGGCCTGAAGCATGTCGACGGCACCGTCAGCCTGGCCCGCTATGCGCCGGGCACGGGGACCAGCGACTTCTTCATCTGCGTCGGCGACGCCGGCTATCTCGACGCCAACCCGGCCGCGACCGGCGACAATGCGGGCTTCGCCGCCTTCGGCCAGGTGGTCGAAGGCATGGACATCATCAAGCGCATACTGGTCATGCCCAAGTCGCAAAAGGCCGACAACCCGGCCATGGTCGGCCAGATGCTGGCCACCTACGTGAAGATCCTGTCGGTCAAACGGGCCTGAAGAAACTTCGCGGAAAGAATGTCGGCCTGAGCCGCAGCCGTGCGTCCTGAGGGCGAACCGGCCGTTTGAAGGCCTCCAACGGGAGTGAAGACCATGCGTGTTCTGATGATCGTCAAGGCCACCGCCGAGACCGAAGCCGGCGTCATGCCGACGGCCGAGCAGGTGGAGGAGATGGGCGCCTTCAACAACGAGCTGATCGCCGCGGGCGTGCTGGTCGATGGAGCGGGCCTGCATCCGTCATCCAAAGGAGCGCGGCTGGGCTTCAAGGACGGCAAGCGGGTGATCACCGACGGGCCGTTCGCCGAGACCAAGGAGCTGATCGGCGGCTACTGGGTGCTCAACGTCAAGGACTGGGACGAGGCCCTGATGTGGCTGTCGAAGGTTCCGCGCCCCGACTTCAAGGACGGCGACGTCGACTGCGCCATCGAACTGCGCCGCTTCTTCGAGCCCGAGGACTTCGCCGGCATCGCGTCGGAAGAGATCATCGAGCAGGAAATCGGCTGGCGCGAGGACCAGCTGGCCAAGGCGCCGAAGGGGTAGCGGGTTTGCGTCCTTCGACACGCGGCCTGCGGCCGCTACTCAGGATGACGAACAACGGCGCCCTTCTCCCATGTTCGTCATCCTGAGTAGCCCGCGCAGCGAGCGTGTCGAAGGACGCACGTCCGTTCAACCGCCCCGCGCCACGAACCAGCCGTTGCGGAACTGCTCGTCCGCCTTGCCATAGAGGAAGGGCGCGCCGTCGGGCGTCAGGACCGTACCGCCGGCGGCTGCCAGCACCGCCTGGGCGGCGGCGATGTCCCATTCGCTGGTCGGTCCGTGGCGGGGATAGATGTCGGCCGAGCCCTCGGCGATGCGGCAGAGCTTCACCGAGCTGTCCATCGCCAGCGTAGTGTCGAATCCGTAGGTCTCGGCCAGCTTGCGGGTCGTCTCTTCCTTCATGGTGTGGCTGATCAGGGCCACGGCCTGGCCCTGCGGCCAGGGTCGCACCCGGCAGGCCTGGGCCGGCGCGCCATGAACGCGCTTCAGGGCGCCGGACGCCGAGGTGTACCAGGTCTCGCCGCTTGCCGGCATGCAGACCGCGCCGGCGACCGGATGGCGGTCCTGGATCAGGCCGATGTTGACCGTCCAGCTGGGATCGCCGCGCACGAAGGCCTTGGTGCCGTCGACCGGATCGACCAGGAAGAAGCGCGGGCCGATCTCGTCCGGCGTGCCGTATTCGGAGGCGTGCTCCTCGCCGATGATCGGGATCTCCGGGAAGCGCTCGTTGAGCAGGCGGGTGATCAGGATTTCGCCCTGGCGGTCGGCCTCGGTGACCGGGCTGTCGTCGGCCTTGGCGTCGACGGTCAGGGCCGTGCGCCACAGGGGCAGGATCAGCCGGCCGGCTTCCTCGACGAAATCGGCCAGCACGGCGCCGATGTTTTCCGGATCACTGCTCACTCGACCTCTCCCTCGTCCACCACGTCCAGCCGAACGCTGCGCGTATCCAGCGCCTGCTTGCCGGCCTGTTCGAAATCCACCGTCACCCTGTGGCCGATGCAGGACTGCACCTGGCCCAGGCCCCAATCCGGCCGGCCCGGATGCCGCACCAGGGCGCCGGGCTCAAGAAAAGGGTCGCGGAGCGCCATGGGCTGAAGGCTCTAGGCGGTTCCCGCCGCCGCGCCAAGCATTCAGGTTTCGCCGGACGGGGCGGAGCGGCGCCACCCAACCCTCCACAAGGAAGGCGGCCTGATCCTCAGGTGAAGCCGCCGGGCCGTTGGCTCGGCGGCCAAATCACCGCTAGACTCCGGCCCATGACCGACGCCGCCGAAGCCCTGCCCAAAGACGACGCCACCCTGATCGCCGACCCGGTCGATCTGGCCGCCCAGTTGGCGGCGCGCCTCTGTCACGACTTCATCAGCCCGGCCAGCGCCATCGTCTCGGGCCTTGACCTGCTCGACGACCCGACCGCCCAGGACATGCGCGAGGACGCCATGGCCCTGATCGCCCAGAGCGCCCGCAAGCTGGCCGATCTGCTGGCCTTCTGCCGCGCCGCCTTCGGCTCCGCCTCGACGGTCGAGGTGTTCGACGCCCGTGACCTGGAAAACCTGGCTCAGAGCGTCTTTGGCCACATGAAATCGACCCTGGTCTGGGAGGTCGCCCCGGCCAGCCTCAACAAGCCGGCCGCCCGCACCCTCCTGAACCTCTGCCAGATCGCCGGTACGGCCCTGCCGACCGGCGGCCAGGTCACCGCCCGGGTGGTCGAGGCCGGCGGCCGTATCGCCCTCAGCCTCGAGGGGACCGGCCCGCGCATCCGCCTGAAGCCCGAAGTGGCCGGCGGCCTGCTCGGCAAGCCCAAGGGCGAGGCCATGGGCGGCGCCTGGATCCAGGCCTTCTACGTCCACAGCCTGGTCGCGCAGGCGGGGGGTCAGGTGGCGGTCGAAGCGGGCGACGAGAAGCTGACCCTGGCGGCGTGGGTTCCGGCGTGACTCTTCCTTCTCCCGCTTGTCGGGAGAAGGTGGCCCCGAAGGGGTCGGATGAGGGCAGAGCGGGCGGAAGGGGTTTGGCGGGACGACCGCGCCACAACGCGCGAGCCTTGGAAAGCCGGTGCTGCCCTCATCCGTCAGCCCCGGATCAAGTCCGGGACTGCCACCTTCTCCCGACAAGCGGGAGAAGGGCGCGCTTCGCGCTTAAATTCTTAACGGCCTCCACCCTCTCTTAACCGACGCAGCCCACAACAGAGCGTTCAAGAGGAGCGTTCCGCAGCCGTGAAGACCTGTCTCGTCGTCGATGACAGCCGGGTGATCCGCAAGGTGGCCCGCCGCATCCTGGAGGACCTTGGCTTTGAAATCGCCGAGGCCGCCGACGGGATGGAGGCGCTCGCCTGGTGTCGCGCGGCCATGCCAGACGCCATCCTGCTGGACTGGAACATGCCGGTTATGAACGGCATCGATTTCCTGCGACTGCTGCGCGCCGAGCCCGGCGGCGGGGCGCCCAAGGTCGTCTTCTGCAGTGTCGAGACCGAGCCGGACCGCATCCGCGAGGCGCTGGACGCCGGGGCCTCCGAGTACATCATGAAGCCCTTCGACGGCGACATCATCGAGGCGAAGTTCGCCGAGGCGGGCCTGGTATGAGCCCGCAGGATATCGAGCTTTTCCTCGCCCTGGCCCGCGCCCGCGCCGGCCTCAGGATCGACCCGTCCAAGACCTACCTGATCGAGAGCCGCCTGGGCCCCCTGGCCCGGCGCGAGAACTTCCCCGGCATTCCGGAGATGGCCGCCGCCCTGCGCTCGCTGCGCGAGGAGAAGCTGATCTGGGCCGTGGTCGAGGCCCTGGCCCAGGGCGAGACCGGCTTCTTCCGCGACCGCGCCCCTTACGCGACCTTCAGCAAGGAACTGCTGCCCACCCTGGCCCGTCTGCGCGGCAATGATCCGATCCGGGTGTGGAGCTGCGCCTGCGGCTCCGGCCAGGAGGCCTATAGCCTGGCGATGATCGCCGAGGAGGCCGAGGGCCTGCCAGCGGGGACAAAGATCGAAATCTATGGCTCCGACCTGTCGGAACGCTCGCTGGAGAAGGCCCAGTCGGGGCTCTACACCCAGTTCGAGGTCCAGCGCGGCCTGCCGATCCGCAAGCTGCTGCAGCATTTCGAGAAGGTCGAGGACAACTGGCGCCTGACCCCCCGCATACGCCAGCGGGTGCGCTGGCGGCGGGTCAACTTGATCGCCGACCTGACCGTCATGGGCCGCTTCGACGTCATCTTCTGCCGCAACGTGCTGAACATGATGGACGCCCCCTATCGCCGGCGGGTGCTGGAAAGCCTGGCGGCCCTGTTGCCGGCCGATGGCCTGTTGATCCTTGGCGAGGGCGAGACCACCGAAGGCAGCACCGAGGCCTTCCGCCCGGTGACCGGCCGTCCCGGCCTCTATGTGCGCAACCCCGCCTACCGGGCCGCAGCCGCCTGATTTTCTCACTGTCCGTCTGTTTTCCAATGACGGGTATGTCTGCTAGCGGGGTCGTGTGAGCGAAGACGCCCTGATTCATTGCGTGCGTGTGCCCAAGAGCGGGTCCAAGAGCCTGCTGCTCATGCTGGGCGAGGCCTTCGCCGGCCGCCGCGTCTTCTACCTGCCAGACACCCTGCGCCCGGAAACCGCCCTGTCACCCTGGCAGCGCCTTCGCCTGTGGCGCTCGCAACGCCAGAACCTGATGCAGAAGCTGGGCACGCCCAGCCTCTCGGCCGCCTTCGCCCGGATCGAGGCGCAGGCCCGGCCAGGCGACCTGATCGCCGGCGGCCACAGCGACCAGGGCCTGGTCCGCGCCCGCTTGAGCAGACCGGTCCGCTTCGTCACCCTGATGCGGGATCCGGCTTCGCGGGCCTTGAGCGACTACAACTACGCCCGCGCCGGCTACCTGAAGAAAAAGCCCTGGCAGCGCTTCGACGCCCACCTGCTGGCGGCGGTCGCCGCAAGGCGCGACTTTGCCGGCTTTCTCGACTTCCAGATCGAGCACGCGGCGGTGTTCAGCGATCCCGCCGCCGCCTTGCTCGGCTGGCCCAAGAACCAGCCGCTCGAGCCGTGGCTGGCCGACAACCTCTGGGACTGGGCGACCCTGGAGACAGCGGAAGCGCTGGCGACGCGCCTCGCCGACCGGCTGGACCGACCGGCCGTCTTTGGCCGCCACAACCGAACCGAGGCGGGCCGGGCCGGTATCGCCGCCGACGAGCGACGGCGCGTTGAACGGCTCTGCGCCCGCGACTACGATCTCTACGAACGCTGCCTGGCCGACAATCGTTAGCCCGCGAAAGCCGGTTCCTGCCGGTCTGGCTAAAGAAGCCAGCCCGCGCTGTCGCCGGTGACGTCGCCGTTGATCTTCATCTGGTAGTCGGCCTTGCCGTCGCCGTTGACATCGAGGCGCAGGGTGGTGATGCCGGCGGCGAAGCTCAGGGTCATCTCGCCGGCGTTCTTGCCAAAGGTCGCGCCGACGAAGGTGAAGGCGTTGTCCGATCCGCCGGCGATGGCGTCGATCTGCGAGAGATCGACCCGGTCGCCCTCGGCGGTGTTGAAGTCATAGACCTGGTCGGTTTCCAGCACTGGGCCGAAGGCGTGGGCGACGCGGAAGTCGTCCTGGCCCAGGCCACCGCGCAACAGGTCATTGCCCTCGCCGCCGACAATGACGTCGTCGCCATCGTTGCCGTTGATCGTATCGACGCCGGCCAGCCCGGACAGGACGTTGGCGCCGCTGTTGCCCTGCAGATTGTTGGCCCCGGTGTTGCCCGTGCCGTCGACATTGCCCGAACCCTGAAGTTCGAGGCCTTCAAGGTTGTTGGCCAGGGTCCAGGTCAGGGCCGTGCGGACGATGTCGTAGCCTTCACCCGGCAACTCGATGGTCTGATCGCCGGCGTCGTTGACGAGGTAGACGTCATTGCCGCCGCCACCGGTCATCAGGTCCGCGCCGTTGCCGCCGTCGAGCACGTCGTTGCCCGTTCCGCCGTTCAGGACATCGTTGCTGTCGCCGCCGTAGAGGTAGTCGTTGCCAAGGCCGCCGTTGAGTTCGTCGACGCCCGACAGGCCGTACAGCTTGTCGTTCCCGTCGCCGCCGTTCAGCAGGTCGTTGTCGTTCTGACCGTTGAGGATGTCGCTGCCCGTGCCGCCGGACAGGACGTCGTCGCCATCGCCGCCGTTCAGCACGTCGTTGCCGGTCCCGCCATCGACGGTGTCATCGCCGGCTGTGCCCTGCAGCACATCGCCGGTGGAATCGACGCCATTCACCGTGATGGTCACCGTGGCCGTGTCGCCACCGTTGACGGTGTAGGTGAAGCTGTCGGTCGTGCTGGTGTTGCTGGCGCCCGAGGCCGCGCCGGCCAGGGCGTTGAAGGCGCCGTTCGGGTTGTAGAGGTAGGTCCCGTTGGCGTTGAGGGTCAGCCTCGCGCCGCTGGCCAGGGTGATCTGCACCCCGACATTGCCGGCGTTGCCGTTGACGGCGGTAACAGCGGTGAAGCCCGTGTCGTTGCCGGTGACGCTGCCCGCCGCGATGGTGGCGTTCTCGGCCACGGAATTGCTGTCGTCGTTCGCGACCGCCCCGGCTGAGGCCGTGGTGAAGTTCAGCGTCGTTTCGTCGTCGATCCCGGCATAGGCGCCGCCGGCGGTGTCGACGAAGGCCGTTGCGTCGATCTGCACATAGAAGGCCGTGCCGGCCGCCAGGTTCGACGACGGATTGATGGTCCAGGTCGCGCCGGACCCGGTGACCAGGCCCGTCGTAACGTCGATACTCTCGATCAGCACGTCATCGGAGGCCCGGTAGATCCGGATCGTGCCCGTGCCCTTGGCGACCGTCTGGTCGAAGGTCAGGACGATGTCCGCGGTGGTCGCAACACCGGTCCCGTTGTCCCCGGGCGTGGAGCTGAGCAGGACCGGCGGCGCGCCGCTGCTGAAGAAGAGGGTGCTCGCCAGGTCGCGACCAGCCCACAGGTCCAGCCGGCCATCGCCGTTGAAGTCGCCTACCCTGTAGGTGCTGGACCCGAAGTTGGGCAGCGACAGACCCGCGAACGGCGAGGCGGACTGCGCGAGAGTCGTGAAGGTGCCGTTGCCGTTGGAGCGGTCGTACTGGATGGCCGAACCATCACCGCCGACCTGGTACAGGATGTCGAGGTCACCGTCGTTGTCGAAGTCGGCCGTGAGGGCGCGGGTTGCAAACTCCACTTCCGGGAAGGCGCTGGCGTCCTGGCTCGAAAAGCTCGCGCCGTCGTTGCGGTAGTAGAAGCTGCCGCCGCCGGCCGAAAGCGCCCGGAACACCCAGATGTCGACGTCACCGTCGCTGTCCCAGTCGCCGGCGCGGAAGGTGTGGAAGGAAACCATATCCGGCAGGGTCAGGCTCGAAAACGGCGAAGACGCCTGAGCGGCGATGCTGAACGCTCCGGAACCATTGTTCAGCGCGTAGGAATAGGCCGAGCCGTTACCCCCGGTCTGGAACAGGACGTCCGGCGCGCCATCGCCGCTGAAATCGGCGATCAGGAAGCGGTTGTTGCCGGTTCCGGACGGAAAATTCGCCGGGTTGTTGGTCTGGGTGAAGACCCCGTTTGAGGTCTGCATGTAGAGCTGGCCGGTGCTGTTGGACTGGATGAACCAGACGTCCTCGCGGCCGTCGTTGTTGAAGTCGGCGACCCGCCAGGTGTCGCTGATAGCAGCCGGAAAGGTGACGCCGGCAAACGGCGAGCTGGCCTGGGCGACCTGGGTGAAATTGCCCGACCCGTCGTTGCGGTAGAAGGTATAGGGATCGTTGACCAACGAGGTCTGCGACAGGAAGTCCAGATCGCCGTCATTGTCGAAGTCGCCGACGATGGTGCGGGTGCCCACGCTGGGGGCAGGCGCGCCGGTGCCGGTGTTGGCGGTGTAGGTTCTAGGCATGGTGATTCCCCCGATTTGGGCCAATACTGGCGCCGCTATGTCGGGGAATCGACCCTCATTCGACGAACGCTGTCGGTTTTGGGCAGGGTTTTTGCCGCCTCATTTGGCGAACACCTTCTGCAGGAACAGGGTCTCCGCCTCGCGCTGGGCGTCGACATTCTGCTTCTTGCGGAAGCCGTGGCCCTCGTCGGCGGCGATCATGTACCAGACGTCTCCGCCCTGGCCGCGCACCTTGGCGACGATCTGTTCGGCCTCGGTCCAGGGAACGCGCGGGTCGTTGCGGCCCTGGATGACGAACAGCGGCTTCTTCATCTGCGAGGTCAGGTTCAGGGGCGAGATCTGGTCGAAGATGGCGGCCATCTTCGGGTCGCGCTCGTCGCCGTACTCGGCGCGGCGCAGGTCGCGGCGATAGCCCTCGGTGTTGGTCAGGAAGGTCTTGAAGTTGGAGATGCCGACGATGTCGACAGCCCCGGCCAGGCGATCCGAATAGGCGGCCAGCGAGGCCAGCACCATGAAGCCGCCGTAGGAACCGCCGTAAACCACCACCCGGTCCTTATCGAGATCGGGCTGGGTGGCGATCCAGTCGAGCAGGGCGCCGATGTCCTTGACGCTGTCCTGGCGCAGGGGGCCGTTGTCGAGCTGGATGTAGCGCTTGCCGTAGCCGTCCGAGCCGCGAACGTTGGGGGCGATGGTCACCGCCCCGAGCTCGGCCGCCCAGTACTGGCGACGGGTGCTGAAGCCCGGCCGGTCCTGGCCCTCGGGCCCACCGTGGATGTCGATGATCACGGGCGCGCGGCCATCGATTTTCGCCGGCTTGTAGACCCAGGCCGGGACGGTAAGGCCGTCGAAGGACTTGAACTGCACCAGTTCGGGCTCGCGCAGGGCCGCCAGATCGAGGCCGCCGGCCTCGCTGTAGGTCCAGCGCGTAAGGGTCCCGTTGGCCGGATCGAAGACATGCACGTCGGCCGGCGAGGTGGCGGCGTTGAGGCCGATGGCCAGGCTCTTGCTGTCGGGCGAGAACTTCAGCGCGCCCAGCACCCCGACCGGAAGGTTGGGCTGCGGCACGGCCTGACGGGTGCGGAAGCCCTGGACCACGACGCGGCTGCGGCCGCCCTCGTTGACGCTGTAGGCCAGCAGACGGCCGTCCGGCGACAGGTCGAACTCCTCGACATCCCACGTCAGGTCCGGGGGCGAGATGGGCGCGGACTTGCCGGTCGCCAGGTCGAGGCTGACCAGCCGCTTGAAGTCGGGGCGGTGGCGCCCGTGGCGTCGAACACCTTCTTGCGGCTGGCCGGATCGCCGACCGTCATGGTGACGATGTCGTAGTCGGGATCGCCCTTGCCCACTCTGGCCCAGGCCAGCGTCTTGCCGTCCTTGCTGAACACCATCGACTGGTTGCGCGTGCCGGGTTCGGTGAAGGCGACCTCGGGACCATCCAGGCCCATCAGGTAGCCCTGGAAGTATTCGTCGCCGCCGGTGTCCTTGCTGAAGATGAAGCGGTCTTTCGAGCCGGGCACGCCCTCGGC
>JAUMCZ010000068.1:0-3603 GCA_032122215.1 Caulobacter sp.
TGCCGGTCGACCTGATGCAGCAGGCCATCCTGCGCCGCGCCGGCGGACGCTGAATAGATCCGCGCCACAAAGTGGCCACAAGATGAAATTTCAGTAATGATGCAGGCGATACACAGGCTCGGCGCCGATCTGCATCATGACCAATAAGTAACTACCGCCGCCCCCCCGCCGCCTATAGCCAATCCCTCCAGTTTCGGGGCCTCTGCCCCTGTGCCGTGGGGGATTATCTCGTGACGTCGTTCCGTATCCGTCTGCTTGTCGGCGCCGCCGTCGCGGCCCTCTCCACCGGGTCCGCCTTCGCCCAGACCACCCCGGCCCCCGCCCCGGCTCCCACAGCCCCCGCGACCAAGCCGCCGCCCAAGGAAGAGACCGCCGTCGAGACCGTCGAGATCACGGCCGCCCCGGCCGAGGTCCGCACCTCGGTCGACTCCACCAGCTATTCCCTCGCCAATGACCTGCAGGCCCGGACCGGAACCCTGGCCGACGCCCTGCGCAACATCCCCAGCGTCGATGTCGACCCGCAGGGCAACGTCTCCCTGCGCGGCGACGCCAACGTCACCATCCTCGTCGACGGCCGCCCCTCCGGCGTGCTCAGCGGCGATGGCCGGGCCCAGGCCATCCTCTCCCTGCCGGCCGACCAGTATGCTCGCGTCGAGGTGATGACCAACCCCAGCGCCGCCTACAGCCCGGAAGGCTCCGGCGGGGTCATCAACCTGATCACCAAACCCACGGCCGTGAAGCCCGGCAACACCGCCACTGGCTCGGTCCGCGCCAATGTCGGCAATGACGAGCGCTGGAACCTCGGCGTCAGCGCCAACACCACGCTGGGCGACCTGACCCTGTCGGGCGACCTCGGCTATCGCCGCGACATCGGCCGCCAGAACATCGACCGCGTTCGCGAGCGGCTCGATCCCGTCACCGGCGCCGTCCTCTCCACCACCCGCCAGGACCAGGCCTTCGAAGGCCCCTCACGCGTCGGCTACGGCCGCCTCAGCCTGGACTACAAGCTCAGCAAGATGGTCACCCTGGGCGCCGAGCTGCGCGGCAACGACATCGACAGCGTCAGCTCGGGCGGCGAAACGCTGGAGACGGTCAACGCCGCCGGCCTGCCCACCGCCCGCTATAACCGCGACCTCGACTTCAGCTTCCAGGGCGACAACGTCGGCGCCACCGCCCGGGTCATCACCCGCTTCGCCGAGGGCCACGACTGGACCAACGAGGTGCGGCTGGACCGCAACCGCGGCCACGTCTCCTTCAGTTCGGTCTTCGACTACGACCTGCCGCCCGCCGCCGACCTCTATGAAGCCTCCGACAACCGCTTCAACGTCGTCGTCCTTGGCCTGACCAGCGCCTACGTCCGCCCCATGGCCGACGACGCCAAGCTGCGCGCCGGCTACGAGCTGGAGAGCCGCGACGTCATCCTGCGCCAGTCCACCCGGCGCGGCCCCTCGCCGACCACCCTGGTCCCCGACCCCTTCGTCACCAACCGCTTCGAAATGGACCAGCAGGTTCACGCCTTCTACGGCACCTATGAGCGCCCGTTCGGCAAGAAGGTCTCCGCCCAGTTCGGCCTGCGCCTCGAATACGCCGACCTCGAGCTGCGCCAGGTGACCACCGCCATCACCGAGACCCAGGACTACCTGCGCCTCTACCCGACCCTGCACGTCAACTACCAGATCGCTGACAGCCAGTCGGTCAAGGCCAGCTACAGCCGCCGCATCCAGCGCCCGCAGCCCTTCCTGCTGAACCCCTTCACCAGCTACCAGGACCCCCTGAACCTGCGCGCCGGCAACCCGGACCTCGAACCGCAGGAGACCGACAGCTACGAGGTGATGTGGCAGATGCGGGCCGGCCAGACCTTCTACCAGGTCACCGGCTACTTCCGGGACACCGACGGCGCCTTCACCGAGGTGGCCACCGACATCGGCGGCGGCGTCCTCCTGACCCGGCCCGAAAACCTCGGCTCCCGCCGCGACCTCGGCGTCGAGCTGGTCGCCAACGGCCCGATCACCAAAACCCTGAAGTACAGCACCAGCTTCAACGTCTTCCGCCAGCAGATCGACGCCGCCGGCCTGCCGGGCGGCGAGGACCGCGAGGGAACCGTCTTCAGCGCCCGCGGCAGCCTCAGCTGGCAGCCGACGCCCGAGGACTTCCTGCAGGTCTCCGGCCAATGGCAGGGCGACTCCCTGACCGCCCAGGGCGAACGCCAGGGCGGCGGCATTCTCAACCTCGGCTACCGCCGCAAACTGACTGAAAAGCTGGCCTTCCAGCTCACCGTCCGCGACCTGCTCGACAACTTCGGCGACACCATCGTCACCGAAACCTCCAGTTTCACTGACCGCACCGACCGCGAGTTCGGCGGCCGCGCCTGGTTCGTGGGTCTGACGTACAGCTTCGGCGCCACCCCGAAGCGCGAACGCGACCCGCAGTTCGACTTCTCGGCGCCGACGACGGGGGGGTGAAACCGATCCGCCGACACTGGTCACCCGGCGGATGACCGGCCTGACAGCGCCACAAAAGAATCGCTCAGATTGTATCGAAATGATAGCGACTCCCGGTTGACAGACTTTTCTGCTTCGGTCGCAATGGCGACATAGCAGGGAAGGATCGATCGATGGCGGGCATGATCATGATGTGGGGCGGTCTCTCGGACCAGGTGCCGGACGGCTGGCTCATCTGCGACGGCTCGACCGTCTCCCAGACCCAGTACGCCAACCTCTACGCGGTGGTGCAGAACAGCTTCGGGAAGAACCCCCCCGATGGCGAATTCTACCTGCCCGACCTTCGGGGCCGGTTTGTGCGCGGCGTCGACGACGGCGCCGGGCGCGATCCCGACGTGAGCGCACGCCAGGACATGCAGGACCCGTCGGCCCCCTCATCGACGGTCGGCTCGGTGCAATCATACGCCTTCCAGAACCACGTCCACGGCTATTACGAGGTGGAGGGCCAGAGCAACATTCCCGACGGCAGCGGCATCAACAACGGCCACAACTACATCAACACCGGCTCGTCTACTGACCTGGCGGACGCGGGCAGCTATTCCGTCAGCAGCGAGACCCGGCCGATCAACGCCTACCTCTACTTCATCATCCAGTACTGAGGTCCGGCCATGATCATCAAGGACAAGGACCTCAACACCCAATCCGAGAACGTCGTCCTGACCTCGTCCGGCGTCACCTTCGGACGGTCGATCATCCAGTACGAAGTCCAGAAGTACGTCGACACCCGCAACCTGACCGAGGTCCAGTCCTTCGTCGTGACCTGCACCCAGCGGGTCATCGTCCCCAACAGCGACGCCTTCCAGCCGACCGGCGGCTCGGTCACCAGCTTCACAAACTATCCGGCCCTGTTCACCAACAAGATCGCCATCGCCGACCCTGATTCCGTGATCAGCAGCGCCGCCCTGATCGACTATTCGCCCAAGACGATGAACACCTCGGTCACCACCAGCCAGAACGACTCCGACTCCAGCAGCGTCTCCAACTCCCAGCAGTATTCGTCCGGCTCCTCGACCGCCCAGACCAACACCTTCGGCGCCTCGGTCTCGCTCGGCTTTTTCGGCGACTCCGCCACGGGCGACATCGGCGGGTCGGGCTCCATTTC
>JAUMCZ010000069.1:0-2434 GCA_032122215.1 Caulobacter sp.
CCTAGCTGTAGGGCATGCGCCGACTCTCCTCCCTCTACCTCGCCGGGCCCGACCTCTGGTACCCGGACGCCGCCGCCCATCTGGAGCGCCAGCGCATGGTCGCCGAGCAGGCGGGCTTCACTGTGCTGGAAGGGGCGATCCTGGGGGCCGAGGTGCGGGATTCCGGTGAGCTGGCGGCGCGGGCCACCTATGCCGAACGGATCTCACGCCTGCGTCGGGCCGATGCGGGGATCGTCAACCTGACACCGTTCCGCGGGCCGGCGGCCGATGCGGCGACGACCTTCGAGATGGGCTTCCTGGCGGGGCTGGGAAAGCCGCTGTTCGGCTGGATCAACCTCGGCGACGAGCTGGACGCCGAGTATCGCGAGCGGGTCGAGGCCTGGATGGGCGCGCGGCCGGACGACGCCGGCGTCTGGCGGGACGGCGAGGACTGCGAGATCGAGGACCTGGGTCTGCCGGAGGCGACCATGCTGTGGGCGGAGATGCGGCGGCTGTTCGTGATCGTGACGGACGATCCGATGCACGATCTGACGGGGTACGAGATGTGCCTCGAGGCGGTGCGGATGTACGCGGAGTAGGGGGCTTTCCTTCTCCCGGAGGGAGAAGGTGGCCCGAAGGGCCGGATGAGGGGTTACGGTGTTCGGACACCGCGCGCCAACCCTTCAACAGCGTAACCCCTCACCCTCCCACGCCTGCGGCGCGGGCCCCTCCCTCTCCCTTTGGGAGAGGGTTCACCTAAGCCCAGCCCAGCGCCGCCTCGCCGCGAAGGATGGCCTCGACCTCACCCGTGTGTTTGCCCCCGTCGCGTGGATGCAGCACCAGCGCCGGCAGCAGGACCAGGGGCGCCTTGCCGGTCTTGATGGCCCGGACCATCACCCGCTTGGCCGGCTCGTCGGCGAAGGGCTGGATCGGCCGGATGCGGAAGGATCCGGCTTTCGCGGCCAGCAGCGCCAGAATGTCGGCCAGGCGGTCGGCGCGGTGGATGAGGGTGATCGTGCCGCCCTCGCGCACCGCTTTCAGCAGGAAGCCGGTCCAGGCGGCGAGCCCGCCGTCGGCCATCCAGGCGCCGGACTTGGCGGGATCGGGCGCGCGCAGGGCGGCCGGGTCGTCGAAGAAGGGCGGGTTGCTGAACACATGGTCGAAGGGCGTTAGGTCCAGCGCCCTGAAACCCGCCTCGACCTCGCCGGTGACGATCTCGACCCGGTCGGCCATGCCGTTGGCGGTCGCATTGGCGCGCGCCAGGTCGGCCATGGCCGCATCCCGTTCGATCCCGACGAACCGCGTCCCCGGCCGCCGCGCCGCCGCGCTGAGCAGGGCCCCGCCGACGCCGCAGCCGGCCTCCAGCACCCGGGACTGCGGCGCCGCGTCGCAGGCGGCCGCCAACAGGGCGGCGTCCATCCCGGCCCGGTATCCGCGGGCCGGTTGGTCGATCTCGATCCGTCCGCCCAGCATCCGATCCCGGGTTAGGTCCATTCCGCTCGCTATGCCTTGTGCCAACCGTTGTCCTGACCTATCCCGAGCCTGTGGCGCCCGCAACGGCGGGACCCGTAGTCGCAAGGAGCCCGTCGCTTGGTCGCAGTGAACGCCGACGTCGAACGCCAGACCGCGTCCGTCGACCTGCTTGTCGACCTGGGCGCGGCCGACATGGACGGTGTCAACGCCCTGATCTCGGCCCGGATGCAGAGCCCGGTGGCGGTGATTCCCGCCCTGGCCGACCATCTGATCAACGCCGGCGGCAAGCGGTTGCGGCCGCTGCTGACCGTGGCCGCCGCCCGGCTGGCCGGGTCGACCACTGACGGTTGCCTGAAGCTGGCCGCCGCCGTCGAGTTCATCCACACCGCCACCCTGCTGCACGACGATGTCATCGACAGCTCGCAGCTGCGCCGGGGCAAGGTCGCTGCCCACCTGATCTGGGGCGCGCCGTCGAGCGTGCTGGTCGGCGACTATCTGTTCGCCCGCGCCTTCGAGCTGATGGTCGAGGCCGGATCCCTCCGCGCCCTCGATATCCTGGCCAAGGCGGCCGGGGTGATCAGCGAGGGTGAGGTGCTGCAGCTGACGCGGGCGCACGACCTCAACCTCTCCAAGGACATCTACCTCGAGATCATCCGCGCCAAGACGGCCGAGCTGTTCGCCGCCGCCGCCGAGGCCGGGGCGGTCAGCGCCGGGGCGAGCGAGGAACAGACCCGCGCCATGCGCACCTACGGCATGAACCTGGGGCTCGCCTTCCAGCTGTCGGACGACGCGCTGGACTACGGCGGCACGACCGAGGCGCTGGGCAAGAACGCCGGCGACGACTTCCGCGAAGGCAAGGCGACCCTGCCGCTGCTGCTGGCCATCGCCGCCACCGGCGCGCAGGAGGCGGCCTTCTGGGAGCGCACCATCGGCCGCCGCGAGCAGGACGACGCCGACTTCCTGCGGGCTCGCGAGCTGATCA
>JAUMCZ010000070.1:0-38012 GCA_032122215.1 Caulobacter sp.
CCGGCGACGGCAAGGGCGGCGACCGGTGTGAAAACGAGCACGAGCCCGACCGTCTGGGCCAGCGCCGAGCGCCAGCCCTTCGAAGTTTTACGCTGCACTATGGGACCAATTCTCTGGGGAGGGAGGATGATGCAGGACGGTTGATAACCTCAAAATGAGGCGCCCGCCGGGCCACATTGTTGCGACCTATCGCCGCTTTTCGAGTGTTGTCAGAGAGTTAGTGGGCTGGAAGTGACCCGTGATGCCGGTAGCGCGGTCCAACCTGTAGCCCCATCAAAAAAAGGGAGTCATCCTGAGCAGCCCGCGCAGCGGGCGTGTCGAAGGACGCAAGCCCATGGCCGCCTGGGTCTACATTCTGCGCTGCTCGGACGGGTCCTATTACACGGGGCTGACGACCAACTTCGACGAGCGCATGCAGCAGCATCACGATGGCCGTCGCAGCTACACCTCGACGCGCAAACCGTTTGAGTGTGTCTACAGGGCGGAATTCCAGAGCATCCATGACGCCATCGCCTGGGAACGACGGCTCAAGCGATGGAGCCGCGCCAAGAAGGAAGCCGTGATCGCCGGGTGCTTCGATGACCTGCCGGGATTGTCGCGGAGCTATCAGCATCACGGAAGGCGGACCAAGGGTGCGTCCTTCGACACGCCGGCTCCGCCGGCTGCTCAGGATGACTAATTGGGGTGGCTCTTCTTCATAATTAGTCATGCTGAGCAGCGGTCGCAGACCGCGTGTCGAAGCACGCACCAACCCTACCGCTGATGGATCATCGCCAGACCCGGCACAGGTGAGCGAGCCTTGAGCACATAGTCGGCGCGGATCGAGCCGATGTAGAGGTCGCGCAGGTCGGGCCCGCCGAAGGTCACATTGGTCGGGTGGTTGATCAGGCCACCGGACGGATCGTGGCAGACGGTCTCGACCTGGCCCGACGGGCTGATGGCGACGACCTTGTTGGCGGCCGGCAGGCAGACCCAGAGGTTGCCCTCGGCGTCCAGGCCGACGCCGTCGGTGTAGCCCAGGTCGTCACTATGCTGGGCGGCGGCCGCGGCGGCGACCACATCGTCGTTCGGCCCCATCAGCCGGCCGAGGACAGGACCATAACGACGGCCAGGCCCGAGCTTGCCGCCGGGCAGGACCTCGAAGGCCATGACGTCGGCGCCGCTGGTCTGGGCGCAGTAGAGCGTGCCATCGTCGGCGCTCAGCGCCATGCCGTTGGGAAACTTCAGCCCTTCGGCGACGATGTCCGAACTGCCATCGGGGCGCAGTACGAAGATGAAGCCGTCGGCGCGGCCGTCCAGCGCCTGGGGCCAGGTCTCGGCGTGGGTTGAGTTGGCGCACCAGATGTTCCCGGCCCGGTCCATGACCGGGTAGTTGGCGCTGGTCAGCCGCTTGCCGCCGACCTCGGCCAGCAGGGTTTCGTGGAGTCCCGTCGCCGGATCAAACCGCTGAAGCGGGCCCTCCATGCGGTCATAGATGCCGAAGTTGGCGATCAGGATACGGCCCTGCGGGTCCATGTTGATGCCGTTGGGCGCGCCGCCGGCCGGGCCCATGCGGGTGAAGGCGCCGTTTGGGTGAATCTCGGCCACCGCGCACTGGTGGTCGGAGGCAAAGACGCGTCCGTCCTTGCCCACCACAACATCCTCGGGCCGGTCGATGCCGACGGCAATCTTCGAGAAGGCCGAGGTTGCGATCCAGGACATGGCGGGTCTCCCTGAAGTTCTGATTTTGACCGAATAGAGCGCGTTGCGCCGGCGCCGGGAAGGGACGCCTTCGCTCTCCCCCATGCAATGGGGGAGTGGATGGGGCGAGCGCTGCAAGCGAGCCACACCGAGGGGGGCCCCACCGCCGGTGCAGAACGACAACCCCCAACCGCCGGCGCGGCCCCGCCTCCTGGTCCGTCGCTCACGCTCCGAACCGTCCTCCGCCCCCTCGCGGGGGCGGAGAGCATGACTCACCAAAGTGGCGCGCGCTCCGCCCCCAGCAGCGCTTCCTCGATCCGCCGCCGGTGACCCGGCCGCAAGCCTTCCGGCAGCGCGTCGAGCGCGAACCAGCCCACCTGGGCAATTTCCCCCCTCGAGGTCGCCGGGCAGGGCTCCCAGTCCGGGCAAAGGTAGGTCAGCACATGGTCATTGGGGTGGTGGACGTGGTTCGAATGGATCGACACCAGGTTTGGCGGGCCTGTCAGGCGCACGCCGGCCTCCTCGACCAGTTCGCGCTCCAGGGCCGTCTCGGCCGTCTCGGCCTTTTCGACGCCGCCGCCGGGCAGGTGCCAGCCCTCGACATAGGTGTGTTCGATGAGCAGGACGCGGCCCTCGCTGTCCAGCACGATGCCCCGCACGCCCAGGGTGAGGCCTCGCGCCAGCTTGAACCAGGCGAAGACAAAGGGACGACTGAAGGGTTCGACGGCGCGGCGCCAGAGCATGACGCCAGCTTGGGCCAGCCCGGCCGCGCGCGCAATCGCTTGCCCGGCCCGCATAGCGGCGCTAGGACCGCCGCAACTCGAAATTTCGGAGCCTTGTCATGACCGGCTACATCGCCATCGGCATCATCGTCCTGTTCGTCGCCGCCCTCGGCGCCCTGAACCTCTACGAATTCGGCCGGTTCGACTAAGCATCCCGCCGTGCGCGGCGTCGCCCTCGTCACCGGCGCCGCAAGGCGTATCGGCCGCAGCCTGGCCCTCGCCGCGGCCGGGGCCGGCTATGACCTGGCCATCCATCACCGCAGCCATCCCGAGGACGCCGACAGCCTGGCCGCCGAGGCCGCGGCCTTCGGCGCCAACAGCCTGACCCTGACCGGCGACCTGGCCGACCCGGTCACCGCCTCGGCCCTGCTCGACGCCGCCGGCCGGCTGGGCCCGGTGACCCTGCTGGTCAACAACGCCTCGCTGTTCGAGGACGACAGCCTGGGCAGCCTCAACGCCAATGGGCTGAACGCCCACATGGCTGTGAACCTGACCGCCCCGGTCCTGCTCAGCCAGGCCTTCGCCATGCGCCTGCCGACCGGCATGAACGGGTTGATCGTCAATGTGCTGGACCAGCGGGTGCTGCGGCCCAATCCGCAGTTCTTCAGCTATTCCCTGAGCAAGGCCGCCCTCTGGGCCGCCACCAAAACCATGGCCCAGGCGCTCAGCCCCCATATCCGCGTCAACGGCATCGGCCCCGGGCCGACCCTGCCCTCGGTGCACCAGGTCCCCGGCGAGTTCGAGGCCGAGGTGGCCGGCACCCCGCTCGCCCGGGCCGTCGATCCGGCCGAGATCGCCGCCGCCTTGCGCTATCTGATTGACGCACCGTCAGTGACCGGCCAGATGATCGCCGTGGACGCGGGCCAGCACCTCGGCTGGCGCACGCCCGACATTGTTTCCGGCTAGAGGGGCCGTCATGGCCGTAGCGCCCGCCACCGACCCGCTCAACGAAACGCCGCTGCTGCTCAACAGCAAGGTCGTGGTCAGCAAGATCTTCGTCCACGGCATCCGCATCGAGGCCGAGGTCGGCGTCTATCCCCACGAGCGGGGCCGCACCCAGCCGCTGATCGTCGATATCGAGCTCGACGTCGCCTGGGCCGGGGCCGATCGTCTGGCCGATACCGTCAACTACGAGACCCTGGTCGCGGCCGCTCAGGCCGTGGCCGACGAGGGTCATATCGAACTGGTCGAGCTCTACGCCGAGCATCTGGCCGGCCGCTGCCTGGCCGACCCGCGGGTCACCCGGGTCCGCGTCCGCGTCGACAAGCCCGAGGCCCTCGCCCCCCGGGCGGCCGGCGCCGGGGTCGAGATCTCCATGGTGCGCGCCTGATCGCCCATTCGGCCAGGCTTGGTCCCATGCAGCCGCTGACCACCTGGCGGCTGGAGGACGGCGTTCTCATCGAACAACGCGGCAAGGCCGAGCGGCGGGTGGCGTTGAACACCGTACGGCGCCTGCATCTCACCCCCGCGCGCGGACGACTGGCGGCCGGGGCCATCCTTGGCCTGCCGCGCGGCCAGCTGGGCGTCTATTCCGGCCAGGCCCTCTCCCTGCGCCCGGCCCCGGCGCCGGAGAGCTACGCCCCCTTCGTGGCGGCCCTCGCGAGGGCCGTCGCCCAGGCCAGTCCGACGGCCCGCTTTACGATCCCGGCCATGGCCACGATGGGCACGGTGATCGGGGCGGCGCTTCTGCTGGGCGGCGGGGCCCTGGCCATCGCCCTGTTCGCGACCCTGGCCGGGCAGCTCGACATCGGCCTGACCCTGGGATCCCACATGGCCTTCGTCGCCATCCTGACCCTGGCCCTCGTCCCCTGGCTGGACCGACAGGCGGGACGGTTCGACCCGATGGCCATACCTGCCGGCCTGCTCGGGTGACACCGTATTAATTTGCGGAACGGGGCCGTCGTCCCAACATTAAGGCCATGCGCCACTTCCGGCGCCGACGGAGCAAGAAACCCCACGATGACCGACACTGTCACCGTTGCAAGGCCGCACGAGGACCGCGTCATCCCCTCGGTGATCTACGGCCTCTATTTCATCGGCCCTTTCACCGGCTTTTTGACCACCCTGATCGGCCTGATCATCGCCTACGCCCAGCGCGGCGGAGCGGGGCCGCGGATGGAAACCCACTACACCCTGCTGATCCGCACTTTCTGGCTGAGCATTGGCTGGTTGCTGGTCGGTCTTGGTCTGACGATTGTCGGGGGCTTGTTGTCGATTGTCCTGGTCGGCATCCCCGCCCTTGTCCTGGGCCTCATCATTCTGGGCGTCTTCGGACCCGTCATCCTGGTCTGGAAGTACATCCGGCTGGTGATCGGCGCGAGCTACCTGGCGCGGGACGAAGCCTATCCCCGACCCATGAGCTGGCTGTTTTAGCGGCAGTTCGACCGCCCGGCGCCCGCCGGGCGGTCGTGACCGTTAACGATTTTCCCCGCTCAGTTGTGGGGTTTTGACGCCGCCTTGATTGCAGACCCCTTTTCGGCCCCTACTGTGGGGACGGGGAGTGTGGATCATGGCCGCTAGGCTTATCGGACTGGTGCTGGGGCTGCTGATCGCCGCCGCCGGCTGGCTGCTGGTCCGGCCGCTGGTCGGCAATCTGGGACCGGCCGTGCCGGGCCTGGACCTCGCCGACTTCGAGTCCCTGCGCCCCCTGATCGGCTGGGGGGCGCTGGCCCTCGGCAGTCTGGCGGTGCTGGTCAACCTTTGGCCCGGTGGCGGCAGAAGCCGCAGAGCCCGCTCCTCCGGGATGGATCGACCCATCACCTTTTCCGATGACCTGCCTCTCGCCGCCCCGCTGGCGCCGCCGCTCGGCGTTGCGGTGCGAAACCCCGATCCCGCGCCGGAGCTGAAGCTGAACCTCGCGCCCGTGGCGACCGGCCCTTCGCCCTTCCCGATCACCGCCTCGGCCCCGACCCCGTTGGCGGAACCGGTGGCCACGCCGGTCCGCCGCGATCTGCCGCCGGTCGCCCCCGGCCCTGATCCGGGCGGCCCGCCTCAGGAGACCTTCGGCCAGCTGCGCGCGGCCTTGAAGATCAAGGCCCGCGAGGAAAAGTGGGGCGAGGCGGCCGAGATGCTCAAGCGCCTGCCGCGCCTGGCCCTGACCCACCAAGACCGCATGGTCGCCGCCCAGGACCTGGGCGATTTCGCCCGCGGCCAGGGCCGCATAGACGACGCCTCCGAGGCCTATGGCCACGCCCTGTCCTATGCCCGGCTGTTGCACGAGATCGAACCGGCCGACCCGGTCGCCGCCGCCGACCTGGCCGGGGCCCTGATCAATGTCGGCGACATGGCCACCGACGAGGGCCGCCTCGATGCGGCGCTCGGCGCCTATGAGGACGCCGTCGCCCTGCGCCGCAAGCTGATCGCCAACCACGGCGCCCGCCGCCTCGACCGCCGCGCCCTCAGCATCGCCCTCGAACGCCTGGCCGACGCCCGCGAGGACCGCGGCCACCGGGTGCGCGCCCTCGATCTCTACCGCGAAAGCGTCGAACTGGCCGGCGCCCTGGCGGCGGAAGACCCGCAACGCTACGGATCCGAACTGCAGGGAAGCCGCACTCGGCTGGCGGAACTGGAAGCGCGGCTGAGCGTCTGACAAGGAAAAGGGCAGCCCGGCCAAAGCCGGCGCTGCCCTCATCCGACCTCTCCCGACAAGCGGGAGAAGGACTGTATCAGGCCATCGCCGGCACCTGACCGCGGACCAGATTGGCGTAGTCATCCATCAGGGTCAGCGAGATCGTGCCAGGTGTGAAGCGGAACTCGCCGACCTCGGCCACCGGCGTCACCTCGGCGGCGGTGCCGGTGATGAACAGCTCGCTGAACGTGCCCAGTTCCTCGAAGGGGATGTGGCGCTCGATGATCTGGTAGCCGCGCGCCTTGGCCAGCTTCATCACCGTCTGGCGGGTGATGCCGTTCAGGAAGGCGTCCGGCGTCGGCGTATGGATGACGCCATCACGCACCAGAAAGACATTGGCGCCGGTCGCCTCGGCGATATAGCCCCGGTAGTCCTGCATCAGGGCGTCGGCGTAGCCGTCCCGCTCGGCGGCGTGCTTGGAGATGGTGCAGATCATGTAGAGGCCGGCCGCCTTGGCGTCGGTCGGGGCGGTCGCCGGGTCCGGGCGGCGGTAGAGGGCGTGCGCCAGACGGATGCCGCGCTTCTTCTCTTCCGGGTCGAAGTAGCTGGGCCAGTCCCAGACAGCGATGGCCACGTGGATCTTCGTCTGTTGCGCCGAGACACCGATCATCTCGGTGCCCCGCCAGGCGATGGGGCGGATGTAGCAGTCGGTCAGCCCGTTCTTCTCGCAGGCCTGCTTGCAGGCCTCGTCGATCTCCTCCACCGTGAAGGGGATCTTGAAATCCAGGATCTCGGCCGATTTGAACAGCCGCTCGGTGTGTGCGCGCAGTTCGAAAATCTTGCCGTTGTACATCCGCTCACCCTCGAACACCGAGGAGGCGTAATGGAGGCCATGGGTCAGTACGTGCACCTTCGCGTCGCGCCAGGGCACAAATTGCCCGTCCAGCCAAATCCAGCCGTCACGATCATCGAAGGGAACCAGGGACATCGGGATAATCTCTCCTATGCATTTCAGTATGTCAGAGCCTGCCAGGCGCTCCAACCCGTACCGCTGTGCCCCATAGCATGAATACCTTTGCCGATCCTCGCCTGATCCTCAGCGAATCGGAGCTGGACCTTGGCCTGGAGCTGGTTCTGCTCGCCGAGACCGCGATCTGGAATGCTGTCGATGCGGCGATGGAGGCCGAGCCCGGCGGGCTCGGCCGCAGCCATTGGCGCGCCGCCTTCCTCATTCGAAGGAGGCCCGGTGTGGGTGTGAAGGAGATCGCCCGCCTGACGGCCCTGACCAAACAGGCGGCCAGCCGTACAATTGCCGACCTGGAAGCCCACGGCCTGGCCGAAAAAGCCCCGGGAGAGCTGGATGCGCGCCGACGCCCGGCCCGGCTGACGGCGGCGGGTCTGGCCTTCGAGGCGCGGGTGGCGGAGCGGTTGCGCGGCCTGATCGCCATGGCCTATCGCGACGGGGGCCTTGACGGAGTGGCGGCGGGGCGGCGCATTCTCGCCTCCCTGGCGGGTCCCCGCCTTACCGCGCGGCGGGAGGAACCATGAGCGACAGACACCTGCTGGTGGTCGACGACGACGACCGCATCCGTGACCTGCTCCGCCAGTTCCTGACCCGCGCCGGATTCCGCGTTACCGTGGCCGCCGAGGCCGGGGCGGCCGGGCGGCTGCTGGATACGCTCGACTTCGACCTGGTCATCCTCGACGTCATGATGCCGGGCGAGGACGGCATGAGCTTCGCCAAACGCCTGCGCGCCACGCCTGGACCAGCCTCAAAGGCCCCGATCCTGATGCTGACCGCCCGCTCGGAGACCGCCGACCGCATCGAGGGCCTGACCGCCGGGGTCGACGACTACCTGGCCAAGCCCTTCGAGCCGCAGGAACTGCTGCTGCGCATCGAGGCCATCCTGCGCCGGGCCGGGCCCCGCCCCAGCGACGACCAGCCGCTGTCGCTCGGCCGCTGCCAGTTCGACCCGGTGCGTGGCGAGTTGACCCGAGACGGGGTTCTGGTGCGGCTGACCGAGGCCGAGATCGACCTCCTGCGCACGCTCGCCAAGGCCCCGCACGCCCCCATCGACCGCTACACCCTGGCCCGAGACGACGCCGACGCCGCCGGCCGGGCCGTCGACGTGCAGGTCACGCGCCTGCGCCGCAAGATCGAGGACGACCCCAAGACCCCGCGCTACCTGCAGACGGTGCGGGGGGTGGGTTACCTCCTGGCGCCGGACTGACGATGAAAATCCGCGCCCTTCGCATCTTCATTCCGCGCGCCATCAAGCGGTGGCTGCCGCAGAGCCTGTTCGCGCGCACCCTGCTGATTATCGTCCTGCCGGTGGCGATCATGCAGGGGCTGATCACCTATCTGTTCTTCGACCTGCACTGGCAGGCGGTGAGTTCGGGCCTGACCGACAGCCTGGCCGGCGACGTGGTGTGGATCGTCGAATCCTATGAGCAGGATCCTGGCGGCCTGCCCAGGCTGGCCGACCGGGCCGAGCGGGCCCTGTCGCTGTCGGTCGCCTTCAAGCCCGGCGAGACCCTGCCGGCCACCCGCAAGCAGGCCTATTTCGCGCCGGAGGATCGCGCCCTGGAAGCGGCGCTCGAACGCAAGCTCGACAGGCCCTTCTGGTTCAATAACCGCAGCTACAACAGCTGGGTCGGCATCGAGGTGCCGGTCGAGGGCGGAGTGATGCGGGTCTATGCGCCGCGTGAGCGGGCCTTCGCCGCCTCGGGCTGGATCTTCATCCTGTGGATGGGCAGCGCCACCCTGCTGCTGACCGCCATCGCCATCCTCTTCATCCGCAACCAGGTCCGCGCCATCGAGCGGCTGGCCGAAGCGGCCGAGGCCTTCGGCAAGGGCGTCGAGGGGCCGGAACCCTTCAAGCCCTACGGCGCGCGCGAGGTGCGCCAGGCGGCCCAGGCCTTCCTGTCGATGAAGGCCCGCATCCAGCGGCATCTGGAACAGCGCACCGTTCTGCTGGCCTCCGTCAGCCACGATCTGCGCACGCCGTTGACCCGGCTGAAGCTGGAACTGGCCCTCGCCGAGCCGTCAGCCTCGGGCGAGGCGATGAAGCGCGACCTCTCCGAGATGGAGCACATGATCGACGAGTACCTCGACTTCGCGCGCGGCGAAGGGGCCGAAGCGGTCGAGAGCACCGATCTGGCGGCGCTGCTGGCCCGGTACTGCGACGATGCCCGGCGCACGGGGGCCAGCGTGGCGCTGCAGGTTCCGGCCGGGCTGTCGGCGCCGGTGCGACCCAATGCGCTGAAGCGGGCGCTGGACAACCTCGTGTCCAACGCCGTGAGCCACGGCAAGACCGTTCGGGTCAGGGCCGCGGCGACGGCGAGCGGCGGCGTGGAGATCGTCGTCGAAGACGACGGTCCGGGCATCCCGGAGGACCGCTACGAGGAAGCCTTCAAGCCGTTCAGCCGGCTGGACGAGAGCCGCAACCAGAACCGCAAGGGCGTGGGCCTCGGCCTGGCCATCGCGCGGGACGTGGCGCGAAGCCATGGGGGCGACGTCAGTCTGGGCAGGTCCGCGCTGGGGGGATTGAAGGCGACGATCCGGTTGCCGGGCTAGCCCCTACTCCGGCCAAAGCTCCGTCACGCCGCCCTTGCGGTTCAGCATGTGGGTCGCCCGCTTGATCACCGTCAGCAGGCGTTCGATCCGGGCTTCCTCGTCATAGGACAGGTCGGCCCGCGCCAGGCCTTCCAGCATGAAGCGCGCCAGATCCCGGCTGGCCTGGAACCTCGGGCCGGCGCCGGCGTGGAGCATCTTCAGGAAGTGGTCGCCGATCTGGGCGCGGTCGAACTCGGCCCGGGCCGGGGCGATCAGGGCGGCCACCACGGAATCGGTGCGGGCCGCCGTCTCCAGCTCCATGAAGGCGGTGAAGGCCGGGTGGCGCAGGAGGTCCCAGTAGCTGTCGATGGCGTGTTCGGTGACGTCGGCGCCGGGCGGCAGGTCCTCGGCGGCGCGCCGGAACAGTTCGGCCCGCTCCAGCTGCAGATAGCCGATGACCCCTTCCAGCAGGTCCTCGCGGGTCGGGAAATGGTACAGCATGGCGCCGCGGGTGATGCCGGCCGCCTCGGCCACGGCGGCGTTGGTCGCCGCGGCATAGCCGCTCGACGCGATCACCTTCACCGCTTCGTCCAGGATGCGGGCTCGCGTCCGCCTCGACTTGGGCGTGTCCCGGTCCTTACGCTGTACTTCCATGGCTTCGATCTAGGTAACCGTTGATCATCTCGCAATGCACAAACTCGGATGTGCAACCGGTTTCATTGCAGTGACATGAAATCAGCCTAGCGCCAGCGCATTTCAGGGGCATTGCGGTGGACCAAAAATGAGCAGTCCGGAGGCGGTTCGACGCTACCGCAGCATCTTCATCAGCGACGTTCACCTGGGCACCGCCGGCTGCCAGGCGGAACTGCTGCTCGACTTCATCCGCCACGTGGAATGCGACCACCTCTATCTGGTCGGCGACATCGTCGACGGCTGGAAACTCAAGGGCGGCTGGTTCTGGCCACAGGCCCACAATGACGTGGTCCAGAAGATCCTCCGCATGGCCAGGAAGGGCACCGTGGTCACCTATGTGCCGGGCAACCACGACGAGTTCGCGCGCGACTTCACCGGGGTCCACTTCGGCGGGGTGGTGGTCGCCCGCGACTGCCTGCACGAGACCGCCGACGGCCGCCGCTTCCTGGTGACCCACGGTGACGAGTTCGACGGCGTGGTCCAGCACGCCCGCTGGCTCGCCTTCCTCGGCGATTGGTCCTATAGGACGCTCCTGATGCTGAATACCCTGCTCAACCGCGCCCGGCGCCGGATGGGTCTGGGCTACTGGAGCCTCTCGGCTTTTCTGAAGGTCAAGGTGAAGAACGCTTTGCAGTTCATCGAGAAGTTCGAGGACGCCCTCGCCGAGGAGGCCCGCCGGCGCGGCGCCGACGGCGTGATCTGCGGCCACATCCACAAGGCGGAAATGCGCGACATTCAGGGCATTCTGTACGTCAACGACGGCGACTGGGTGGAAAGCTGCACCGCTGTCGCGGAGGATTTCGACGGCTCCCTGAAAATCATCGATTGGGCGAAGGAGCGTTCCTGGTCCATGATTGAGCGCTCGACCCTCGATTCAGCAGAGCCCGCCGCCGCCTGATGCGTATTCTTTTGGCCACCGACGCCTGGGAGCCCCAGGTCAACGGCGTTGTCCGCACCCTGACCCGGGTGATCGGTGAACTGCGCGCCATGGGCCACGAGGTCGAGGTCATCAGTCCCGACCAGTTCAAGACCATTCCGCTGCCGACCTATTCGGAAATCCGCCTGGCCATCGGGGCCGACGAGGCGGTGCGCGAGCGCTTCAAGGCCTTCGAGCCGGAAGCCATCCACATCGCCACCGAGGGCACGCTGGGCCTAGCCGCCCGCCGCGTCTGCCTCGAATGGAAGCTGCCCTTCACCACCAGCTACCACACCCGCTTCCCGGAATACGTCAGCGCCCGCCTGCCGCTGCCACTGGCGGCGGGCTACGCCTACATGAAGTGGTTCCACAAGCCGTCGGGGCGGCTGATGGTGGCCACCCCGACCATGCGCGACGAGCTGGAGGCCCACGGCTTCCGCAACATCTCGCCCTGGTCGCGCGGCGTCGACACCGACATCTTCAACCCGACCCGGCGCGAGCCCGATATCTTCAAGGATCTCAAGCGGCCGATCTTCCTCAATGTCGGCCGGGTGGCCGTCGAGAAAAACATCGAGGCCTTCGCCTGCCTCGACCTGCCCGGCACCAAGGTTGTGGTCGGCGACGGCCCGCAGCGTGAGGAGCTGTCGCACAAGTATCCGGAGGTCGTGTTCGCCGGCGCCAAGTTCGGCGACGAGCTGGCCGCCTATTTCGCCTGCGCCGATGTCTTCGTCTTCCCCTCGCTGACCGACACTTTCGGACTGGTGATCCTGGAAGCCATGGCGGCCGGCACGCCGGTGGCGGCTTTCAGCGCGCCGGGGCCGATCGACATCATCCCGAACAGCAACGCCGGCGCGCTTGCGCCCGGAAAGACCGAGGGACTGAAGGAAGCCTGCCTCGCCTGCCTGGAGCTGGATCGCAAGGTGGTGCGCACCTTCGCCGAGAAGTTCAGCTGGCGGTCCTGCGCCGAAGAGTTCCTCAAGAACCTGCAGCCCTACCCGGAACCGGAAAAGACCCGCTTCTGGCGGCGCCTGCGCCGGCTGGCGCGGCTGCGGCGGAAAGATAACTCGGCGGCCTGAGGGCCTGTGCGTGCTTCGACACGCGGCCTACGGCCGCTGCTCAGCATGACTTGCTTTGGTGAATTCCAACCCTGCCCGTCATCCTGAGCAGCCCGCATCGCGGGCGTGTCGAAGGACGCTCTATCGCCGCTCGTCGAGCTCACCGAGGATCATGATCTTCTGCCAGACCTTGCGCCCGAGGTCCGTGCAGAGGTTCTCGACATCGCTGGCCCCGGCGATGATGACATGGTCGTCGCTCTCGCCGGCCATCACCGCCGCCAGCTTGCCGGTCAGGGCCAGCATCTCGGCGCAGTATTCCAGATAGCGGGCCAGCTCGAAGCGGGTCATGTCGCGCTCGGGCGAAGACGCCGTCTTCGGTCCGGCGTTGAGGATCACGGTCGGATCCTTGGTCAGCTGGTGCATGTCGACGACGTGGGCGAAGGCCCGCAGCTGATGCAGCCAGTGCTGCACCCGAGATCGCCGCAGCCGCTCTTCCAGGGTCAGGATGAACCATGATCCGGCGGCCACGAGCAGCAGCAGATTGACCGCCGACTCGATCACCGGTGTCAGGGTCACGGGATCGGGGGTGCGAGCCAGCGCCGACCAGTCGACGAGCTGCGCGGCCCAGACCTGGGCCGCGATACCGGCGAGGATGATCAGCACCAGCAGGAAGCGCAGCCCGTAATAGGGCTGGGTCAGGGCATGGGCCTGCTTGCCGGCGATCGAGGCGTTGCGGGCCAGTTCGTCTGCAACGCCCGACAATCCGGCGTCCGGGAACCTTTCGGCCACCCGGTCGCGCAGCCGGGCGGCCGTCGTCGCCACCATGGCGGCGTCGAGACGGCGGTAGGGCTGGGCGGCGCGGCGGGCCATTGGCGCTCCGGGAAAGACCAGCCGAGACTGATCCCGCCCGGAGGCCGATGACAAGGAGATTCGCGTTATGCGGATCCGCGCTCGAGGTTGATCGCCGCCGCCCTGGCCGCCGATCTACGGGTCCGCCAGCGGAGGACCGCCCAGACCGAGACGGCGACCACCAGGGCCGGGATCAGCAGGAAGGAGACGAGGTTGATCAGGCCGGCCAGCGCCAGAACCAGATTGCGCAGGAAATTGTCCACGGCCTGTTTGACCGGCGAACCGACCCCGTCAGGGGCTGCCACACCGCTGGAGACGTAGTCCACTGTCAGCTTCGCCATCGCCACCCGGCCGCGCATGACCTCCAGAGCCGAGCGCGTGGCGTCTATGGTCCCGCGCACCCGGGCCAGCTCCTGTTCGAGCTGCAGCGCGTCCTGCAGGTCGCCGGGTCGCTCGGCCAGCAACCGCTCGAGCCGCGTTTCCATCACCGTGGCGCTGCGGATGGCGGCCTCGGTGTCGACCATCGAGCGGGTCAGATCCTCGGTCTCGGTGGTTTCGCTGAGCACCTTGCCGCCGGCGCCGTTGGCGTCTGTCCCCAGGCGGGCCCGGAAAGCCTTCAGCCAGGCGGGCTGGGCCCGGATCTGCAGCTGGCCGGACGCCTGGTCGCGGCCCTCGGCGTTGCTGTTGGCCGCAACCACCTGGCACAGGGCCGGTCCGGCGTTCTCGCAGGCCTCCTGGTGGCGGGCCAGCAGGCCGCGCGCCTTGTCGGCTGGCAGTTCGAGCCGGAAGCTGTAGGCATAGGCCAGCATGGGCAGGACCGGCAGCGGCGCTTCGCCGGCCGCCGTCGCCGCGGTGGCCTTCGCCTTGGTTGCGCCATCTGCTGAAGGCTTGCCGGGGGCCTGGCTCAGTTGCCGGGCATCGACCGACGTAGAGGCCTCGTCTGAACTGGTGGGCGGTGAGCCCTGCCCGCAGGCGGCCAGGAACAGGGGCATGACCGCACAGGCGGCGACGAAAGCTCGCATCTGAAACCTCGCTGTTTTCACAGCCCCGTGAAGGACGGTAACAGACCCGTGATATCCGTAAAGCCCTATTCGGCGTCCTCGTCCTCGTAGCCGACCAGGGCCAGGGCCCGGGCCGGCTGGCCACGCAGTTCGCACCAGCGCAGCAGCCCTTCTTCCCGCCCGTGGGTGATCCACACCTCGCCTGGCGACACCTCGGTCAGGGTGTCGGTCAGTTCGTCCCAGTCTGCGTGGTCGCTGATGATCAGAGGCAGCTCGACGGCCCGCTGCCGGGCCCGCGCGCGCACGCTCATCCAGCCCGAGCAGAAGGCGCTGACCGGATCGGCGAAGCGGCGGCTCCAGCGGTCGGCCAGGGCCGAGGGAGGGCAGACGATGATCTCACCGGCGAAGTCGCGGCCCTTCTCGATGGTGGCGGGCTCGAGAGGCCCGAGATCGACGCCGTGCTCTTCGTAAAGCCGGTTCAGCCGCTCCATGGCCCCGTGGACATAGATGGTCCGGTCCCAGCCGCCCTCGCGCAACAACCTGATCACCCGTTGCGCCTTGCCCAGCGCATAGGCGCCCAGCATGTGGGCGCGCTCCGGGAACTGCTTCACGCTGGCGATGACCTTGCCGACCTCGCCGGCGTCGTCGGGGTGCCTGAACACCGGCAGGCCGAAGGTAGCCTCGGTGATGAAGACATCGCAGGGGACCGGCTCGAAAGCCTCGCAGGTGGGGTCGCGGCGGCGCTTGTAGTCGCCGCTGACGACCATGGTCATCCCCTTGTGCCGGACCACGGCCTGGGCCGAGCCCAGCACGTGGCCGGCCGGGACGAGGGTGATCTCGACGCCGTTGTGCGTGGTGGTCTGGCCGTAGGGCGACTGCTGACGGGTCCCGGCGAAGTCCTCGCCATAGCGGGTGGCCATGATGTCGAGGGTGGCGGGTGTGGCCAGAACATTGTCGTGGCCCGAGCGGGCATGGTCGGCATGGCCATGGGTGACCACCGCCCGCGCCACCGGGGCCACCGGATCGATGTAGAAGTCGCCGGGCGGGCAGTAGAGGCCCTTCGGCGTCGGACAGAGGAGCTGTTCGGGTTTCAGCATAGGCAGAGATACGTTCCGCACGGCGGAAGGCTCCGCCAAGGCTGGATATAGGGCGGCATGAGCCGTAAGACCCATCCATGAGCGACAAAGACGCCATTGCGCACAACATGGCCCAAGGCATGAGCCAGGGCAGTCCCTACGCCCGCGAGATGGGCTTCGAGCTCGTCAGCATGACCGGCGGCGCCGCCATCATGAAGGCCGAGTACAAGGACATCATGGTCGGCGACCCCGACACCGGCGTCATTGCCGGCGGGGTGGTGACCGCCCTGCTCGACCACGCCTGCGGCTCGGCGGTTCATCTGGCGATGAAGGAGTTCAAGATCATCGCCACCCTCGACCTGCGCATCGACTACATGCGGGCCGCCAAGCCTCACAAGGCCATCTTCGCCAAGGCCGAGTGCTACAAGGTCACCCGCTCGGTCGCCTTCGTGCGGGCCGTGGCCTACGACGAGACGGCGGAGGATCTGGTCGCCTCGGCCGCCGCCGCCTTCATGCTCGACTCCAGCAAGGGCCCTCACCGTCTTGCCAATCTGGAGGTGAAGTCATGAGCGACGCCGCCGACCGTCTGGTCGCCATGCTGGAACGCATCCCCTACGCCCGCTTCCTGGGGGTGCGGGCCGAGCTGGCCGGGGACGAGATGACGATGATTCTGCCGTTCGGAAACCACATCGTCGGCAACCCGATGCTTCCCGCCATCCACGGCGGAGTGCTGGGCAGCTTCATGGAGATGACGGCGCTGGCCCAGCTGCAGGTCAGGGAAGGCCAGGCCAGGCAGCCACGGGTCATCGACGTCTCGATCGAATACCTGCGCTCCGGCCGGTCGCTGACCACCTACGCCCGGGCCGAGATCAAGAAGGTCGGCCGCCGGATCGCCAACGTTCATGTCGAAGCCTGGCAGGAACAGCGGGCCCAGCCGATCGCGGCGCTGAGGGCGCACTTCCTGCTGGAGCAGGCGGAGAGCTGAGCGTCCCTTCTCCCGCTTGTCGGGAGAAGGTGGCCCGCGAAGCACCCACCAGGATGATTACACTCCCGTAACCGCATTACACCCGCGTTACTCTCTTACAACGACGTCATGACGCAGCCTTAACAAGCCTTTTCAGGCCCCCTTCAGTATACCTCAAATCACAGCAGCGCAGGGACGCGCCGCCAACATCAACTGAGGGACTACTGACATGACCGCTCGCATTTCCAACCTCGCCAGCCTGATCCTGGCCTCCATCCCCGTCATCGCCATTCTGGGCATCGCCCAGCTGGAAATGGCTTCCCGCGCGTTCGGCGCCTGATGCGCCGCGCCTCGCTCCACCGGGTCTGACACCTCCCCCCTGCTCAGATCCGGTGGAGCCCCGCGCTTCACGAAATCCAGACAAAGGCGCCCCTTCCCGGGCGCCTTTTTCGTTGTAGGCTTTGCCCATGATCGCACCCGGCCCCACCCTGACCACCGCCCGCCTGATCCTGCGCCCGACAGCGCGCGAGGACTTCGACGGCTGGGCCGAGCTGATGGCCGATGAGGAGAACTCGGGCTTCATCGGCGGACCGCAGGAACGCCCGGCCGCCTGGCGCGGGATGATGAGCATGGCCGGGGCCTGGGCGCTGGAGGGCTATGCGATGTTCAGCGTGCTCGACAAGGAAACTGGCGAATGGCTGGGCCGGATCGGGCCCTGGGTTCCGGAAGGCTGGCCGGGGACCGAGGTCGGCTGGGCCCTGCTCAAGAAGGCCTGGGGCAAGGGCTATGCTGTCGAGGCGGCCGAGGCGACCATCGACTGGGCGTTCGATACGCTCGGCTGGACCGAGGTGATCCACACCATCGACCCGGCCAACACGGCCAGCCAGCTGGTGGCCAAAAAGCTGGGCTCGACCAACTGGGGTCCGAGCCGGCTGCCGCCGCCCTTCGAGGACAAGCCGGTCGACGCCTGGGGACAGACCCGTGAGCAGTGGAAGGCGCGGATTCGGTGAGGAGGCTGAGCTACTTCAGGTCCAACGACCTGGAGGAGGGCATGGTCCGGCGGTTCATCGTCGATCTTGAGGCCGGCGAGATCGCTCTGGTCGTTGCGGCGCCGGGAGCCGGCGGCGTCACCGAGCTCCACAGCGTAACTTTCTCTGGTGTCACCGACTTTGAGAGAACCCGCCCTTCGGACCGACACAGCGTCAGCCTGGACCTCGACGAGACCGACAAGGGCCAGGCCATCTACGGCATCGACGACGTAAGCGGGGGCAGGCGGTTTCGCTTTACCGCCTGCCTTTCAAGTTATGGCTCGGTGGTGTTCGACTACACGGAGCAGGTCGGCGAGATGGTGGAACTTCTGCCGACCGCCGGCAGAGCCTAGGCCCAGGCCCCGTAGGGATCGACGAACGGCTTGCCGAGCGCCTCGGCCACGGCCGGGTGGGTCAGCTGGCCGCCGAGGACGTTGAGCCCCTTGGCCAGGTGATTGTCCCGCTTGAGGGCGTCCAGGCCGTGGTCGGCCAGGGCCAGGCCGAAGGGCAGGGTCGCGTGGACCAGGGCTTCGGAACTGGTGCGCGGCGCGGCGCCCGGCATGTTGGCGACGCAGTAGTGGACGACGCCGTCGACGGTGTAGGTCGGCTCGGCGTGGGTGGTCGGGTGGCTGGTCTCGAAACAGCCGCCCTGGTCGATGGAGACATCGACCAGCACGCTGCCGGGCTTCATGCGGACGAGGTCCTCGCGCTTGATCAGCTTGGGCGCGGCGGCCCCGGCGGTCAGCACGGCGCCGATGACGACGTCGGCTTTCAGGATCTCTTCCTCGATGGCGTCCAGGGTCGAGTAGCGGGTCAGCACCCGGCCCATGAAGATGTCGTCCAGCTCGCGCATCCGCGGGATGGACCGTTCCAGCACGACCACCTCGGCATTCAGGCCCATGGCCATGCGGGCGGCGTTCATGCCGACCACACCGCCGCCCAGCACCGCCACGCGGGCCGGGGGCACGCCGGGGACGCCGCAGAGCAGCAGGCCCATGCCGCCGTTGTGCTTCAGCAGGGTCTCGGCCGCCGAGAAGACGGCGATGCGGCCGGCGACTTCACTCATCGGGGCCAGCAGCGGCAGGCCGCCCTTGGCGTCGGTGACGGTCTCGTAGGCGATGGCGGCGCAGCCCGAGGCGATCAGGCCTTCGGTCTGGGCCGGGTCGGGGGCCAGGTGCAGGTAGGTGAAGAGGATGTGGCGCGGCTCGAGGCGCTCCCACTCGACCTTCTGCGGTTCCTTGACCTTCACGATCATGTCCGACTGGGCGAAGACGGTGGCGGCGTCGGGGGCGATCGACGCGCCCGCCTTGACATAGGCCTCGTCCGAATAGCCGGCGCCGGCGCCCGCCGTGGTCTCGATCAGCACCTTGTGGCCCCGGGCGACATACTCACGGACCGCCGTGGGCGGCAGGCCCACGCGATGTTCGCCAGGTTTGATCTCCTTGGGCACGCCAACGCGCATGAGCTTTCCTCCGATTGGGCTCTTTCGGGGCCGTTTGGCCCCTCACTGCCGCTAGGTCAAGGACAAGCTTTCGCGCCTGAGCCCGGACGGGCTCAAAACGTAAAAGGTCTACCCCGGGTTGGCGGCCTGGCAGACCACCTGGCGGGACTCGGCGATGGCCTCGCGGTTGTACTTCAGCTCGCTGAGCAGGCCGAGCACGGTGGCTTCGTCCTGTCCTTCCAGAGGAATGCCTTCACAGACGGCGAGGTTGCGCGCGTCGTCGGTGAGGATGGCGTCATGCCTGGTCATCGCCGCGCAGAAGCCCTTGTAGTCGGCGCCTGGGCTGTCCATCCCCTCGCCGGCGGCCAGGGCGGCCTCGGCGTGGTCGGTGGCCGGCTCCAGCACGGTCATGCACTGCTTCAGCCGCCTGGCGGTCAGCTTGTCGGCTTTCGATGCGGCCTGGACGGGAGCCGGGCTGATCACCGATCCGCCCAGCCCCGCCAGCGCGATCCCCACGACGGCCCCCAGGATCGAGAGCTTCGTCATCTTCGCCTTGATCATCAGTCTTCCCAACCTGCAGGGCCCAATCCGATGATCTGGCCGAACTAAACGTCCTTTTGGCGCCCGCCCGCGTCCCTTGAAAGGGGGGGTGTCGGGGCCGCCTCGTCGAAGCGGCGGCCAGTATAGCAGCTCCGCCGCCGGATCTACAGACTAAGTAATTGATAAGTCAGTCGTTTGCGTCGACATGGCCTGTTGGATCCGGCCGGGGTCGCGTGGGGGATGGTGACGGGTGTGTCGGGGTGATGGCGCCGGGTTTCGCCCGGTCGGCGATGGGAGGCGCCGCGTGTTCTTGATCAGGGTCAAGGCGGGGCGCGGCGGCCGGGCGCAACAGGACCCTCTGTCCATTTTTTCGCGAGGCTCCGTCGACCATGAGCACAGCGCACAAGACCGCCGCCGACATCGTCCCGGTCACCGCCGAACAGGCTGAACGGACGACGATCGGCGAGGCCATCAGTTCCGCCCGCGACGCCGAACTGGTCGCTCTGAAATCGATCGACGACAAGGACGGCGTCGCCGCCATCCTGGAGGGCGACGCTCCCGACGACGCCGTCAGCCTGCGCAAATCTCTCGGCCTGCCGGCCCAGGGCGGCAGCCCGCGCCGCACCCGCGACGACCTGGCCGACGACTGGCGGCGCGGCGCCTATCCCTACCGCTACCGCATGCTGCGCCGCGACTACGAGACCGAGAAGTTCGTGCTGCAGACCGAGCTGCTCAAGCTGCAGGCCTGGGTCAAGGAATCCCGCCAGCGGGTGGTCATCCTGTTCGAGGGCCGCGACGCGGCCGGCAAGGGCGGGGCCATCAAGCGGGTGATGGAACATCTCAACCCGCGCGGCGCCCGCGTCGTGGCCCTGGAGAAACCCAGCGAGGTCGAGCGCGGCCAGTGGTACTTCCAGCGCTATGTGCAGCACCTGCCGACGGCCGGCGAGATCGTGCTGTTCGACCGCAGCTGGTACAACCGGGCCGGGGTCGAGCGGGTCATGGGCTTCTGCACCGACGCCGAGTACGACGAATTCCTGCGCCAGGCCCCGGAGTTCGAGCGCAACCTGGTGCGCAGCGGCATCCACCTGATCAAGTTCTGGTTCTCGGTCAGCCGCGACGAACAGCGCCGCCGCTTCAAGGAGCGCCAGGTCCACCCGCTCAAGCAATGGAAGCTGTCGCCGGTCGACCTGGCCTCGCTCGACAAGTGGGACGACTACACCCGCGCCAAGGAGGCGATGTTCTTCCACACCGACACCGCCGACTCCCCCTGGAGCGTGGTCAAGTCGGACGACAAGAAGCGGGCCCGGCTGAACGCCATGCGCTTCATCCTCCACTCCCTGCCCTATCCGGCCAAGGACACCGACCGCATCGGTCTGGTCGACGACCTGCTGGTCGGCCGCGCCAACATCGTCCACGAACGCGGCGAGCACGACCTGGCGGCCGGGCGGTATCGCTAAAAGGGGCGGATCGAGGCGGGGTTCACTATCCCGCGCCGCGGCCGGGCCTACAGAGCAAGACGTTCGGGCGCCGCTTCGCTGCCGGTGATCAAGGCGTCACCGGGACGAGCGTCCATGCCCGTGCCCGGCGTCGTGCGTCTTGATCCAGGAGTAAAGCATCGAGCCGCCGATCAGGACCAGGGTCGCCGCGAGCGACCACTGCGGCTCGAGATAGGGCACGAGCGGCGCGCCGGTCATGTCCTTCCACGCCTTGTAGAGGCCGAAGTTCCAGACGATCTTGACCCCGATCAGCACCAGCACCAACGACAGCCCGTACTTCAGATACTTGAAGCGGGCGACGGCCTCGGCGAGCATGAAGTACATCGACCGCAGGCCCAGGATGGCGAAGATGTTGGACGTGTAGACGATGAAGGGGTCTTTCGTGACCGCGAAGATCGCCGGCACGGAATCGACGGCGAAGATGACGTCGACCACCTCGACCATGACCAGGGCCAGGAACAGCGGGGTCGCAAACAGCACGAGGCGGCCTGAACCCTTCGGGTCCGGCTTTCTGACGAAGAAGTTGTGGTTGTCGATGGTGTCGGTGATCCGCATCCGTTTCCGGAGAAACTTCAGGACGAGGTTCTGATTGAGATCCATCTGCTGAGCGCCGCCAAAGATCATCTTCCAGCCCGTGAAGATCAGAAAGGCGGCGAAGATGAACAGCACCCAGGTGAACTCGTTGACGATCGCCGCGCCCAGGGAGATGAAGATCGCCCGGAAAACGATCGCCCCCATGATCCCCCAGAACAGGACACGGTGCTGGTACTCTCGCGGCACCGCCAGGAAGGTGAAGATCATGCCGATGACGAAGATGTTGTCGAAGGCGAGCGCGGTCTCGAGCAGGTAGCCGGTGAAATACTGCAGGACGGCCTGCTGGTTCAGATTGTCAGGGCTCATGTAGTAGCGCGCATCAGGCTCATACACGAAGTAGACATAGGCCCCGAACGCGACGGCGATCGAGGCGAACGACGCCCACATGGCCGCGGACCGTCTGGCGGAGACGACCCCGTCCTTGTTGTTCACGACCCCCAGGTCGATCCACAGCAGAAAGCCGATGAAGGCCAGGAAGGCGATCCACAGCCAGATCGGCTGACCGACATAGCTGGCGGCAAGAAACGGAAGGGACTCAAGCATCCCGCACCCCTGAAAAATGAAACAGGCGCTGCGTTACGCCATCCATGCGGGAGTCCGACATCGCGGCCGACGCCTCGGCTGCCAGAGGGGCCCGGACCCGTGGAGGAAAGGCTAATGAATGTTTAGTCCCGTCGCGTCAACACCGGCCTCAGCGATTTATAGACCTCGATAGCGCCTTACGCTCGCCGATTCAGTGATCGTGATCAGTGTGTCGCGGTCGTTGTTTTCCCAGCCTGAAGGCGCTCTGCCGACACCGATCGGCCGGCATGTTGATATACTTTATACTACTTGCTTATTCGGCACATAAGCACTTGTTATTGGCCCATACGCCATCGACAGCGCATCGTTCAGCCGCGGCCCGGGCCCCTCTGACGATCGATGGCGATCGTGATGTCGGACCGCATCGAGTGCGCTCGATGCCGGGGTCCTGTCCTTCAAACACCCCGATACCGGCATGGAGCCCACCTTTGCAAAGAGGAGAGGCGCAATGACGACCCGTTCGACATACCGGATCAGGCGAAGCCGGGCGCTCCGGGCCGCGGGCCTTGTGGCGGCCGTGGCCGAACTGTTCAGAGCGCTGGGCCGGGCCGGGTCCAGGCGCGGCGCGCGCTGATCCAGGAAGCGGTCGAGTGACGGTGGAAAGGGAAGCCGCAAGGTTCTGTGCGCTGTCACCACAGGGCCTGCCCTGCCCGGGACCGGACCGTCAGCCGGCCGGCGGAGCGAAGACCCGCAGGCGGTGGCCGTCGAGGTCGAGGGCGACGAAGGTCGTGCCGAAGGCCATGGCCGTCGGGGCCTGCAGGATGGTCAGGCCCCGCTCCCGCCAGTCGGCGTGGAGCGCCAGGACGGCGGCCGCGTCGGGGGCGGTGAAGGCGATCTCGCTGGCGCCGGACTGGCCCGAGCTCCGCGGCTCGACCGTCCGGCGGGCCCAGAGGCCCAGCATGACCCCGTCCCGCAGCGGCAGCATGGCGAAGTCGTCCTTCTGCTCGAGGATGGGCAGCCCCAGCAGCGTCTCGTAGAAGGCGGCGCTGGCGGCATGGTCGGCGACGTGCAGCAGCAGGACGTTGAAGTCGGGCATGGGAAGTCTCCTCAAAGGCGGCGCGCAGGAAACGGCGCCGGCGGGAAGACCTCTTAAACAGCCCTGCTGTCAGTTTCTGTCAGGAGGCGTCGACCCCGGACTCACTGCTCCGGGATGTCGCGCAGCAGGCGCCACTCTTTCAGCAGGGCGGCGCGGCGGCGGGGATAGCGCGCCGGCGTGACCTCGAGCACGCTGATGCGGTCGGTCCGGAAATGGCGGTAACCCTGGCGCATCTCGCACCAGGCGGCCACCACCCGCACCCGGTCGTAGAAGGCCAGGACGAAGGGCCAGATGGTGCGGCTGGTCACGGCCCCCGCCTCGTCGGCATAGGCGATCCGCATCCGGCGCTCCGACCGGATGGCCTGGCGGATGGCGGCCAGGTCCGGCCCGCCCGCGGCGATCACCTCGCCGGGCCCGATCAGCAGTCCGGAGGCCTCGATCCCCGCCTTCAGATCCGGCGGCAACACCGCCCCGACCTTGGCCAGCACAGTCTGCGCCGCCAGCCCCAGCGGCCCGTCCGCCCGCTGCGACACCCAGCGCGAGCCAAGCACCAGCGCCTCGATCTCTTCCTCCGAAAACATCAGCGGCGGCAGCAGGAAGCCGGAGCGCAGGACATAGCCGACCCCGGCCTCGCCCTCGATGTGGGCGCCCTGGGCCTTGAGGGTCTCGATGTCGCGGTAGAGGGTGCGCAGGGAAACGCCGAGTTCCTCGGCCAGCACGGCGCCGGCGACGGCGCGGCGGTGGCGGCGGAGGAGCTGGATCAGGTCGAGGAGACGTTGGGCGCGGGACAAGAGTGGCGTTCTATGGAGAAGGCGACAGCCCATACTGACATAGATTGACAGGGAGACATCCCCTTTGAGCGAAGGCGTCCCGCCACCGCGAGCGGCGCCTTGCGCTCCGACCGACTTGGGGCGGGGCTTCGGGGGCCTGCGCAGCCGGTCTGTGGTGGTTCGCCTCGCTCCAGAGTCGCCCGAACCGGTTCGCCTTAGGCCGGCGCACGACAGCCGGCTACGCCCTCCCGCAGGAAGTTTGAACGGGAAATTACGGTCCCGCTGTCTGCCTGGCGCGGCGCAGTGTGCCCGGCCCCGCGAGACGCGCGACCAGCAGGGGCGCCAGCATATGGGGTACGGTCAGGATCGACAGGGTCATGAAGCTGGCCGCGGTGATCCGATCAATGGAGGCGGCGCGAACCTCAAGGCCGAACAGCAGGGCCGCGATCGCACCGGCGGCCAGGGTAAGGGGGATTACAACAGGGCCCCAGCTGCGGAACGCCGCCCGGTCCAGGGCGCCCAGACTGGCGCGGAAGTGCCGGGGCGAATGAAACAGGCAAAAGTACAGGGCAAAGCCGGCGATAGGCGGCAACACGACCATCCCGATCAACGCAACCGCTCCACCGACAGCCTGGTCCCGTCGCCGGATGCGCCAGAGCGAGACGAGCGCGATCAGAGCCAGGCCGATGGCGACCGGGGCCATCACGCTCAGCGCGTCGGTGACAAGGGATGCCCCCGCGCGCCCGGTCAGGCCCGCAAAAATCAGGTCCAGTTGCGACCGGTGCAGCAGCGTGGGTGAGGCCAGTAGCGCCAGCGCCAGCCCGGCTTCGAGCATGCGGGACCCGGCGCCGTCCCAGTCTTCGGCGAAATGGGCGACGGAGATGGCGATGAAGGCCGCGAGGGCCAGAACCGGTTGGACCCGCCACAGGCCGTACATGACGCCAGCCAGCCCCAGATAGAGCAGAGCGAGACTGACCATGCCTGTCCACGGCCCGGACAGTCTGGCGCGAATGAGCTCCAGATCCAGCGCGCCGTGGGGAAGGCCGAACACCAACATGGCCAGGCAGGCCAGGGTCGTCGTCACCCCGCCCGACAGAGGCAGCCCCGCCAAGAGGGCGAGCAGCGCCAGGGCTGAGGCAAGGATCAGCGGGCCCGGACCCGGAAGCAGGCCGCCCGGAGCGCTTTGCGGGGCAGGAAGAGGGGGCAAGATGACTGCTCCGCTACGACGCTGTCCGGACAGGCCATGGGCCTGTCCGGACCTTGGGTCAGTCCTGAGCGATCAGGCCTGGACGGCCTGACGGGCTGTCGTTTCGCCGTATTCCACCTGGGATTTACGGACCGCGATCAAGTAAACCAGGATACCCAGACCGGCCTTTGCGATGATATCGGCGATCGTGTAGCCAACCTGGACATAGGTCTCCACGGCGCCGCCGCCGATGTTGGTGTAGGGGATCATGTAGACCATGGGATAGAAGCCCCAGGACGCAAAGGTCAGCAGTCTGGCCTGCTTGATCAGGCCGCGCACGCTCTCCGGTTGACGCTCGATCGAGTCGCCGAGGCCCTTGAACAGCTCCCAGACAATGTACAGGAACGGAATGCTGGACAGCGTACCCCAGATGGCCCGGGTCGTATTGTCATCGGCGATTTCGCCCGGGTAGCCCAGAACGATCATCAGGGCGGCGGCAAAGCCGAGCTTGAGCGACTTTGACATCGTCTCCTGCTGGCTGAGCCGCATGACCAGGATCAGCTCGATGAGAAGGAGCGGAACCGTCAGCAGCCAGTCGACATAGCGATAGGCGTCGTTAAAGGCCTGGCCTGTCGCGGTGATGACCCCGCCGCGAACTTCATAGGCGGCTTCCCAGCTCTCGAAGATGCGGAAGTAGTGATAGGCGGCGATGGCGCACACGAGGCCTGAGATCGTCAGGGCTGTCTTGTAGGCGGGCCCAACCTGAGACCGACCAAACCACAGAAATAATGTAGCTGCCGCCATTGTAGCGAATGTAAAAGAGAAGGCGTTATAGACGAGCAGGTATTGCCCGATCTCAATCGTCGGCATTTCAGTCATCCTCTGCTTTCGGCTTACGTCTCCGGATCTGAAAATCGCTGTAGCAGGCGAAGCCGGGATTAGCCGTTGGCAAAGGGAATAGGCGTTTGGACTGATAAGCACCATACGGCCTTTAGGCCGTATTCACGGAGGTCTGGACCGGGAACTTGCCTGCAGCGGGGCATGATTTGATGGACTCAAATCACCTGCTCGAGGGTCTTCCTTGTCGCGCGCTTGTTCCGACAGCCGGTTCCAAACTGTCGGAACGCGTTAGAGTCCGGCCTCTACGGCCAGCCGGATGGCGTCGGCGATGTTATGGGTGCCGATCTTCTCGAGGATGAGCGCGCGATGCATCTTCACTGTCTTCTCGCTGAGGCCCAGATGGAATGAGATCTGTTTGCTTCGGTAGCCCCGCGCGATCTGCTGCAGCACCTCGCGCTGGCGCGTGGACAGGGTTCGAACGACCTGCACCGCATGATGATGGCGGTTGGACGAAGGACCGACATCGTCCTGTTCGAGCTCCACCTGCGAGCCGATGAAATACTCCAGTTCACCGGTCGGCAGGAAGATAGGGGCCACCAGCACCGCGTTTCGAAAGGGTTGTCCGTCGCGCTTGTAGTTGAGGATTTCGACCAGTGTCGGCTTGCGGTCCCGGGTGCCCTGGCGAATACGCTCGGTCAGCCAGGGTTCCGTCGCGGGCCCCGCCAGGAACCGGCAGTTTCGGCCGAGAATTTCGTCTTCACCATATCCCGTGAGCGCGCAGAACGCCTGGTTCACGGCGATGATCGGGTTGTCCGCCAGACGGGGGTTGCTGATGACCGAGGCGATCGGACTGTGGACGATCGACGCCAGCAGGACATTGCCGTCCTCATCCAGGTCGTAGTCGATCACGTCGTTTGCGCCTCCCGCGATGGAAATAGACCGCCCGGAGCGACAAAGTAGGCAGCCGATTGTCGCACGAGCCTGACCCTTGCGCCGCGCGCTGGCTACACGGCTGATTCAGATCAGGTGACAGGAGCTCCTGACACCTGACCTCCCTTCAGCGATCATTGCTCGCCAGATCATATCCAGTTGGCGATCGCAGCGAGCGGCTTCTTGTTCAGGGCGGCGACAGGAACGGTCGCATTGGCGGCCGGGCGCCCGGCGACAAGCAGCAGGAACGGCTTCTCGGAAGCCGGGCGCCCGCAGATGTCAGACAGGAACGCCATGGGCGCCGGCGTATGGGTCAGCGTCGCAAGGCCGGCGGAATGCAGCGCCGCAATCAACAGACCCGTGGCGATACCGACGCTCTCGGGGACATAGTAGTTCTTCTTGTCGTCGCCGGGGCTTGCCCCCCCTCGCCGCTGACCGAAAATCGCGATCAGGACCGGCGCCACCTCGAGAAAACTCTTGTCTGGATCCGTACCGAGCGGGGCAAGGGCGTCCAGCCATTCCTGCGGGGCCTTGCTGGCGTAGAATTCACGCTCCTCGGCTTCGGCTGCCGCGCGAATTCGCGCCCGGGCGGCCGGGCTCTCGATGACGGAGAAAAACCAGGGCTGATGGTTTGCGCCCGATGGAGCCGACCCGGCGGTCAGGAGCGCCAGTTCCACGATGGCCCTCGGCACCGGCGTCGCGGCGAATTCCCGCACGGTGCGGCGGGTGCTCATAGACCGTTGAAAGGCATCGAGCCGAGCGATCTGCTCGGCGACGGGAATGTCCGGATAGCCGGTCAGGGGCAGGCTTGGATGGTCGCGCATTGAAACAGTCTGGTCTCCAACGGCCAAATTCCTGAGGCTCTCCCGGACGATGGCCCTGTCTTCCTGTTCCATAGACCCGCAACAGCCCGTCTGACAGATCACAGCTGTTCAGCGGGAGGGTGGAGGATGACATCGCCCCCTACAGACCATGGGGATGGTGCCCCTATTGGCCCCTTCCTGCCGCACCGCAGCCCAACCGATCCTGCACAATTTAGTGCACTGTGACCGCAATTCAGGCCCTTACCCTGGTGTCCAGCTTCAGCAGGCGGCGGGGAAGCTGACGCTCACCTTATCCGTCGGCCAGACCATTCCGCGGCTTGACGTCAACGGCGGCGGCAAGCCCGAGCACCCGATGAAGATCAACGGCGACGTCAACGGCGACAGCGGCGGCTGGAGGCTCTGACCGGGTCGGCCCGGCGGCGGCCTTCCGGGCAGGGTTGACCAGTCGGTGGCTCCTGGCGTCAGCTTGGCCGATGGAAATCGGGGCGCCAGGCCAATGACAAGACTTGACGGGCTGCCGAGCAACCTCGCCCTGGCCAGCGCCATGGTGGCCGTTACCGTCCTCATCCATTTCTGGGGGATCATCCTGCTGCTCCGGCTGATGGGTCACACCGGACGACGGCTGAACGCCCACGACAGCCACCTGGGTCAGGCGGCGCTGCTGGTGCTGGTGGTGCTGGGCATCTTCGCGCTGCACACGGTGGAGATCTGGTTCTATGCGGCGGTCTACCTGGCCCTGGGGCAGTTCGAGGCGCTGGAGCCGGCCCTCTATTTCTCGACGGTGACCTTCGTCACCCTGGGCTACGGGGACCTGGTGCTGGGCAGCCGGTGGCGCCTGCTGAGCGCCATCGAGGCGGCCAACGGCGTCATCCTGATCGCCTGGTCGACGGCCTTCCTGTTCAACGTCACCGCCCGCCTGACGGCCCTGGACCACGACTGGCTGAAGCCCCGCGACTGAAGGCGGCGCTGTCCTGGCGGCTGCCGTCCGGACGACGGTGACATCGCGGAATTGGCCCATGCGGGGGCGGCGGCCGGCGGGACGTCCGGGCTACACGACACGCTTGACCGCCGAGTAGTCGCCCTCGGTCTTCAGGGTGATCGTAACCGGCGCCCCGGTGCGGTTGCGCCAGAACCAGCCGTGGCTTCCGGTGAAGGCGGCTGTCAGTTCGCCCGCCTCGCGCTGCGAAGAGCCCTTGCCGTACCCGTGGTAGGGCGTGCCCGGCCGGTCGGCGTGGATGTCGAAGTTCACCTTCCCGCCGCTGCTGGACCAGCTGTAGCGGGCGGTCGCCCCGTCCTCCATGACCAGCTTGATCTCGGCGCCCTGGTCGGGGGCGAGGGTGATCACCGTCTCGTCCGAGCGCTGGCCCGCCGGTGTGGTGGCGGGGCTGGCTGAAGGCGCGGCCTTTGCCGGCGCGGCGGTCGCGACAGCCGGCGGCGCGCCCGCCACTTCCGCCTCGGCTTCCGCCGCCAGCTGCCGCTTGATGCGTCCCATCTCCGTCAGTCCGAGCAGGGAGCCGATGCGGGTGGGATCGACGCCATACTCGGCGGGCAACACCACGGTGACGAGCAGGGCCGAGGCGACCAGGACCGCGATGCCGGTGGATTTCAGCAACCTGCCGGTTGACGGAAGCTCGGAAGGGTCGGGCTTGTTGGCGTTGTACATGGGGGTGTCTCCGGTCAGGCGACGAAGAAGCCGACGAGCTGATAGCCCGTCAGGATGAAGCCGAGGGTCATGAGGACGACGTTGGCCGCATAGGCGTGCCGCCAGAAGCCGGTGGTCCGTCTCCAGAAGCCCATGACGATGAGGATGCCGCCCAGGGCCAGGAGCTGCCCGGCCTCGACGCCGATATTGAAGGCGATCAGGTTGCCGAGCAGGCCGTCCGGCGACAGCTGGAAGTCCTGGAGCTTGGTCGCGAGACCAAAGCCGTGGAACAGGCCGAAGATCAGGGTGGCGGCCCTGGTCGAGGGCTGGAAGCCGAACCAGCGCTGAAAGGCGCCAAGGTTGTCCAGGGCCTTGTAGACGACCGACAGGCCGATGATCGCGTCCACCAGATAGCTGGAGACGCTGATGTCGGTCAGGACGCCCAGCAGCAGGGTGACCGAGTGGCCGACGGCGAACAGCGTCACATAGATGCTGATGTCCTTGAGCCGGTAGAGGAAGAAGATCACGCCGAGCAGGAACAGCAGGTGGTCGTAGCCGGTGACCATGTGCTTGGCCCCCAGATAGACGAACGGCCAGAACAGGAAGCCCGAGGTCTCCTGGATGTAGCCCTTGTCCCCTTCCGCCACGCCGTGGGCGAGACTGGCCGTCGCCATGGCGGACAGCAGCAGGATGAGCAGGGCGGCGGCCAGAAACCGGTGCATCGGCCCCCGGCCTGTACCGGGAGGGTTGGCGGTCAGGGACATCAGACGCTCCCGCTATGGGTTGACAGCACGGCAGGATTTCGCGGGCGACCTTCGCCGCCGCGCATGGCGTGGACCAGCCGGTACAACGCCGGAAGCACCAGCAGGGTCAGGATCGTCGAGGAGAGGATCCCGCCGATGACGACCGTGGCCAGCGGGCGCTGGACCTCGGCCCCGGCGCCGACGTTGAAGGCCATGGGAACGAAGCCGAGGCTGGCGACCAGGGCGGTCATCAGCACGGGCCTCAGGCGGGTCAGCGCGCCTTCGCGGATCGCCTCGTCGAGCGGCCTTCCTTCGGCCCGCAACGAGCGGATGAAGCTGACCATGACGACGCCGTTGAGCACCGCCACCCCGGAGAGGGCGATGAAGCCGACGCCGGCCGAGATCGACAGCGGCATGCCCCGCAGGACCAGCGCCGCCACCCCGCCGGTCAGCGCCAGAGGCACGCCGGAGAAGACGATGGCTGAGTCCTTCAGGCTTCGGAACAGGGCGAAGAGCAGGCCGAAGATCAGCAGCAGCGCGGCGGGGACAACCAGCTGCAGCCGCCTGGCGGCCGAGATCAGCTGTTCAAAGGTGCCGCCGTAGGTGATCCAGTAGCCGGGCGGAACCTCGACCTCGGCCCCGACCTTCTGCCGCACCTCCTGGACAAACGACCCCAGGTCCCGGCCCCGCACATTGGCGGTCACGACAACCCGGCGCTTGCCGTCCTCACGGCTGATCTGGTTTGGACCCTTCTCAACCGAGATGGTGGCGACTTCCGCCAGGGGCACGAAGACCCGCGTCCCTTCGCCGCCGGACGGCAGCGGAATGCGCAGCCGGCCCATGGCGTCGACATCGCGCCGGATATCCTCGGGCAGGCGAACGATGACATCGAACCGGCGGTCGCCCTCGAACACCTGGCCCGCGACCGCGCCGCCGTAGGCGGTGGCGACGACCTGCTGCACATCGTCGATGTTGAGCCCGAGCCGGGCGAGCGCGGCCCGGTCTGGCTTGATCTGCAGGACCGGCAGGCCCGTGACCTGCTCGACCCCGACATCCTGCGCGCCCTCGATCCCATCGACGACGCCCTTGATGCTGTCGCCGACGGCGAGCAACTGATCGAGATCGTCGCCGAACACCTTGACCGCAACGTCCGCCCGCACCCCCGAGAGCAGTTCGTTGAACCGCATCTGGATCGGCTGGGTGAACTCATAGTTGTTGCCCGGAATCCTGGCGACGGCCGCCTGCATCTCGTCGACCAACTCCGCGCGGGGCTTGCGGGGGTCGGGCCAGTCCTTGCGGTCCTTGAGCATGATGAAGGTGTCGGCGACCGAGGGCGGCATCGGGTCTGTGGCCACCTCGGCGGTGCCGATCTTGGCGACGACCCGCTCCACCTCCGGGAACTGCTTGAGCCTGGCTTCCAGCGCGGTCTGCATCTGGATGGCCTGGGTCAGGCTTGTGCCCGGAATGCGCAGGGCGTGCATGGCGATGTCGCCCTCGTCCAGATTGGGCACGAACTCCGACCCCATGCGGCTGGCGACCAGGCCGGTCAGCATGACCAGCACCACCGCTCCGGCCACGAAGGCTGTCCGCAGGCGCAAGGCCGCGTCCAGGGCCGGCTCATAGAAGCGGCGGGCGCCGCGCATGACCCGGCTTTCCTTTTCCTCGACCTTGCCGGTGACGAACATCGCCACCGCCGCGGGCACGAAGGTCAGGGACAACACCAGGGCGGCGGTGAGAGCCATGACCACGGTGATGGCCATGGGGTGGAACATCTTCCCCTCGACCCCGGTGAGAGCGAAGATCGGCACATAGACGAGGGTGATGATCAGCACCCCGAACAGGGACGGCCGGATCACCTCGCTGGTCGCCTCGGCCGCCAGGGCGAAGCGCTCCTCGCGGCTGAGCAGGCCGCCCTTGGCGTGCTGGGCGATGCCATAACGCCTCAGGCAGTTCTCGACGATGATCACGGCCCCGTCGACGATCAGGCCGAAATCCAGGGCGCCCAGGCTCATCAGATTGCCCGAAACGCCAGCCTGGACCATGCCGGTGATGGTCAGCAGCATGGAAAACGGGATGACGGCGGCTGTGATCAGGGCGGCGCGGACGTTGCCGAGCAACAGGAACAGGACAACGATGACCAGCAGCGCGCCCTCGAGCAGGTTCTTCTCGACCGTGCCGATGGCGCGCTCGACCAGTTCGGTCCGGTCATAGACCGGCACGGCCATCACCCCGGCCGGAAGCGCCCTGGCGGCGACCTCAAGCCGTTCGGCGGCGGCGCGGGCGACGACCCGGCTGTTCTCGCCGGCCAGCATGAACACCGTCCCCAGGACAACCTCGCGGCCGTTCTCGGTCGCGGCGCCGGTCCGCAGCTCCTCGCCCATGCCGACATCAGCGACGTCGGCGATGCGGATCGGCACGCCGCCACGATTGGTGACGATGATGCCTCGCAGGTCTTCAACGCCCTGGGCCTGGCCGGGCACCCGGATCAGGTACTGTTCGCCGTAGCGCTCGACGTAGCCGCCGCCGACATTGGCGTTGTTGCGCTTCAGGGCCTCGACGACCTCCGCCATGGTCAGTCCGTAGGCCGACAGGCGGTCGGGCAGGGGGGTGACGTGGTACTGCCGCTCGAAGCCGCCGATGGTGTTGACCTCGGTGACGCCGGGCGTGTTGCGCAGCTGCGGCCGGATCACCCAGTCCTGCAGGGTGCGCAGGTCTTCCGGCGTCCAGGCGGACCCGTCAGCCTTGCGGGCCCCGGGCCTGGCCTCCAGCGTGTACATGAAGATTTCGCCGAGGCCCGTGGCGATGGGACCCATCTCCGGGCTCAGGCCCTCGGGTAGCTGGGAGCGCGCGCCCTGGAGGCGTTCATTGACCAGTTGGCGCGCGAAGTAGATGTCGGTCCCGTCCGCGAACACGGCCGTCACCTGGCTGAGCCCGTAACGGGAGACCGAGCGGGTGTACTGCAGGCCCGGCAGGCCGGCGATGGCCGTCTCGACCGGGAAGGTGACGCGCTGTTCCGATTCCAGCGGCGAGAAGCCGGCGGCTTCGGTGTTGATCTGGACCTGGACGTTGGTGATGTCCGGCGTGGCGTCGATGGTCAGGCGCTGGAAGCTCCAGACGCCGATAACCGCCGACAGCACGACGAGGGCCAGCACGACCCAGCGGAAGCGGATCGACAGGCCGACGATCCGCTCAAGGACACCCCAGGGGGCGGGAAGAGCCAGGGTGTCAGTGGTCATGGCTGGCCCCCAGCTTGTCGATGTCGGCCCGGATCAGGAAAGCGCCGTCGGTGACGTACTCGGTCCCCGGCTCCAGCCCGCCCAATACCTCGGTCCATTCCGGCGTCTTGCGGCCCAGTTCGAGCATGCGCACCTCGTAGGTGTCGCCGACGCGGGCATAGACCACGGTGAAGTCCCGGAAGGGCTGCAGGCCGCTGGTGCGGACCGCGAGCGGGATGTCCTGGCGCGAGACGGTGATCGATCCCTCGACCGCCATGCCGGGGCGGAACTGCGAGGCCATGGCGGCGGGGATTTCGACGTGGGCCATCAGGGTCTGGCTGGCCAGATCGGCCGTCGGCAACACCGCCTCGACCCTGGCGGCGACCTTCACCTGGCCGCTTAGCGTCCGCAGCTCGACCGGCTGGCCGCCGCGGATGCGTTCGGCGTCGCGCGGATAGACGAAGAACTCGGCGTGCAGCTTGCTGGCGTCGGCGATGACGAACAGCGGCTGTTCGCCGGCCACCCCGCCGATGTTGGCGTTCTTCTCGACGATGACGCCGCTGATCGGCGCGGTGATGTTGTAGGCCTGCAGGCTGTAGCTGGACTCGACGCGGGCCAGCACCTGGCCCCTGCGGACCGGTTGACCCAGTTCCGCCCGCATCGACAGGATACGGCCCGGATAGACGGCGCGGACCTCGGCCTTGCCCTCGGGCGTGACTTCGACGCGGCCCGACAGTTCGATCAGTTCGGCAATGCTGGCGGGCCCGGCGATGCCGGTCTTCACCCCACCCTGACGCGCGGCCTCGGCCGTGATCACCGTGCGGCCTTCATAGGAGGCGTAGCGCCATTGGTGAGCCCCGCCCTGATAGGTCGCCTGCACCAGAACGTCGAAGGAGTGAGGCTCGGTGACCACCCCGGATCCGCGAAGGTAGTCGCCGACAGCAGTGAAGGTGAAGCGGTCGACCTGGCCGCCCAGCCGGGTCAAGGCGATGCTCGCCTGGACCTCTCCCGGCGGGATCGGCTTGTCATTCTGATAGGCGTAGAGGTGGAACTCCGGGTCGACGCCATCCTCGAAGATGGTCACCTCGATGGCGAACGGCCCATCCCGCAGCATGCGCCCCCGGTGCGGACCGCGTTCGAACGCCTCGGCGGTGGCCTTGTGCTCCCCTTCGCCGGTCGCGGGCTTGGCAGGTTTGAAAAGCAGGACGAGGCCGACCGCGACAACCGCGAGAAGGGCCAGGGCAATGGCGATGGCGGCCGGACCGCCCGGAAGAGCGCGGCGCATTAGCGGGTCTCCAGAGTGCTGATGAGGGGCGCGTGGGTCGCCATCAGGCGATCAAGGCGCACGGTGTCGAGATGGAAGGATTTGAACAGCTCGATGCGCCGGGCTTCGGCGTCGAGGATGGCGCGTTCGGCCTCGGCGATGTCGAGATAGCTGAAGGCTCCGCCGCCCCGGTTGAAGCCGTCGCGGGCCAGTTCGGCGGCGCGGCGGGCGCCGGGCAGAACATCGCTGTCGATGCGGCCAATCTCGCGCATGGAGCCCGCCCGTCGCGCGATCAGGCGGCTGATCTCCCGCTCACGCTCGTAGCGCCAGGCGTCGATGTCCTTCTCGGCCGCCAGTCTTTCGGCCTGGGCGCGGTCGATGGCGCCCTGGTTGGTGTCGTGGCGCTGCAGCGGGATGGAGCCGCCGACGATGAGGGCGACGCCGTTGCCGTCGGCCAGATAGCGCACCCCGCCGCGGAGGCGGGGATCGGGCGTCGCGCGGCTCTTCTCGATACCGATGCGGGCCTCCGCGAAGTCGCGCTCCGCCGCCAGCAGCCGAAGGTCGGGAATGCTGTCGTCGAGGGGCCGGGCCGGATGAATGGCCGGCTTGAAATAGCCGGCAGGGTCGAGCGTGATGTCGTCACGTCCGCGCCAGAAGGCGACCAGCCGCTCGCGGGCCTGACGGGCGTTCTCGCCCGCCCGATCCAGGTCGATGCGGGCCTGGGCGACGGCCGTCCGAGCGCGCTCCCCGGCGAACAGCGGGTCTCGCGCCACCGCCACCCGGCGAGCAGTATCCCGCTCCAGGCTTACGGCCACGGCCAGCCGTCGCTCGGCAAGGGCGATCATGGCGTCGGCCGAGTGAGCCTCGACCCAGGCGACCTGCACCTGTTCTATCAGGTCGAGGCGGCGAACCAGGATACGGGCGCGGGCCAGGTTGACCTCGGCCTGGGCGACGCTGACGCGCGCTTCGCGCTTGCCGCCTCGCTCCAGGGTCTGCTCGTAATAGATCGTCGCCTCGGTGCGATCCACGAGGCCGATCCCGCCGATGCCGCCGAAGTTCTCGATATCGACCCCGACAGTCGGGTTGGGCTGGACGGCGGCCTGGCGGGCGCCCGCCTCGGCGGCGTCGACGCGGGCCAGCCCGGCGTCGAGCGCAGGGTCGAAGCGACCGGCTCGAAGCAGGACGTCGGTCAGCGAAAAGGGTGACGAGGCCGGCGGTTGTTCGGCGCCGACGGCGACGCCAGCGATAGCGCTCGCCGCCAGCAGGGCAAGCAGGTGCGCGGACAGGCGCGCACGATGACGGGGTGGCATGTGAAGTCTCACGACGGAGGCAAGGGATTTCCCGCGTCGAGGTGACGCGAGGCGATCAGATGCGGCTCGTGAGGGGTCTGGGGGGCCGTTCGAGGCTGTCCGGAGCCCAGTCGCGTGGGGTGGCATCGCCGGTCGCAGCCAGTTGAACGGTGCCGGCCCTGGCGCTGTAGACCACCTCGGACCAGGTGTTGACGAAGGACCCCACACCGTCGGCATGGTGATGGTGGGCGCCGCCTACCGGGCCTTTGGCGTCGTGGTCGTCATCGCTCTCGTCCGGATGGTGGTCCGAATGCTCGATCTCGGCCACCAGCAAGGGCGCGTCCACGACGCCGTGGCTGTGAGCGGGCTCTCTGTCGTGCGCGAAGCGGCTGGCGATGGTGACGGACTGAAACACGACAACCATGAGGGTCAGGGCGAGGCAAAGCGTCGCCACGACGAGGTTGAAGTTGAGCTTGGAGGTCCGAGGCACGGTAATCTGCCTAGCGGCTGCATTGTTTCCCCGCAAGGGCGCAGGACCGGAGGCAGCCTTCGCTCACCCCCCGGCTTCCCCCTCCGACGCGAGGTCTGAACCCCCTCATTGACCGCCGTTGGGCCCGAATTACGGTGACAATGCACTTATTGGCGCCCTCCGGTCGCGCCGCGGCGCAACTGATCCTGCAGAACTGAGTGCACGGTCACCGAAATCACAACTCTTCGATGTCTTCGGAGTTATTCGGGCGCTCCGCTACCTGACGCTTGGCTTTTCCTTACGGACTCCGATGTACTTTACGCCGTAACGCGCCGCGAACTCCCGACGGAGCCTGGGCGTGAGTTTGTCGCGAGGCGTCGCCGTGACAAGGGCGCCTGAGACACATCCATATCGCTCGCCGACATAGGTTGGATGACCGTCAGGTCCCACCTCCGCGCAGCCGGGCGCGCAGGCGGCGTCGGCGGCAGCCCAATCGTCGGCGGCAAGCACCGCGCTGGACGCGAGGAGTCCGACGCCGAGCAGGGCCGATAGAATGATCCTCTTCATGCGGAATACCTCCGTGAAGTTGGTGGGGACGCCGCGGTTCCAGCGGCGCCCCGGCAGGTTTATCTGGGAGTGGCCGCCTTGCTGGCCGGGGCAAGCGTCTTCCTCACGCCCTTCGACGAGGTGAGTTTCTGCCGCTGCGCCAGAGTCGTGATGGGCCCGGCCTGAGCGATGATCATTCCGCAGGTACAGTGCTGAACGCCACCAGTCTTCTTTGGATTGCCGTTTTCGTCAGCGACCGCGCAGCAGTCAGCGCCGGCCCCCTTGCAGGCCTTGTCCGCGGCATCCCAAACAGCATCGGCCAGCACCGCTCCGCCGCTTCCGAGAAGAAGGAGGGCGGCGGCGGAACCTGCGATCCAGAACCTGGCGCGACTGATTGACATAACTTTCTCCAATTCAATGTTGGTTGAATGTTGTCTCTGCGCCTGCCGGCGCATCATGCTTCGCATTGGGCCCTTCGCGGCGACCGGGACCTGAAGTCTGCGGAATGGTCCGTTCACGCCCATCGTCGATTTTGACCTCTCCGCTGGTGTCGGCCATCCCGTGATCATGGGGTTGTGCCGTCGGGCGGGCCGTGGCGTCATTGCGCGCTGCGCCAGAGAGTGCGGATACACCAGACTGATTGCGTGAGCGGCGGGAGCCAGGGTCTGGATGGCGGAATTCCCCTCCCGCACGAACTTCCAACCCCCTCATTGACCGCCGTTCGGCGCGGCCTCATCCTCCCTGAAACAGCCTATTCTCGGGGAGTGCGGCCATGGCGCCGAGCGACGACAACACCGGCGGCAACGGCGCTGAACCGCCGGTCGCGAGCCCCCGGAAATCGCCTCTCGGGGGGCTGAACTTCAAGATGCCCAAGGGCCTGAACCCCACCGTCGCCGTGGTCGTGGCGGCGCTGCTGGGGCTCAGTTTCGGCGGGGGCTATGTGGCCGCCACCACGGGGGTGTTCACCGGGGGCAAGGGCGGGCCAGAGGGCTCCGTGGCGACGGTGGAGAAGAGCGGTCGGTCGCCGGGGGCGATGGCCTGGAATCTGTTCGGGAAGCCTCGGGGGGCCAATGCGCCCAGGCGGGGAATTCCCAAGCCCGACGGGTTTGCGGTGTGGCGGACGCGGCTGGATACCAGCGCCAGTGAGCCGAAGGCCTGTGTGGAGATGTCCCGCGAGCTGGACGCGGCCAAGAGCTATTCCGACTATGTGCTGGTCAGCCCGGACCTGGGCGGGACGCCGGCGGTCAGCGTCAATCCGAAGAAGACCAGCGAGCTGTGCATCGCCGGCATGGGCTTCGACGACCGGCGGGTGACGCTGCTGAAAGGCCTGCCCGGCAAGGGCAATGACAAGCTGGCCGCCAACGCCGACGTCGACTTCACCTTCGGCGAGAAGCCGCCCTATGTCGGCTTCGCCGGCAACGGGGTGATCCTGCCGCG